>MEMM01000042.1:0-3158 GCA_001767925.1 Alphaproteobacteria bacterium RIFCSPHIGHO2_12_FULL_63_12
GAGCGGAAGTGTCCGAATCCATGCTGACGACCTTCGGCGACTTGCTGAACTGGCGAGCGGAAGTGTCCGAATCCATGCTGACGACCTTCGGCGACTTGCTGAACTGGCTCGCGGCGGGCGTTTTCTTTCCGCTGATGATGCTGCCGCTCGCCTCGCTCGCACGCGGGCGGGGAACGCTGGTCTGGCTGGCGATCGTCATCGGCGTCGTCGCCGCCTCGACGGCGTTCGCTATTCTCGCCGTCGATCTCAATCCCCCGATATGGTCGGCGGGACTGGTTGCGACGATGGCGGCCGGAATCGTCGTCATCGGCGCCGCCGTTCAGACGATGGGCGCGCGCAAGCTCGCGGCGCAACTGTCATCGCCGATTGAAAAAATCGTGCGCTTCACCGGACGCACGACGCTGTATCTCGTGATGGCGATGGCGGCCGTCCAGTTCAGCATCGTCATCTTGCGCTACGTCTTCGGACTGAATTTCATCGCCATGCAGGAAAGCGTCACCTATCTGCATGGCTCGGTCTTCCTGCTCGCCGGCGGCTATGCGCTCGTCACCGACGATCATGTGCGCGTCGACATCTTCTATCGCGAGGCGAGCCCGCATCAAAAAGCGTTCGTCGATCTCGCCGGAACCTATCTGCTGCTCTTTCCATTTTGCTTTGTCGCGCTGTGGGCGGCGGGGCCCTATGTCGGAAATTCCTGGGCGGTGCGGGAAGGCTCGATGGAGCAATCCGGGATCAGGGGCGTCTTTCTCCTCAAGACGCTGATACCGATCTATCTGACGCTGCTGGCGCTCGCCGGCTTTGTCGTTGCGAGGCGCGCCGCCGAGACGCTGAAATCGAGGAGCGTCTGACGATGGATATTTTCGGCGCGCACGGATTTTGCCTCTGCGGCGTGACGCCGTGGCTCGATGTCGCGATGATCGCGACCTTGTGCGTCCTGATCCTCGCCGGCTATCCGGTGGCGTTCAGCCTCGCGGGAACCGCGCTTCTCTTCGCGGCGCTCGGTCTCGCCTTCGGCGTCTTCGACATCGGCTACATCACGCCCCTGCCGCAACGCATGTACGGCGCTGTCGCCAACACGACGCTGATTGCGGTGCCGATGTTCATCTTGATGGGCGTCATCCTCGAAAAAGCGAAGATCGCCGAGGAATTGCTCGACGAGATGGCGAAGCTGTTCGGCTCCTTGCGCGGCGGGCTCGGGCTGTCGGTGACGATTGTCGGCGCGCTCCTCGCCGCCTCGACCGGCATCGTCGGCGCGACGGTCGTCACCATGGGTTTGCTCAGTCTGCCGACGATGCTGCGGCGCGGATATGACCCGGCCTTCGCCTGCGGGTCGATTGCGGCGGCGGGAACGCTCGGCCAGATCATCCCGCCCTCGATCGTCCTTATCCTTCTCGGCGACGTCATCTCGAACGCCTACCAAAAGGCGCAGCTTGAGATGGGCGTTTTTGCGCCGCGCGCGATTTCGGTCGGCGATCTGTTCGCCGGCGCGTTGCTGCCCGGTTTGATGCTGGTCGGGCTTTATCTCGTCTATCAGGTGATGGTCGCGATCTTCGACGGCCGCAAGGCGCCGGCGATCCCGGCCGCCGAACTTGGAAACCCCGCCGAGGTCTGGCGCGCGGCGATGAAGACGCTGCCGGCGCCGTTGCTGCTGATTATCGCCGTGCTCGGCTCCATACTCGCCGGCGTCGCGACGCCGACAGAAGCCGCGAGCGTCGGCGCCATCGGCGCGTTGCTGATCGCCGGCGCAAGGCTCACCGCGCCCGGCGGACTATTCAGCGGGCGCGGCGCCGTGCTGGTTTCCGCCGCCGCGATCGCATTGCTGCTCCTTTTGACCTCCTTCGTCGATTTGAGGATCGGCCGCGCCGCGCCGTCCGCCGCCGACAGGGCCGGCATGATCGCGGCGTTCCTGCTCTGCGCGCTGATCCCGCTCGGCGTCATTGCCAGCGCCGCGCGCCTCGCCGGGGAAAAGGCGCTGCGCCCGATCGCCGACCAGACCGCGCGCATCACAGCGATGGTGTTCACGATTCTCATCGGCGCCGCGATGTTCTCCCTCGTCTTTCGCGGGCTCGGCGGCGAGGAGACCATCCACCGCGCGCTCGCCGCGCTGCCGGGCGGCGCTATCGGCGCGATGATCGGCGTCATGGCGGTGATGTTCGTGCTCGGCTTTTTCCTCGACTTCATCGAGATCACGCTGGTCGTCGTGCCCTTGGTCGCGC
Source organism: Alphaproteobacteria bacterium RIFCSPHIGHO2_12_FULL_63_12 (assembly GCA_001767925.1). Lineage (GTDB taxonomy): Bacteria > Pseudomonadota > Alphaproteobacteria > Caulobacterales > Parvularculaceae > Amphiplicatus. The sequence continues at coordinate 2,217 of MEMM01000042.1, forward strand.
CGTCCTTGCTGAAACTCGGCCTCGATCCCGTCTGGCTCGGCGTGATGATGGCGGTCAACCTGCAAACGTCGTTCCTGACGCCGCCCTTCGGCTTCGCGCTCTTTTACTTGCGCGGCGTCGCGCCGCCGTCAGTGAAAACGATCGACATCTATCGCGGCGTCGCGCCGTTTATCGCCATCCAGATTTTGGCGCTGGTCATCCTTGCGCTCGTCCCCGAAATGGCGACGTGGCTGCCGGCGCTGCTGTATGAATGAGGCCTCAGGCGCCGCCCGCATATTTTTCTAAAGCGGCGATCCGCTTTTCAATCGACGGGTGCGTCGCGAAAATCCCGGCGAAATTCGCGCTATTATCGAGCATCATCTGCCTGACCTCCCCGGGCGCGTCGATCTCCGACCGGCCGGAGATTTTTTTCAGCGCCGAAATCATGCCGTCAGGGTTTTTCGTCAGCTCGACCGCGCCGGCGTCGGCGAGATATTCGCGCTTCTGCGACAGCGAAAAGCGGATCACCATCGCCAGAACATAGGCGAGAGCGACCAGCGCGATGGCGATCAAGATGAGGACGCCGCCGCCCCGGCTGTCGCCCTTCCGGCTCGATGTATGGCCGCCGATCCTCACGCCCGTCCGAAAGACGTTGCGGAAGACCATCTCTCCGAAGAATGAAAAAATGCCGACGAAGATCACCGCGATGATGAGAAGCCGCACATCCTTGTTGCGGATATGCGTCAGCTCATGCGCCATCACCGCTTCCAGCTCCGCCTGGTCCAGCGCCTCGACGATCCCGCGGGTCAGCGTGATCGCATAATTTTTCTCGGAGACGCCGCTGGCGAAGGCGTTGAGGGCGGGCGTCTCGATGATCTGCAGTTTGGGCGCCGGGATACCGCGCGAAATGCAGAGATTTTCGAGCATGTTGTAGAGATCGGGCTCCTGCGCGCGCATCACCGG
>MEMM01000042.1:3178-7399 GCA_001767925.1 Alphaproteobacteria bacterium RIFCSPHIGHO2_12_FULL_63_12
TGATCAGCGACTGATGGAACAGCCACGCGAGCGCGAACCAGACGCCGGCGCCCACAAACACGAACGGCCAGGTGCGGTTCATATTTTGGAGTGCGAGGCGCAGCCCGTCGCCGACGCTCTCGATATCATAAGAGAGGCCGACATAACCGACATTGAGCGCATACATCAAAATCAGCAGCAGCGCCGGGAATCCGGCGAGCAGCAGCGCCGACTTGAAATTATTGTTCCAGATATGCGTCGCAAGGCCATAGGCGCCCATGGCTCAGGGCTCCCCGCCGAGCGCAAACGCCATTCCCGCCGCCGCGTGCAGCGCGGTCGTGTCGAACACCGGCAGCAATGCATCCTCCTGCGACAGGATGAGGCAAAGCTCGGTGCAGCCGAGAATGACGGCGTCGGCGTCTGGATGCGCGTCGATCACCGCCTGCAACACGCGCCTCGATTGCGGCGCAACGACGCCGTGACACAGCTCATCGAGGATGATGCGGCCGATCTCGCGCTGTTCGTCCGCCGTCGGAATGACCGGCTCGCCGTCATAGCGGGCCGCAAGCGCGGGGCGATAGAACTCGCCCGACATCACGACCGGCGTGCCGAGCAATAAAGGCCGCCGCACGCCCGCGCCGGCCAGCGCGCGGCCGAGCGCATCAAGGAGGTGAATGACAGGAAGGCCCGTCGCCGCGGCGAGCGCGTCAGCCGCAAGATGCGTCGTGTTGGAGCCGATCATCAGGGCGTCGGCGCCGGCGCGCTTTAGCCCCTCGCCCGCCGCCGTGATCTCGCCGATGAAGCGCGGCCAGTCTTTGGCGTGGTAATGCCGGATCATCTCGCCGTAATCGAGATGCCAGACGATGAACGCCGCCGAATGCTCGCCGCCAAGGCGCGCCCGCGCTGCGCGGTTGAAGAGGCGCACGTAAACTTCGGTCGACTCTGGGCTGACGCCGCCGATGAGGCCGATGCGTTTCATGCGCCTTCCCGCGCGCCCGTCGTCAGGCGCGATTGGTCAGAACTTGACGCCCGGCGCCGCTTCGACCGCCGCGCGGCTGTCCGCCGGAAGCTCGAAGAATTCCCGCTGCTTGAAGCCGCCGAGCGGCGCGACGAAATTGCCAGGGATCTGCTGGATCGAGGTGTTGAATTCCTGGATCGAGTTGTTGAAGAAGCGGCGCGCCGCAGCGAGCTTGTTTTCAACATCAGACAGCTCACGCTGCAATTCGAGAAAATTCGTGTTCGCCTTGAGGTCGGGATAGGCTTCAGCCAGCGCGAACAGTTTGCCGAGCGCGCCGTTCAGCAGCCCTTCGGCCTGCGCCTGCGCGGCCGGACCGTGCGCCGAGGATGCCGCGTTGCGCGCGGAGATCACGGCGTCCAGCGTCCCGCGTTCGTGGCTGGCGTAGCCTTTGACCGTCTCGACAAGGTTCGGGATGAGATCGTGGCGCTGGCGCAGCTGGACGTCGATATCGGCGAAAGCCTGATCGCAGCGCTGATTGAGCCCGACGATGCGGTTATAGATGCCGACGACGAAAATCGCGATGAGGACGACGACGATCAGGAAAATCAGCATGCCTGACATGGGGTCTCCTAAGGTAAAGCGGCGCGGGGCGTTTGCCGGCGGCGCGGGAACGGCTAATGTAGGTTGCGTCGGGGGCAGCGGCAATGCGCCGCTCAAAAGGAATTGGCATGGAAATCGAGATCGTCGCGGAGGGCCTTCTCTTTCCGGAAGGGCCGATCGCCATGCCGGACGGCTCGGTCATCCTTGTCGAGATCAAGCGGCAAACCCTGACCCGCGTTTTTCCCGATGGCCGCATTGAAGTCATCGCCGAGATGCCCGGCGGCCCGAACGGCGCCGCGATCGGCCCGGACGGGCGCTGTTACGTCTGCAACAATGGCGGCTTTGAATGGATGGAGATCGGCGGCCAGACGATTTCCGGCGACGCGCCGCCGGACTATCGCGGCGGCTCGATCGAAGCGGTCGATCTCAAAACCGGACAGGTCGAAACGCTGTATACGGAGGTCGACGGGCAACGCCTTTCGGGGCCCAATGATCTCGTCTTCGACCGGACCGGCGGCTTCTGGTTCACCGACCACGGCAAGGGCCATGGCCGCACGCGCGACCTTGGCGGCCTCTTCTACGCGCGACCGGACGGGTCGAAAATCGTCGAAGCCGCGTTTCCGATTTTTGCCGCCAACGGCGTCGGCCTGTCGCCTGATGAGCGGACCGTTTACGTCGCCGACACCTTCTGCGCACGCCTCCTCGCGTTCGATCTCGCCGCGCCGGGGGAGATTGCGCCGACGCCGATCCCCGTGCCGGGCCGTCCGGTCGCGACCTTGCCTGGCTATCAGTTTCTCGACAGCCTCGCGGTCGAGGAAAGCGGCAATATTTGCGTCGCGACGCTGTTGAACGGCGGCGTCACCACCTTCACGCCGGAAGGCGGGAGCGAGCATACGCCGTTTCCCGATCTCTTCCCGACGAATATCTGCTTTGGCGGCGCGGACCGGCGCGATGCTTTTATCACCTTGTCCGGCACCGGTCGGCTTGCGAAAGTCCGCTGGCCGCGCGCCGGTCTTGCGCTCAATTTTGTTCAATATCGCTAACCACCGGGAGTCTTATCATGCGTATGCTGCTTGTCGCCGCCGCGCTCGCCCTTGCGGGATGCGCCACCGCGGTCAATGACTCGCTCGACCGTCGCGGCGTCGATGCGCAGACCATGCTGGCCGAACGCGTGACGACAACGCGCGCCGACGCGCTTGAGGCGAGCGCGCAAATCCGCAATGCGGGCGCCGCGCTCGGCGCGATCGCGGAGCTTGACGGCGCCGCGCTCGCGCGCCAGCTCGATCAGGCGCGCGCCGCCGGACAGGACGCCGCCCTCGCGGCGCAGGATTTCCGCCTCTCCGTCGACACCGTGAAGGCGGCGGGCGAGCGGTATTTCCGCCAGGCCGAAGAAGAATTGTCGCTGATGAAAACCGGCGAGGAAGAGATCAAGGCGGCAGAGGCGAAACTGGCCGCAGTCGCCGGCGCCAACCGCGACTTCATCGCGGCAGCCGATGCGGCGAAACTGCGCCTGTCGCCGGCGCTCAGCCTTCATGACGCCGAAGTGACCGCGCTCCGCCGCAACGCGACCAGCCGCATCGCCGCCGAGGCGCGCGCCAGCGAGCGCGCCTCGGCGTTGCGCGCGGCCGAAAGCGCCGGCGACGGTCTTGCCGCGGCGGCCGCCGCGGCGGACCGTTATCTCGACGCGCTAAAGTAGCTCATTGGTGTCCTTCGAGACGGTCCGCTCATCTGACGATGAGCGAACCGTCTCGAAGGATGCAGCGATTGCAATCCGCCCGCGCCGATCCCACATGGTTCCCGCATTATTGAAAGGGAAGCCCGCATGCTCGACGCCCGTAAAATTCTGACCGAACTCCAGCAGCAGGCGGAGCGCGCCGCGCGCGAGCTTGAGGCCTCGGGCGCCGTCGACAAGGCGAAGAAGGCCGCGAGCGATGTGCGCGAGCGGCTGCAAACCGATCCCAAGGCGCGCACCGTCGCCGCCGGCGCCGGCGGCCTTTTGCTGCTTGGCATTCTCGGCTCGCGCGGCGGACGCCGTCTCATCGGCGATATCGCGCAGACCGGCGTCGTCGCCGGGCTCGGCGCGCTCGCCTACAAGACATGGATGGAGCGTCAGGGAAAAACCGTCGGCGACAATCCGGTTAGGGAAGCGCAGGCCGCAGGCTTCCCGATCGATCATGCGTCCGATCCGGAATTCGCGCTCGCTGTCGTGCGCGCCATGCTGGCCGCCGCCTATGCCGACGGCGTTCTCGACGCGCATGAGCAAAAGACGATCGACGCCGCGATGGCGAAATCCGACCTCACGACCGGCGAGCGCGCGATGCTCACCAATGAAATCCCCGAAGCGGAAACCCTGCGCCTCCTTGCCGCCGCCGCAAGGACGCCGCATCACGCCGCCGAGCTTTACGCCGCGGCCGTCGTCTCGGCGGGCGATCAAAACGAACGCGAAACGGCGTTTCTGGTGAAACTCGCGGACCATCTCGGGCTGACCGAAAGCGAATCGAAATCAATCCGCATCGGCGCGGCGGGATAAGGCGCCGCTCTTTCTTCCCTCCTACACTTCGTCGCGCCCCGGAATGACAGGTTCATCGTCTTGGCGCGGCGCGCACGCCGAACCCTCCCTTTCGAACAAGACCGGCGGCAAAGCCGCCGGGTTCGAAAGCCCTCCCTTTACAAGGGAGGGAAGA
>MEMM01000043.1 GCA_001767925.1 Alphaproteobacteria bacterium RIFCSPHIGHO2_12_FULL_63_12
ACGCCGGGAAATGTTGCGAAGCGGGTAAATGTCCCCACGCAATATGGCTGGCTGTTGGCCGCCGGGCGGGCGGTTCCCGCAGACTCGCTGCTCCGTCTCGCCGGCACCTTGTCGATAGATCCGGACACAGGACACCCGGCCTCGCCGCAGACGCCGCCGTGGCGCGGTCCGATTTTGTGGCCGTTCTTTGCCACTGGCCTGCGCGGTCGGCTGCTGATCGATCGGCTCACCGTCCGTGATGCGGCGCAGATTTCCGGCACATCGGCGGCAACGGTCTGCCGTGCGTCCAACGGCATGGTCGTCAACGTCTCAAGCTTCCTACGCCTGTCGCGATTTCTCCGGCATCACCCGAACGAGTGGGCGGTCTGCGCTGACTCGCCCCCGGCGCCGAAAGTGTTTCACGAGTTTTCGCCCCTGAAACAAAGGATTCCTGCGTGATTGCGAGCCACGACTTCGGCCCGTGCTCTGCTTGTGGAGCCGAACGCGAGCGTCTTGTCGAGCACTACTGCCGCGCCTGCCATGCCGCCTACATGCGGGAGTGGCGCAAGGTGAACACGCTCACGCCGGAACAGAGGCGCAAGGACAACGCCCGAAGCACGGCGCAATGGGGCAAGCGTATTGGACTCCTGAAGCCGGAGCCGTGTGCCAGTTGCTCCGCGCCGAAAGCCGAGATGCACCATCCAGACTACGACCTGCCGCTGGATGTCGTGTGGCTTTGTCGTTCTTGCCATTTGGAGTTGCATCGCAGAGAGCGCGGGCCTCTTCCGGACACGCACAAAGCGAAGTTGCGGGAGCTCGCGCGGAAGTATGCGGAGGCAATGGCATGACGACGCCGAATTGGTCGGCCATCGCCGCGACGCTGACGACGGTCGCTCCCGTGGCGGTCGAGTCGGAGCCGAACGGCGGGCGGAAGCTCTGCATCGTTTCGGTCGGCTCCGGCCGTCTCCTCGCCAAGGTGCCGGGAGATACGGCGATGGACCGCGCCATCGCCGAAGCGCTGGCGGCGTCGGTCAATGTGACCGCCCGCGCCTCATCGCAGGAGGCGGCATGACCACATTGACCATCCTCGCCATCGGCCTCCTCGTGCTCTGCCTGTTGATCCTTCTCGGCCTTGCCGGGCTCGCCTTCTGGCCGACGCGCGATCTGAGCGGAGATGAGTCCCCATGAGCGTCTCCCGCATCTTCCATGACCGCCGCCAGGAGACCGTCGCCGAGCGCGTCCGCGCGATCGTGCTTGCGATGACCGACGGCGATCTCGTCGGCGACGGCGCCTACCTCTCCTCCGATCTTGGCCTCGATTCACTCGAAATCTACGACCTCAAAATGCGGATCGAGATCGACTTCGGCCACGCTTTCGAGGACGAGGAGTTCGTCAAGGCCTCGACCGTCTCCGCCCTGATTGCTCTCGTCAAAGACAAGCTTGGGGGTGTCTGACCATGACGCACCGCAATCGCTTCAGCGACGAGGAAGACGGTATCATCCGCCGTCTTTGGAGTTCGACCGAGGTCGCCGACATCGCCCGCCATCTCGGCAGACAGACCGTCTCCATCTACCAGCGAGCGAAATTGCTCGGCCTTCCGTCGCGCGGGCTCGGGCCGTCCGAATCCCGGCCATGCCTCACCTCGACACAACAGCAATTCAAGATCACCGGTGCCCGGCGCATGGCCAGCCTCAAGCATCGCCGATCGCTCGGCTTCTCCGATCCGATCATCCTCACGCCATCCGCGTCGCTGTTCGGATTCCCGCTCCGCGCCATCGAGCCTGAGACGCGGGCGCTGATCGATCGCGCGATCGAGACGAGGGCAGGGGCATGATCCGTCGACGCCGAACCACGCCGCGACAGCGCGCCCACCTCGAGCAAGTGCTTTGGGGAACAGCGGCCTCGGTCTGGCTTGTCGCCGGCATGGCGGTAGCCGGGCGCTGGGGCATCGGCTCCGACTTCTTCGTCTGCGCGATTTTCAGCGGGGCGACCGGCGTTCTTTCCATGCTTGCCGCTCGTCGAGCGGACTCGATCATGCCACGCGCGGCCGCGGCTGAGATCGCAGAACACGGAATCGAACGTATTGCGGAGGCGGCGTAATGGTCCCCGGCGACGACATGACGATCGAGCGGTGGCGGACCGAGGCGACGGCGATCGGCGAGGGATGGGCGGCGGCGTGCTTCAAGACATCGGCGATCGAGCCCGGGCCGGACGACGACAAGGGCGTGTTCGGCTGGGTCAAGGGATCGTTCGGCATTTTCGAGGGCAACGGGGAAACCCAGTTTGGATGGCTTGAACTCTCGTCGATAACGCACCTGAAAAGCGGCAAGCGCATAGCCACTTTCGCGCTGCCGGAGTCCGCCGCCGCTGCGGCCGAGCTCGCCGAGCGCGTCGGCGACTGGTCGGAGATCGGCAGCGACGGCCTGACCACCGATGCCTGGAAGCAGCGGGCGAAGGCCATGTATGCCCTCTGGCAAACGGCCGGCTTCGCCTGCGGTCCGATCATCCATAGCGGCAAAGGCGTCTGGTGCCAGCTTGAGCCGGTCGACAAGAGGGGGCTGTCGTGACGGTCGGCGATAACACCGGAACGAGTATAGCCCGCGACCAGCTCCGCGCCATCGTCGAGCGGATCGAGAAGCTCGAGGAGGAAAAGCAGGCGATCGCCGGCGATATCAAGGAAGTCTATGCCGAGGCCAAGGCCAACGGGTTCGACGTAAAGACCCTCCGCCAGGTCATCAGGATCCGCAAGAAGGATACCGCTGAACGACAGGAAGAGGAGGCGCTGCTCGACCTGTATTTGTACGCGCTGAATATGATTCCGGCGGGTGACGAATGACCGAACGCGGCATGACCAAGGGCGAGCGCATGGAGCTTTCATCGCTGATCCGCAAGCGCGAGCGCGTGATGAAGATGCAAGCCGATGAGCGCGCCGCTGCCATGCTCGCGGACTTCGATGCGCAGTCGGCGACGATTTACGCGTTCGACGATGACGCGGTCTGGAAGGAAGCGACGAAGGTCGCCGCCGAGGCGGTGAAGGCCGCGCAAGAGCAGATCGAGGAGCGCTGTAAGGCGCTCGGCATTCCCCGGGAATTCGCACCCGGACTGCACTTCGGCTTGCACGGCCGCGGACAGAACGAGGTGCAAACCCGGCGTGTCGAACTCAGGCGCGCCGCGAAGTCGCGCATTGAGGCGATCATGATCGAGGCCAAGGCGAAGATTGAGCGGCTGAGCCTCGACGCGCAAACCGAGGTCATCGCGAGCGGCTTGGAATCCGCTGCCGCGAAGACATTCCTCGAAGCCATGCCGACCCTTGAATTGCTGATGCCGACGATCAACGCCGTCGAGGTGAAGCAACTCGTAGACCAGCGCCACGATGCCCGGCGGTCGCGATATGACACGGACACCTATCAATGACGGCGGGCGCCCCCTACCAGGTCATGCCGCCGCTTTCGGTGGAAGGGCGCGAAGCCCCGAAGGCAGATATCGCTCGTCGGTTCAAGACAGAGGTCGACGGTATGGGGGCAGCCGCACGCGAGCGGAGGAAGCGCGGCGACGGCATGGGGCCGTCTTTGGATCGCATCCTCAACGCCGCTGAAGAATTCGTTGCCCTGGCTGTCCGGGATGGCGTTTACCGGCGCGGCACCCCGGCCTTCGACTTCGGTGATGATCAAACGGTGTGGATCGACGAATTTCCGTGCGGCGAGTGGGTTAGCCGATCAGAGTTGTTGCGAGACGAAGTTGGCGACGACTTTGTCGCGCTGCGGGTTTTCGATCCGAATCTTCGCGAGAGCATCCATTGGTTCTTGCGGACCGAGGACCGTCGCCGCTGGGAGAAACAACTCGCAAATCGTAGGCACTCGCGCTCTCCGGAGCGGGACCGCGTCGAGAATCCGGTAGCCGAGCACTTGCGATCTAAGGGGCGCAAAGTCAGGCAACAGGTCTCGTGCGCCGGCGGTCGGATCGACATCTACGACATCACGGCAAAGCTGGTGATTGAATGCAAGGCGTCTGGCTCGGCTGAGGACATAGCTGCCGCGGTCACACAGTTGCGCCGGTATGCGGGCTCTTACCCAGATTGTTCCCTTGTCGTCGCGGTGCCGTTCATCGATCCCGACGCTCTCTGGCTGGCGACGGCCATCCGGGTCATCGGGATTCATTTGATCGAGATAGAGAAGGGCATCGATCTGTGACGGCTCTTCTCAAATATGACGCCGCGCGCCAGGCGCTCGCCGAAGCTCGGACCATCGACGAGGTCCGGGACTGGGAAGACAAGGCGGCCGCCGTGCGCGAGTACGCCCGCCGCGCCCGAAACCGCGAGATGGAAATCGACGCAGCGGAGATTCGCATCCGGGCGCAGCGCCGCCGCGGCGAGTTGCTGGCGGAGATGCGGGCGTCGGGAATTCTCGTCACCGGCCCGAAAAAGCTATTGGTCGACGGTCAACGACCAATAGGCCGAGTGACGCTCGAAGAATTGGACACCACCAAGGACGAGTCTTCGACCGCACAGAAACTGGCGAAGATCGAGCCGGACGCATTCGAGCGGTTGGCCGCCCGCGTCCGAAGCCACCTTGAAGAGCATCCCGAGAAGCATGCCTTCGATGTGCTGAGGCCTCCGCCAGACGGCCCGAGCGCGACCATGCACAATCGGAAGGAGCCGGCAGGGTCGCTCGACTATTCGCCGACGCCTCCGTGGGGCACGCGCGTTCTCGCCGAGGTCGTTCTGCCGGCGCTGAATGTGCGCTTGGCTGGACTCAAGATACTTGAGCCCGCCTGCGGTGAGGGGCACATGGCCGAGGTGCTGCGCGAATACGCGGCGTCGGTCACGGCCTCGGACATTTTCGACTATGGCTATGGCGACGTCGCCGACTTCCTCGCCGAGGACGCTGCGCCTGCCGCCGATCTCATCATCAGCAACCCGCCCTTCAACAAGGCCGCCGAATTCGCTCTGAAGGCCATCCGGTTAGCGCGGGTCGGCGTCGCAATGTTCGTCCGCTGGCAGTGGATCGAGGGCGTCAATCGCTTCAACGATCTGTTCGCGCCGTTCCCGCCGACTATGGTCGCCGTGTTCGCCGAACGAATCCCGCTGCACATGGGGCGTTGGGAGCCAGAGGGCGACACGCTGACCGCCTATTGCTGGGTGATCTGGCTCGAGGATCACGCCGGGCCGACGCAGCTTTTCTGGATTCCGCCAGGCCAACGCAAGGCGCTGACGCGGCCGGACGACGCGAGGCGCTTTACGGCGAACCCGGTCGCGAAGCGGGTTCCCCAGGATCCCGACACCGGCGAGCTCATCGAAGGAGACGGCCATGTAACCGACGAGGCATCAGGAGCCGCATCAGAACCGCATGGCAAAGAGAAAGTAGTCGTCGGAGCTTCCGCCGCGGCCCCCGCCTCCATCAAGCCTGCCGGCGAGATCCTCCTCCCGCCGATCTTACATCACGGGGATGTCCCAGCTTCGATCGAGTTCAACGTCACCGGCGAGCCGCCGATCGACGAAGTTCGTGCCGGCGCGAAACGCATCGCCGCCGAGTATGCGAAGCAAACGAAATTCCAAGTCTTCATCGTCAACGGTCGGACGTATCCGATCGACGAGAATCCGGGCCCGGCGGCGATGAGCGTCCCTCTTTCCGAGAGGGATGCTGCCCAACCGGAAGGCGGCATGACGGCGGGCTCGGGCCCTGTTTCAAGCGAAGGAGGATCCCATGAAGTAACAGCCGAGTCGATTGAACCACTTGACAGCGGCGCCGACGCCTCAGGCGCGGGCCGCCATGACCTGGAAGACAACGGCGGCTCCGGTCCGGTCACCGCTCGCCCGAAAAGTGTCGGGCCGGAGTCCGCTGATCTCGAAATCCCCGAGCATCTCCTCCGCGTCGAGCTTTCGAAGCGCGATCACAACATCCTCAACGGCATCCGCCTCGAGGACTGCGATCGAGACGAGCAGGAGTTCATCGGCAGGCTTCGCAAGGACCCTGCAGGCGCAACTGCAGATGCCGTCAACCGCCTTCGCGATCTCGCCAAGGCGCAAGGCCTTACGACGGAGCAGGCGTTATGACCGTCGCTCAGCATGTTCGGGACCGTGTGGTCGCGCTTGCTCTCGACGGCATGCCGGCGGCATCGATCTATGAAGAGATCAACCGGTCCGTGCCATACGAAACCATCAAGTGCTGGATCATCACCGCCAGGAAGGCTGGCGTCGCCATCCCGAGGCAGATCACGCGCAGACACACCGTTATCGCCAAGCGCGAAGATTGCAAGAAACCCGCACCCACCCCCGTCATCCTTTCCGCTGACGAGAAATCCCGTCTTGCCGACTACGCCCGTCAGGATATTGGCCTGACGAAGATCGCCGCACTGATGCGGAGACCCTACGCCGTGATTGCCGATGAGATCGACCGCCAGGGCCTGAGCCGGGGGAGGGCGGCATGACATCGCGCGATCTCATCAACATCGCCGGCATCTACGAAGGCTCGGACGGCGAAGCCACGAAGGCGCTCTACGCCGAACTGCAGGCTCTCGGTCCGATCGGCATCGTCGCCGTGAATCTCTTCCGCGCCCAGAAGTGTTCTGCCCGCGCCAAGGTCTATCGCGGCCGCGGATACAGGGACGCCGCCTACGATCGCAAGCAGTGGAGCATGGACAACCTCGTCGACGTGCTCCTCGAGCATTCCTCGCTCGGCTTGACCTGGGGTTGGAAGGAAGACCCGCGCGCCGAGTATCACAAATGGGTTCTCTACGTCGAGCTGCCGGTCGGACAAGTATCGTTCCACACGCTCACCCGCGGCAAGGGCCCTGACTATCCCGGAGATTGGGATGGTCGGAAGGACGTCTCGCCGGGCCGTATCTGCCAGTTCGTCGCCAAGGTTTTCCGCGAGGCGGAGGTGGTGGCGTGACTCGGAAAATCCTCGTCGCCGATCTGCTCTGCGGCGCTGGCGGCTCGTCGACCGGATGCGCCCGCGCGCTTGCCGAGCTTGGCCTCGAGATGGAACTGGTCTGCCTCAATCATTGGCCTGTCGCGATCGATACCCACAAGCGCAACCATCCCGAAGCCCGCCACTACTGCCAGGACATCGCGACCGTCCGTCCGCACCTGATCGTGCCGGAAGGATATCTCGACCTCCTAATGGCGTCGCCGACCTGCACGCATCACAGCGTGGCGCGCGGCGGCAAGCCGACATCAGACCAGCAGCGCTCCGACCCCTGGCACATCATCACCTGGCTGACCGAGCTACGCGTCAAGCGCGGCATCATCGAGAACGTCTGGGAGTTTTGCGGCTGGGGCCCGGTCGACCCGCGCACCGGCAAGCCGATCCCATCTCGCAAGGGCGAATATTTCCGGGCATGGATCGAGACGATCCGCCGGCTCGGCTACGATCCAGAGTGGCGGAAGCTCAACGCTGCCGACTACGGCGACGCGACGACGCGCCAACGCTTCATCTTAATGATGCGGAACGATAGGCGTTCGATCTCCTGGCCCATCGCGACGCATCGCAAGCGGGAGGATGGGAAGCTCGAGCTCTTCCCCGGCCTGAAGCCATGGCGGCCGGCGCGCGAGATCATCGACTGGTCGCTCAAGGGGAAGTCGATCTTCGGAAGAAAGAAGCCGCTCGCGCCGAAGACGCTGGCGCGAATCTATGCCGGCGCCGTGAAGTTCAAATGGCCGGAGCCGTTTCTCGTCATCCTGCGCAACCACATGGCCGGACAGAGCGTCGATGGGCCACTGCCGACGATCGCCGCGAATGGGACGCATATCGGGTTGGCGCAGCCGATCATGGTCGCGAATCGGACGAACAACATCGCCAAGGATCCGGCGTCGTCGCCGGTCCCCTGCATGACGACGGCGCCTGGCGGTGGCGTCGCGGTCGTCGAACCGGTGATCGTCAACGGCCGCAAGGGCAACAAGGCGAAGGGCGTCTCCACCGACCCGGTGCCGACGCTCGACACGAAGGGCGGCGTCTGGCTCGCCGAGCCGCTGATCCTTCCGACGGGTCAAGGCCCGTCCCGCAGCACGAAAGAGCCGTTGCCAACGATCACGACGGGAGGCGCCGCCGCCGACCATCATGTCGGGTGCGCGCGGCCGATGCTGGTCGAGCCGTTCATTCTCAACCGGCACGGCGAAGGCTATGGCGAGACGCGGGCGCATTCCGTCGAGCATCCGGCGCCGACGGCGAACTGCCGAGGTGCCGGCTATCTCGTCGAGCCCTTTGTCCTGTCGCGCCATGGCGAGGGCGCACCGCGCTCAGTCGACGAGCCGACGCCGACGCAGGTGGCGAAGCAGTCGCACGTCCTGATCTCGCCCTACTACGGCTCCGGCTCGGGCGAGACCTGCAGCAGCGCAGAAGAGCCGTTGCCCACAGCCGCCGCCAAGGCGCGGTTCGGCATAGTGGTGCCGGTGACGAACGGTAATGGTGGGCCTGGGCCTCGCAGCGTCGAAGAGCCCGTGCCGACCATGACGACCGCCAAGGGCGGCGAGTTCGCCATCGTCATGCCGGTCATGCATCACGATAAAAGCGACCGAGTCCGCGACGCGAGTCAGGACCCGTTGCCGACTGTCACCGGCGCGAACCGCGGCGACTTGGCCTTCATCGCCGCACAGTTCGGCGAGCGCCCCACGCAGGCGCCCCGCGTCCATTCCGTCGAGGAGCCTACGCCGACCATCGCGGCGACCGGTCATGTCAACCTGATCGAGGGAACGGAGGAATACGACATCCTCTTCCGGATGCTGGAGCCGCACGAACTCGCAGCAGCGATGGGCTTCAACAGTGAGGACGTGCCTTACGAATTTGCCGGCACGAAGACCGAGAAGGTCAAACAGATAGGCAATGCCGTCTCGGTCGCCAAGATGCGCGCCTGCGTCGGCGCCATCATGGCCGACGCCGCGCCGCGGCGTAACAAGCCCGTCGAGCAGATCGATCAAGACGAGGCCGCGGCATGACGCTTGGGAGCCATCAGCGCACGATCGGCAAGAGTCAGGTGGCGATCACACCCCGGTCAATCCTCGACCCGCTCGGGCGCTTCGACCTTGATCCCTGCGGCAACGATCCCCGCCCATGGGACTGCGCCGACGTCACCTATACCGAGGCCGATGATGGACTGTCGCTGCCATGGTTCGGGCGAGTGTTTTGCAACGCCCCATTCCATCGCTATCAGATCGGCTTCTTCATCCGCCGGCTGGTCGCGCATGGCCGCGGCACGGCGCTCGTCCATGTCCGGACCGAGACGGAATGGTTTGCACCGATCTGGGAGAGGGCGTCGGCGCTCCTCTTTCTCGCCGGCCGGGTGACCTTCAACACGCCTGACGGCGACCTGATGCGGATCACCGACCCGCGCTCGAAGCATTACGGCAAGCCGGCGAACTCGGGCGCGCCGGTCGTGCTCTGCGCCTTCGGCTTCGAGGACGCCGACATTCTCGCGGCCTGCGGGATTGACGGCGCCTTCGTGCCGCTCCGCCTGCCGCGCGGCATCCTCGTCGCGGCGATTGAGCCGAGCTGGCGCGATCTCATCGCTGACGTCCTCCGCGCCGCCGGCGGACCGGTCGCGCTCTCCGATCTCTACCGAGCCGTTGCCGGCCATCCGAAGGTGAAGGGCAAGAGGCATTGGCGCGAGAAGCTTCGCCAGACATTGAAGCGCGGCGAATTCCCGCGCGTTGCGCCGGGCATCTATGCGGGGGCGTCGGCATGAGCGTCTTCGAAACCACGACTCCGATCTCCCACCGCTCGCTCATGAACAAGCGGAAGGACGATCTCGCCCGAGAAGTCATGTGGCGACACAACGAGATCACCAAGCTGAATCGGGCAATCCTGAAGTTCGGGGCTCACACGAGCGATTGTCATTCTCCGCTCGGACAGGCTTGTGACTGCGGACTCGAGGAAGCGCGAGCGGCCGCTAACGATTGGCTGGCGTCATGACGGTCCAGATAATCACCGGCGATTGTCGTGAAGTGCTCCTTGGGGTGGCGGACGCCTCGGTCGATCTCGTCGTTGCCGATCCGCCATATGGCCAGACGAGCCTCGCATGGGATCGGTGGCCGGAAGGATGGCCGCTGCAGGTGCACCGCGTCCTGAAGCCGACCGGCTCTATGTGGGTCTTCGGCAATCTACGGATGTTCATGGATCGCGTGGCCGAATTTGACGGCTGGTCGATTGCTCAGGACGTGATTTGGGAGAAGCACAACGGCAGCAACGCTTTTGCCGATCGCTTTCGCCGCGTGCATGAGCAGGCTGTCCAATTCTACCGCTCAGACGCGCCGTGGCAGGGCGTGTTCAAGGCTCCGCTGTTCACTCAGGACGCCACCGCGCGCACGGTGCGCCGGAAGCAGCGCCCGCCTCAGTGGGGCGCGATTGACAGCTCGTCATACCGTTCCGAGGATGGCGGCCCGCGGCTCATGCGCTCGGTCATGTTCTGTCGGTCTGAACATGGGCGCGCCGAACATCCAACGCAAAAACCGACCGCAATCATCCTTCCACTGATCGAATATTCATGCCCGGCAGGAGGTCTTGTTCTCGACCCGATGGCAGGCTCTGGAACCACAGGCGTTGCGGCAAAACTTCTCGGACGATCGGCAATTCTGATAGAGGCTGACCCAGACTACTCGACCGTCGCCGAACATCGGATCAAGGCGGATGTCCCGCTTTTCGCCGGTGTCGAAGGGACGCGAGAACCGTCAGCTGTGCCCCTTCCCGACTCCACCCCTGTAGCGGGAGGGGCGGGATGAGCAAGCGCCGCTGGATGCCGTTCTACGTAGCGGATTATCTCGCCGACACCGGGCACCTGAGCACGGTCGAGCACGGCGCATACATGCTTCTGATCATGCACTACTGGCAGAACGGCGGGTTGCCAATCGAGGACCAGAAGCTCGCCCGCATCTGCCGCATGACCGCCGCCGAGTGGCGCGACGTCAGGCCGACGCTAGTCGAATTGTTCGGCGTCGACTGGTCGCACAAACGTATCGACGATGAACTAACACATGCGGAACATGTGATGAACAAACGTAGCGAGGCCGGCAGGGCGTCCGCCGCCGCGCGACGCAGCACACGATCCGCATCTGATGAACAAGTGTTGAACACGTCTTCATCACAAGGGTCAACAGAACGCTATGTGTCTGTAGATGTAGAGAAGAAGGATTCTGAATCTGAAACAGACACAAAGCCGCGCGCGAACGAATCCGCGGCTCGTCTCGAATTCACGATGAACTTCTGGCCACCGTACCCGCACAAGGTCGGCCGCCCCAAGGCGCTCGCGGCATTCATCGCCGCCCGACGACGCGCAGCCCTCGACACGATCATCGCCGGCCTAGACCGCTACATCCGCGAGAAGCCGCCGGATCGCCCGTGGCTCAACCCTGCGACCTTCCTCAACCAGGATCGATTTAGCGATGAACCAGCTCCAGTTTCACCCGCAAAAGCCAACGGAAATCACGCGCCGGGAAGTCCGGTCCGATCCTCGGTCGAGATTAACGCTACCGCCATGGGCCGCGCCCTTGCTCGCCGCCATGGGCTCACGGAACGGGACGCCGATTCTGATGGGCGACAGGGCGCTGACGATGGAACAATTGACGTGGATTACCACGAGGTTGGGCGAACTCGCGGCAGCGCTGAGCACTGACGGCGGTGAGGATGCAGCGCGGGCGACGAGCATCGTTCGCCTGCAGTCGGCGCTCGGCAATCCGGTGATCCCGGAAAGCTTCGCTGAAATCCGCTCTGGCGTGTATCTCGACGCGCTCGCCGACATACCGGCGTGGGCCGTCGAGGCGGCTGCGATGCGGTGGATCAGGGGCGCGGCGCTCTTCGAAGGCGACAATCCGCTGTTCGTGCCGAAGCCGGTGCAGTTGATCCGGCTGGCGCGGGCGATCATGGAGCCGCTCGAAAACCAAGCCAGCAGGCTCACCTTCCTCGCTGCTACGGCAGAAAAGGACGCCGCTGCGGCATGATCGAGTTCCTCCCACCTCAGCCACAAGACGACGCTCCGGACGCCGATTTCGAGGCGCTGGTTGCCGCGTATCCGCGCGGTGCCGTCGGCAGCGTCGTCAAGGCGCGGCGGGTGTGGGATGGCATACCGAAGGCTGAGCGCGGGGCCGCAAAGAGTGCTCTGGCGCGTGTCGTCGGCGCCTGGCGCGCGGAGCGCCGCGGTGCGCTTGCTCTGGCGACCTATCTCGAAAACAAGGACTGGCGACGGTTTCCTCGCCCTTCGAATGCCGCGGTGTCCGAAGATACCGAGCGCGTCATGATCCGCGCCTATTCCCGCGCGGCCTGGGCGCTGTTCGCGCGCCAGTACCGCGACGGCAAGCCGGTGGCCAACACACTCTCCTGGATCAGGAGCGGTGCGGAAATCCAAGCTTCGGCCGCAGTGTCGGAAAGCGAGGAAGCCGCCCTCGTTGCCGTCGAAGTCGGCTCCCCCGAACACATCGCCTGGCGCGAGCACTGCAAGCGCCTCGGCTTCGATCTTCCGATGCCCGACCGGACGGAATGGATATTCCTCCCGGCAAAGCACCCGCCTTCGCTTTCGATGAACTGGAAAGGCTACGCGCTGATCGAACCGGTCTCGGTCGAGATACGCGGCGCCGCGTGGTTCTGGCGGGTCTATCAGCCGAACGCGCCGATCGCCGAGCTCCTCGCCGACCGAGGCGTCGGCACGGTGCGCCTCACCATGGGACCGGTGCCGCTGCCTCGCGAGATCTCCGAGATGATCGAGATCAAGGTCGAGGATGCTGAATTCGCGGACTGGGACCTCTGGTTCACGCGGAAGGGCATCAAGACGCTCTTCAGCCTCGGCGGACCGATCTGGGCGCCGTCGAAGAAGCCGCCCTCTCTGCATGAACCCATCGATCCAGTGCCGGACT
>MEMM01000044.1:0-28224 GCA_001767925.1 Alphaproteobacteria bacterium RIFCSPHIGHO2_12_FULL_63_12
AAGAGTTTCACCGGGTGATGGACGTCAATTTTTACGGGGTCGTCCGCACCATCAAGGCGGTTTTGCCGGAAATGCGCGCGGCGAGAAGCGGCCTTGTGATTGTCATTTCATCCCTGTCGGGCCTCGTCGGCCTGCCCGGCGACAGCGCCTATGCCGCCAGCAAGTTCGCACTTGAGGGCGCCTGCGAAGCGCTGGCGCCTGAAGTCGCACAGTTCGGCGTTGAGGTGGTCCTTGTCGAACCCGGCGGCGTCGACACGCCGCTGCTTGAAGCGGCGCCGCCGGCGCCCGGCGACCTTGCCGGCGCTTACGGCGCGTTCAACGCCTTTCTCCGCAACCGGGCGGAGAGCCGGCGGGGGGGCGCCGGCGCCGATGAGATCGCGGCGGAAATTTGGGGGATCATCGAAAATCGCGGCGGCCCCCTGAGGCGACCGGTCGGCGCACAAGCGAAAAAAATCGCGTCGCTGCTTCCAACGCTTTCCGATGACGCGCGCCGTCAGCTCGCGCTCGATGCTTCGGGTCTTCAATGGTGGCGCGACGGCGAAGATGCGCCTTGAGGCGCTGCAAGGGCGTTTAACGCTAGCGCCGGATCAGTTGATGCCGCCGAGCAGACCGGAAAGGCCGACGCCGATGAAGGTCGCGATGACATAGCCGAGAATGCCGCACATGACGCCGGGCGTAACGAGGTCCTTCCATCCGTGGGCGGACGCCACCGCCGCCGCCGGCGCCGCTCCGACAAACGCCGAAGACGCGCCGATGACGGCGTAGGCAAGGTCAATCTTGAGAAGGCGCGCGGCCGTCAGGAAAAACACAAGGAAAATCGCCAGGATAAAGAGCCCGTAGACGAGCAGGATCGGCGCCGACTGGATGAAAGAGACCGCGTCAGAGCTTGCGCCGATCGATGCGAAGAAGAGATACATCGCATAGACGCCGAGTTCGAAATCGCCTTCCAGCCGCTTCAGCGTGCGCGGAAAAATATTCGCCACGACGATCGCCAGCAAGGTGACGATCATGATCGAATATCGGTCGATCCCGAGCGATGCGGCGATAATCCCGGAGAGAGCGCAGATGACGAAACTGGCGGCGATGGCGCCGGCGACATGCGGCAGCCTGAACCGGACGCCGGCGGCTTCATCGACGCTTTCCTGCGGCGCGCTTTCCGTCTCCTCGATGACCTTCGATGGAACTAGCCGCCGGATCAACGGAATCGAGGGAAGCGCCAAAAGGATCATAAGGCCGGCGATGCTGACGCCGGCCGAGGCGCTGATGGCGGTCGCGAATTGTTCGGGTGTCAGCTCCACCGCCTTCGCCACGGCCACGAAATTGACGGAACCGCCGATCCAGCCGGCAGCGTAGACGCCGGCGACCTTCGGTCCGATCTCTCCGAGATCGAAAATAAAATAACCGAGCACCGCGCCGATAAAAACGCCGATGCTGGCGACTGCGAAGGCGAGCATGACCGGACCGCCGTCCTGGACAACACGTTTCAGATCCGCCTTGAACAATAAGAGGGGAATTGAAAGCGGCACGAAATAGGCGCCGATAAAATCATAGACGGGCGATTTAAGCGGGATGAAATGAAAATTGGCCAGCGCCGTGCCGATCACGATCACCCAAACGACGCCGGATGTCCGTTTGCCGAGCCAGGTGCCGTCGAGCCAGACGCCGAGAAAGGCAAGGCTCGTCATCACCGCCGAAAGAGCGAAAATGTCGTTCGGCCCGATCATCGGCGCGGCGGCGTCAAAAGGCATGTCGATCCGCCATCAGATTCGCCTCACCAATTCCACATTGAGCCGTCTTCGAGCCGGTTTACCGGAAGAAATGCCGCGGCGTAGGGAAATTTCGCCGCCAGTTTCTCGTCGATATCAACCCCGTGACCAGGCGCATCTCCCGGATAGAGATATCCCTTGTCGAACGAATAGGCGTGCGGGAACACCTCGTCCGTTTCTGTCGTGTGGCGCATATATTCCTGCACGCCGAAATTCGGAATCGCGACGCCAAGATGAAGCGACGCACCCATGCAAATCGGCGACAGGTCGGTCGCGCCGTGACAACCGCTGCGCACATTATAAAGGCTGGCGAAATCGAAAATTCGGCGAAGGTGGGTGATGCCGCCGGCGTGAACGACGGTCGTCCGGATGTAATCGATCAATTGCTCGGTGATCAGCGTCTGGCAGTCGAAGATCGTGTTGAAGACCTCGCCGACGGCGAGCGGCGTCGTCGTATGACGGCGGATCAGGCGGAAATTTTCCTGGTTCTCGGCGGGGGTTGCATCCTCCATCCAGAAGAGACGGTAGGGCTCGAACGCTTTGCCAAGGCGCGCCGCTTCAATCGGCGTCAGGCGATGGTGAACGTCATGCAACAGATGCGGGCCGAACCCAAAACGCGCGCGCAGCTTTTCGAAGAGTTGCGGCGCGTGATCGAGATATTTCTCCGTCGACCAGATGTTTTCGCTGGGCAGGTACGCATCCGCCGGCTCGTAATACATCTTGTCTCTAGAGACGCCATAGGTCGAGGCGAGCCCTGGAACGCCCGATTGCGCGCGGATCGCCTTGTAGCCGAGATCGACATATTTCGCGACTTCGTCCGAAGTTTCCGAAATGTCGCGTCCGTTCGCATGACCGTACACCATGACGCCGGCGCGGCTCTTGCCGCCGAGCAATTGATAAAGCGGCATCCCGGCGAGTTTCGCCTTGATATCCCAAAGGGCGGTATCGACGGCGGCGATCGCCGACATGGTGACCGGTCCGCGCCGCCAATAGGCCCCACGATAGAAATATTGCCAGATGTCCTCGATCCGGTGCGGATCGCGCCCGACCAGACAAGGAACGAGATGCTCTTGCAAATAAGCCGCGACCGCGAGTTCGCGCCCGTTCAGCGTCGCGTCGCCGAGGCCGTAGACGCCGTCATCAGTCATAATCTTCAGCGTAACGAAATTACGGCCGGGACAGGTGACGATGACTTTCGCGCTTTGGATCTTCATGCGGCTTTCTGCTTCGCGGCTTCAACGGCGCCGCAGGTTAGGCCGGGTTCGAACCAAGTGGCAATTGACGCGGGCTAATAGACGCCATTAGCGCCGCTGATGCGTCGGATGCATCCGCGCTAGGCGCGTCCGCCCAATCCGCCTGGACCGATCATCCCGATTGCGCTTCCCCGATCAGCCGATCGAGGGTCGACGACAGCGGCGAGTCGGGCGGCAACATCTCCCGCAGCCGCGTCCAGAGCGCCAGCGCTTGCGCCTTGTCGCCGCGGTCAAAGGCGGCGTAACCGAGGTTGAAAAGCGCCAGCGGATTGTCCGCTTCAAACGCCTGTAATTTTTCCAGCGCGCGCTGCAACTCGGGGCTGATCGCGGTGTCACCCTGCGGCCTTTGCTCCAGCAAGGCGAGAACGAGTCCTCGCCAGTCGTCCGCCTCGCCCTCCGTCCGGCCCAACAATTCCCGCCATGCCTTTGCGCTTTCGTCCGGTCGGCCGAGCACGCGATAAGATCGGGCGAGCATGCGCCAGCCTTCGAGATTATCCGGCTCTTTCGTCATCCGGTCGGCAAGCCCGTCGACCATGCTCTCGATCATCTGACGGCGCTCCGCTTCCGGTAACGCCGCGATCGCCGCCGCCTGTTCGGAATGAGGCGCACCGCCGCCTGTTGAACCTGCCGACGGATCGCCAGCGAGAGTTATCGGCTGGCCGGCCGCCAACTGCGCCTGCGCCTTTTTGATCTCGGCAAGAACGAACGGCGCATTTCCATAATTTTTCTCGGCGCGCTGAAGAACCTCGCTCGCGCGGTCGGCGTCCTTGCGTTCAGCATAACCGGCAGCAGCGGCGATCCAGTCCTCATAGGCGGCAGAGCCGTCCTTGATGCGTTCTATCGCCGCTTCGAATGTTTGCGCTGGCGCCGCGCCTGCATCTGAGAGTCCGGCGAGCCGCCGCAGGGTCGCGTCGCTGAGGCCGAGTCCCCCAAGCGCGATATTGCCCTCCATCGCCGCCGCTTTGAGACGCGCGGCGACCGCGCTGAACCACGGCGCACCCGCCGGCGCATCATCAAGCAGCGCCGCCCAAGCGCGAACCGCTTCATCAATTGCGCCAACCTGATAGCGCGCTTCCGCGAGATAATATCGCGCGCGCGGATCGGTAGGGGCGATCCTGATCGCGGCGGCAAACGCTTCGCGCGCCTCCGCGGTGACCGCGCCGCCGGCCTGCAACACCAGAGCTTCGCCGTAAGAGGCATGCGCTGTTGCGTCGCCGGGTCTCAGCGCTGAGGCCTTAGCATAGGCGCGCGCGGAGTCGGCGGCGCGGTTCGCCGACGCATAAGCGTCGCCGAGCACCATCAAGGCGTCAAAATCATCGGGCGCAGCGGCGGCGCGCGCTTCAAGCGCCGCAAGCTCGCCGCCGGCGGTGTGTTCCGCCGCCGGGCTTTTAGCCTCGTCGCCGAGCAATTGCGGCGATCCCAGATTGAGATAGAGCAACACCGCCACGAGCGGCGCCGCGCCAAGAGAGAGAAAGGCGACAAACCGCTCGATCCTGGCGATTTTACCGGACGTCGCCGCATCCATTGGGGCTGCGGCGTGAGCGTCGCGCTGCGCTTCACGCGCCGCTCCATCGTCGATCAACCCGAATTCGAGATCGCGATCAATCGCATCGACCCGCGATTGCAAATCATCCGGTGCGGCCGCTTTCGCCGAGGCGCCAAACACCAGCGGCGCCCCGATGATCGCAACCGTCGCAACAGCGATGACAAGAACCACAATCCAGAAAATCATCATGCGCTAAGCTGTCGTTTCGTCACGTTCGGCGGCGGCGGCCGCCGCTTTTTCTGTTTCACGCCGCATGTTTGCGAGATAGAAGGCGGCCGACGCGCCGGCTCCCAAAAAAATGACTAGAGGAGCCGCCCATAACACAATCGTATTTTTCTGTATCGGCGGATTTAGCAAAACATAGTCGCCATACCGCTCGACCAGATAGGCGTATACTTCTTCGTTGCTGTCGCCGGCGACCAGACGTTCGCGCACGATGAGGCGCATATCCTTGGCGAGCGGCGCGTTTGAATCGTCGATGCTCTGGCTCTGACAAACGACGCAGCGCAATTGCCGGCTGATGTCGCGCGCCCGCGCTTCAAGCGCCGGGTCGGCCAGCACTTCGTCCGGCTCGACCGCGACCGCGCGGGGCGCAATCGCGAATGCGACGCCGAACGCCAGCATCAAAATCGCGACGATCCTAGCCACGCGACGCTTCTCCCTCTTCTTTCAGCTTTTCAACCAACGGCTTCAGCGTCTCCCGCCAGACTTGCGGCGTAATCGGCCCGATATGCTTGTAGCGAATACGGCCTGACCTATCGACGACAAAAGTCTCGGGCGCGCCGGTGACGCCTAGATCAATCGCGGTGCGTCCCTGCGCGTCATCGCCGACCAGCGCGTAAGGATTGCCGTTTTTCTCCAGCCAGCGCGCGCCGCCGCCATTTGGATCCTTCCAGTCGAGGCCCGCGATCAGCACGTCTTCGTTCGCCGCGATCTCCATCAGCATCGGATGCTCGATGACGCAGCTCTCGCACCATGAACCAAAGACGTTGATCAGCGCCACCTCACCTCGAAGATCGTCCGAGGCGAACCCCTTTTCAAAACCCTCAATCGGCGGCAGGTCGAATTCCGGAAGCGGCCTGTCGATCAGGACGGAGGGGATGCGGGCGGGATCGCGCGTCAGGCCGATTGCGAAATAGCCGCCAAGAACGACGAACAAGGTGAGCGGCGCCAACAGGATCAGCCTTTTCATTCTAGGCCGCTCCCGCCGCTTTGACGCCCTTAGGCGCCGGGATGCGCTTTCCGGCGCGCACCGAACTTTCACTGGCGGCGACAATCCCGCCGATGGCGAGGATTCCGGCGCCGACCCATAGCCAGAGGACGAGCGGATTGTAATAAGCGCGCACCGCCCACGCGCCTTGCGAGGCCTGTTCGCCGAGCGTCAGGTAGAGATCGCCGGCGATCGTCGTCCGGATCGCCGCTTCCGTCGTCTGCATGCCGCGCACCGGATAATACCGGCGCTCCGCCGCCATGTCGCCGAGCGGTCGGCCGCGTTTTTCAATTGCGAATTTCGCGCGTTCGGCGACGTAATTGGCGCCATTGAGTTCTTCGACATCAATGAGCCGCGCCGTATAGACGCCGAACTGGATCGAGTCGCCCTTGTGCATGAGCGCGACGGATTCCGTCCGCCAGACGCCGGCGCCGAGCACGCCGAGCGCGACGATGGCGATGCCGAGATGGGCGATGGTCATGCCGACATAAGAGCGCGGCAATCCGGCCGCGCGGGCGAAGACGTCGCGCGCCGGCAGCGAAAAACTTTTGGTGCGCATCGCGACATCCATCAGCGTCGCCCCGACCACCCAGATTGCAAGGCCCGCGCCGAACGCTGCGGCGATGGGCTTTGGCCAGGTCATCCATGCCGCAAGCACAGCAGCGGCGGCGCCCGCCAGCAACGCCGGCCACAGCCGCATCACGCTCGCTTTCAGCTCGGCGCGTTTCCACGCGAGCGCAGCGCCCGGCGCTAGCAACGCCAGCATAAGCGCCATCAGCGGCAAAAACGTCGCGTTGAAAAACGGCGGACCAACCGAAAGCCGCTCACCGCTCACCACGTCGACGAACAAGGGATAAAACGTCCCGATAAAGACGGTGCCGCACGCGGTCACCAGAAAGACGTTGTTCAAAAGGATCGCGCCTTCGCGGCTGACGGGATCGAACGCCGCCTCCGATTTCAGCATCCCGGCCCGAAACGCAAACAAGGTCAGCGATCCGCCGATAACCGCCGCGAGAATGCCTAGAATGAACACGCCGCGCGCCGGATCGACCGCAAATGCATGCACCGAGGTCAAAACGCCCGACCTGACGAGGAAGGTGCCGATCAGGCTCAGGGAAAAAGCGAGTATCGCGAGCAGCACGGTCCAGACTTTCAGCGCCCCGCGTTTTTCCACGACGCGCACCGAATGCAGAAACGCCGTGCCCGCAAGCCATGGCATGAAGGAAGCGTTTTCGACAGGGTCCCACGCCCAGAAGCCGCCCCAACCAAGCTCATAATATGCCCACCAGGAGCCGAGCGCGATACCGACAGTCAAAAACACCCACGCGGCGAGCGCCCACGGGCGCACCGTTTTCGCCCAATCCGCGTCGACGCGCTTTTGCAAAAGCCCTGCGATCGCATAGGCGAAGGTGATCGAGAACCCGACATAGCCGAGATAAAGAAACGGCGGATGGATCGCGAGACCTGGGTCTTGAAGGAGCGGATTGAGATCCAATCCGTCGGCCGGCGCGGGGAAAGATCTGGCGAACGGATTTGACGTGAACAGGATGAAGGCGATGAACGCCGCCGCCACCAGCCCCTGAACGGCGAGCGCATTGGAGGTGAGATACGATTTCGACTGATGATAGCCGGCGATGGCGACCGCGGCGCCGTAGCCCGCGAGAATCAGCGCCCAGAGCAGCATCGAGCCTTCATGATTGCCCCAGACGCCGGAGAGTTTATAGGCGAATGGCTTTGCCGAGTGGGAATTCTCGACAACATTGACGACCGTAAAATCGGAAATCGCGTGCGATACCATCAGGCCGGCGAAGGCGATCGCTATCAGCATACCCTGAGCCAGCGCCGCCGACCGCCCGATCGCCGCCAGCCCCTCGTCACGCCTCAGCGCACCAAGGAAGGGAAACACGCCCTGAATGAGCGCTGCGCACAGCGCCATGATCAGGGCGAATTGACCGATTTCAGCCGCCATTTCTCACCGTCCTGCACCGTTGCGGACACCGCGACGCTCGTCAGAAGCGCCGGCGGCCTCCCTATAGTCCAGATTGGCGCGCGATTGCCATTGTCCGGCGCAAAAACGCGGCGGAATTCAAATTTCGGCGCGGGATTCCGGGCTTTATCCAGCCCTCATCGTGGCCGACGATCTCACAGCCCTAAGGCTTCGCCTCAAAGACGGTGTCGCCGCGATACAGCGTGCGCAGGACTTTCGCGTCCGAGATTTCCTCGGGCGATCCCTCGAACAGGTTACGGTCGAGGATGATGATGTCCGCCGATTTGCCGACTTCGATCGACCCGGTTTCGGCGGCGAGATTGAGCGCTTTGGCGCCATTGATCGTCGCCGCCCTCACCGCCTCCGCGAGCGTGATCGCCTGGTCCGCCCACAGCGTTTCGGCGCCGTTGGTCGTCGGATCGCGGCGCGTCACCATGCCTTCCAGGCCGAGCAGCGGATCGGGCGACGGCAGCACCGGCCAGTCCGACCCGAGGGCGATGGTCGCACTCTGGTCGATCAAATCGCGGAACGGCCAGTATTGGTAAGCGCGCTCCTTGCCGACCGCCCAGGTGATCGCCGTCACGATCGGATGCGGAAACCAGAAGGTCGGGCAGGCGTCGACGATGACGCCAAGCTCGCCGAACCGCTTGCGGTCGTCCGGATGCACATAGCCGGCATGCGCGATCTGGTGCGGCAGGCCGCTGTCGCCATTCGACTTGCGGGCGGCGGCGAAGGCGTCGAGCGCGGCGCGCACAGAGCCGTCGGCGGTCGCGTGGATTTTGATCGTCGCGCCGCTTGCGTCGAATTTGGTGACGAGACGCGCGAGCTCTTCCGGCGAATAGTAAATGTCGCCATAGAAATGATCGCCGAATTTTTCGGTCGGCAGATAAGGATCGAGATAGCGCGCCGTGTAGGTCGGCGGAATGCCGTCGAGGAAGAACTTCACATAATCCGGCAGCACGTTTTCCGATTTGAAGCGCGCGCGCGTCGCGACCAGCTCCTCAAGAGATTCGTCCGAATAAACGGTCAGGACGCCTTCGCTCATGGTGATCGCCGCGCGTGCATGGAGGCCGTTCGCCCGATCGAGATGGTCATAGGCTTCAGCGACACGCGGGGGCGCCGAGGCGTCAAGAAAGCTCGTCACCCCGAAGCCGTTCAGCACCTCGACGCCTTTGGCGACAGCGGCGGCGTTGTCTTCGACGGGGCGCGCCGGGGCCGCCTTGTGCGCAGCTCTGGCGGCGCTTTCAAAGAGAAGGCCGGTGATCTTGCCGGACTGCTGATCGCGGTAGATTTCACCCTTTACCGGATTGGGCGTCGTTTCATCATAGCCGATGAGGGCGAGCGCCGCGGAATTGACGATGACGTTATGAGCAGTGTCGTCGCGCATGATCAGCGGGTGGCCCTTGGCCGCGACGTCGAGCGCTTTCAGCGCCGTGTCCTTGTATAGTTGCGGCAGGAGTTGGCTTCCCCACGGGCCGCCGCGCACCCACGCGCCTTCGGGCGTCGCATCCGCGCATTCGGAAATTTTCGCCAGCACCTGCTCGAACGAAAAACTGTCCTGCAGCCGGCAGGCGTAGAGCATCTCCTCGCCCGCGAAGAACGTATGCACATGCTGGTCGATGAATCCCGGCATCGCGAACTTGCCGCCGAGATCGTCAACGCGCGTGTCGGCGCCGACATAGGGCGCGACCGCCTCGTCCGCGCCGACGGCGATAATCCGGCCGTCCTTGATCGCGACCGCTTGCGCCCACGCCATATCGTCGGAGACGGTCATGATGCGGCCGTTCTTCAACACGAGATCGGCGACGACCGCCGGCGCGGGCGCCGGAGCCTCCGTTTTGCGCGCGCAGGAGGAGACCGCCGCGATGGCGCCAAGGCCGATGAGGAAAAGCCGCATGGTCATGAGACTACTTCCCCGCGGTCAGGGCCTCGAACGGGCCTTTGGCAGAAACGACTTTCCCCTTGAACAAGGTCAGCACCACTTCGGTGTCGCTGATTTTCGCGGGATCGACATCGAAGATGTTCTGAGACAGGACGATGATGTCGGCGATGGCGCCTTTCTCGATGCGCCCGGTGACGTTTTCGACATCCAGCGCGGTCGCGCTGTTTTCTGTGTAAATTTCGATCGCGTCTTCAAGCGACACCGCTTCTTCCGGCCACAACGCCCCGTCATAATCTCCGTCCGCCGCCCGGCGCGTCACCAGCGTTTCAATGCCGGGCCAGGGGCTCGGCGAGCTGACCGCCGACGGCCAGTCCGATCCGGCGACGATGACGGCGCCGCTTTCGATGAGATCCTTCGTCGGCCAGTAATGTTCGCCGCGCGGACCAACAGCCTGAACGACGGAGTCGATGATCGGCGACGGGCTCCAGATGAAGGGCGAGAAATCCGGCGCGACGTTGAGCGCCTTGAAGCGGGCGATGTCCGCCGGATCGACATAGCCGGCATGGGCGAGTTCGTGCTGCTTGCCGCCCATGCCGTTCGCCTTGCGCGCGACTTCAATCGCGTTGAGGGCGCGGCGCACCGAACCGTCGCCGGCGGTGTGGATCTTCACCGCGAACCCGGCCGCGTCGAGCGCCGTCATGTCAGCGGCGAGCAGCTCCTCTGTGAGATGCATCTCGCCGAGATAGCCGTCCGGGAAATGGCTGTCGGGCGCGTAAGGGGCGAGCATCCCCGCCGTGCGCGCCGCGGTCGGCACCCCGTCGAGGAAAATCTTGACGGCGTTGGTGTTCACATTCGCCGTCTTGTATTGATCGCGCTTCGAGATGAGACCGGCAACGTCGAGTTTTTCGCTCCGCGCGCCGTAATGGGTCGCGAGACTGGTCGTGACATGCAGGCGAAGGTCGCCGTCCGCGTCGGCGAGCGCGACCGCTTCTAGGTGTTCGTCCGGCATATTCGCAATTTTGACTGCGGTGATGCCGAGCCCGTTCAGCATGACCTGCATCTCTTCGACTGCGGCGGCGAACTGTTCGGGCGTGTGGGCGGTAAGGAAGGGCGAGGCGATCGTCGCCGCGGTTTCCTCCAGCACGCCGTTCGGCGTCTTCCCGTCGGCTTCGCGTCCGATACGGCCACCGGCGGGATCGGGCGTTTGCGCCGTGATGCCGACGAGTTTCAGCGCCTTGGTGTTCAGCCAGGCGTTGTGCCCGGAATCGTCAACCAGTCCGACCGCCTTGCCGCCGCTCACTTTGTCGAGAAATTTCCGCGGAGAGGCGATCTTGTTGTTGACGAAGAAATTGCTGTCCCACTGGCCGCCGGCGATCCACGGTTCATCGCCAGCGCCGGCGACGCACGCCGTCACCGCCGCCGCGATCTCGTCCGGCGTCGCGGAGAACGGAAAAGTGCATTCGAAGAGTTTCATCACGGCGCCGTCGACAGGATGGGAGTGCGCGTCGATGATTCCCGCCATCGCCATGCGGCCGCCGAGATCGATAAGCGTCGCGTCTGTCGCTGCGCGTTTGAGCATTTTTCCGGACTTGCCCGCCGCGACGACGACCCCATCGCGAATGGCGACCGCCTCTACCCATGGCTCTTTGTCGACACCGGTATAGATCTTTCCAGAATGGACGACCGTGTCGGCTTTGGCTTTGCCGGCCTGCGCTTGCCCGGTCGCTGACAGCAGCGCCAGAACGCCAAGCGACGCCGTCGCCAATCCCCGTTTGATTTTGATCGATTTCATGTCGGTCTCCTTCTTCGCGAAATGTCCCGCCGCGCTCGCCGGCGGGCGCTGAATGTATACGGGGAGAGGCGCCGAATGCGGCCCCTCTCCCCTGTTCTTTCCGAAGGATGCGAAACTAGAATTTCACATCGAAAGTCGCGCCGAAGGTCCGCGGCATGCCGACGCTGCGGATCCACGGACCGTTGCCGCCCTGATAGGCCGACGGGAAGTAATATTCGTCGAACAGGTTCCGGCTCCAGAAGGTCAACGCCCATTTGTCGTCATCGTCGCCGACCGAGACGCGAGCGTTAAAGACGGCGTAGGATTCCGTCGCATAGGTATCGCCCCGGGCGCTGCCCGACGTGTCACCTTTGTAGTTGCCATCGGCGCCGAGGCGCATTTTGAGGCCTTCGCTAAGGCCCCACTCATATTCGAATCCGCCATTGAGCTGCCAATGCGGCGACTGCGCCAGTTCGATGCCGGAAGCGTCGAACGTGACGACGGTCGGCCAGACGCTCGTCGGAGAAACCGCCTGCCATTCGAGCACTTTGGTATCGAGCCACGCCGCGCCGAAATTGAGGAACAATCCGTCCGTCGGCGCCCACTGGATGTCAGCCTCGGCGCCGAAGATGCGCGATTTCGGCACGTTGGTCAGGCCGCTAATGTTGCCGACGAAGGTAACCGCGAGATCCTGCTCCTGCTTGTTCTTGTAGTCGTAATAAAAGCCGGAGAGGTTCAACTGCATCGAGCCGTTCGCCAGCGTCGACTTGAGACCCGCTTCGTAGGAATCCAGTTCCTCGGGCTTGTATCCCCTGAGCTGTTGGGTCGTGTTCGAATTGGCGCCGTTGAAGCCGCCGGATTTGAAGCCGTGCGAATACATGGCGTAGGCGAGCACGTCGTCGGTCAGCTTGTAATCGACGCCTGCCTTGTACATCCACTTCTTGGCGCGGATCGTCTCGTTATAGACGTGGAACGCGTCATTGGCGTTCGGTCCGCCGAGCAGGCCGAAGACGTAGGTTGGCGAAGCCGGATCGTCGTCGATCGTGCCGCAGTCGCCCGGCGCCAGCGTCGAACCGAAAGCGAAATTCAGGAAGCCCGAGAGCGTCCCCTCGCCCGCATCGAACGTGCAGCCCGTCCATGTGCGCTTCTCATCTGTGTAGCGGACGCCGCCGGTGAAACGGAACCGCGGCGTGATGTTGTATTCAGCATGCGCGAACGCCGCCTTAGAGGTGGTGTCCTGATCATACCTCGTGTGAAGCTGAAGGATGGGCGAGGACGCGAAGGGTTGCGCGCCGAAAACGACGCCGCCATTGCCGAATAGCGAATCCGACATGAAGTAATTGTAGAACTCGTTCACGTTATCGTCGGAATAATAGAGTCCGGCGACCCAGTTGAGCTTTTCGCCCTCGCCCGTCAGGCGCACTTCCTGCGAGAACACTTCAATGTCAGACGTGTTGATGTTGCTCGAGTCGTTGGCGAACGATCCGTCCCAGTCGTTGGCTTCCTCGCGTTCGAACTTGTCGAAGCCCGAAATCGCGGTGAGCGCCACGTCTTCCGTCAGGTTCCAGTTCAGTTTCGCCGAAAGGCTGATGAGATCGTTGTCGCGGCGCGGGCGCAAATTGTAGGTGACGCCGTTCGGGTCGGTGTAGCTGTTCGTCCAGTCAGCCGCGCGATTGTCGCCCGTCGAATACCACGGCGCGAGCCCGGTGCCGATAAACGGGAATATCTGCGCGTATGGCAGGGCGAATTCCGTGGAGCCGATGATGCGGCCGTCATAGGCGGTGTTCGCTTTGTTGTCCGACTTGTCCTTCACATACTGCGCCCGCAGCAACAGATCGGCGTTGGAGCCCAGGTCGAATTCAAGCATGCCGCGAACCGAGAAGACGTTCTGCTTGCCGAGCTCATCGTCGCGAGTCAGGCTCTCTTGCCAGCCTTCGCCCGACTGCGTGGTGGTGAATGCGAGTCGGCCGCGAACGCCGTCCGAAATCGGGCCGCTGAGATGCAGATTGACATCAACGGTGTCAAAGCTCGAATACCCAAACGACGCACCGGCGTCGAGTTCATCCGTCGGCTTGTTGCTGATGAAATTGATCTGACCGGCTGTCGTGTTGCGGCCGTAAAGATCGCCTTGCGGGCCCTTGAGCACTTCAACCCTCTGGATGTCGAACAATGCGCCGCGGCTCATCACGGTGTAGGGGATCGCAACCTCGTCGAAATAGAGGCCGACCGTCGAGGACGCCGCCGTCGAATAATCCTGGAAGCCGACGCCGCGGATCGTATAAAGCGGCACACCCGTCGCGGCCGTGTCATTCACGGTGAGGCCCGGCGTAATCAGCGCCAGATCTTCCGCCGTCTGCACGCCGCGCGCTTGCAGCTGATCGCCGGTGAAAGCGTTCAGCGTAATGCCGACATCATTCGATCCCTGTTCGCGTTTTTGCGCGGTGACGACAATCTCGTCGAGTCGCCCGCCGCTTTCCTGCGCCAGCGCCGGCGCGACAAACCCCGCCGTCAAGACGGTTCCTTGCAGCAATGCCGAAATCAAATTCTTCCGGCGCCCTTTCATCAGGCCCATATATTCGCCCTCCCTGTTTACTGACCGGGCGGATGTTGCGATCAGCCCAACCCCGAATCCGCCAAAGTCGACTGTGGTCAACTTAGCCGCGTTCAGACAGGGCGGATTGACCGAAATGAGCGGATTTTTGTCCTCCTCGATCACAATCGCGTCATACACTGCGCGATTTCGAGGCATTTATTGCGCCGCAGCAAATTCGCGCCGGAACTTCCCGACCGCCATCAGGCGCACTCGCCGGCCGCCACCTCAGCAGCGCCATACGCCCGCCCCCTCAGGCCGCGGAGTTATTATGGTCGGTCTCGTCGGCGCCCGGCATCCTTGGCTTTTCGTATCGCGTTGCGAAAACTGGTCGGGGTTTGACCATCGGACCATCGCCTGAAGGCGCGCGTGAAACTCGCGGATTCCGAAAACCCAATCAGATGCGCGATGCGTGTCGTCTCCAGTGACTGGTCCGCAAGATATTCCTTTGCGAGCTCGAAGCGCCGACGATCGACGATTTCTCCAAATGACGTTCCCTCGCGCCGCAGCCTGCGATGGAAGGTGGCTTCCGAAACGCCCAATGATGTCGCGAGCATGCGCGCCGGCGGCGGCGACATTTCTTTCACAAAGAAAAGTTCGTCATAAACCTGTTCGGCGAGCGACTTGACCTGCGACTGGCGCGCCAGCTGCTCGTCGAGCATTTCAATCAGGACATTGGCGAGTTCGGGATTGAATTGATGGCCTTTGATCTGCGAAGCGGAAGCCGGAAGCACGAGGACGTTTTCCGCCTGCTCGAACGAGACGTCCGTGCGCATCAATCTTTGATATTCCGATTTCGGCGCTGCGGGCGCATGCCTGAAGCGGACGCATTCTATCGAAATGCTTGAACCGGCATACATCCTGATAAGCCGGCACATCAGCGCGAGACTGAACTCGACGTCGACCCTGCTCGACTGCCCTTCGATCGGCGCGATATCGTATGAAAAGGCGAGATGCTCTGAATCCTGCGACAGGCGCGTATGCGTGACGTCCTGAAGGAGATTGATATAACTGCAGAACTGGCTCAGCGCCGTGGCCAATGTCTGCGACGACATGAACAAAAAACCGAGAACGCCGAGCATCTCGGGTCCCGCGGATCGCGACAGATGCAAGCCGATCAGCGGTTGATCGGCGCGCTCCGCCGCGAGATTCAGAAATTGAAGATATTTCCGGATCGGAACCGAGCGCTGCATTTTCTCCAGCGCATCGGGTGAGATATCGCACTCCGCGAGCAATTCATGCGGCGCCAGTTGCAGCTCCTCCATCGGCAAGATGAGCCCGCGAATGACGGATGCCCAGATTCGCGGCTCGCGAAGGCGCGGCTGCGAGAACTGTTCAGCTGACGTTGTTTCTGTTTTATCCATTTTCACGTTGCGCCGCCGGAAGAGGCCGCCAGCCCCCGGAGATCATGGTTCGCGCGGCGCTGATTATCGCCGCGGCAAGATGGGCGGAATATAGACCCTCAGGTAAGCGCACGCCATGATCTTGGCCTCCTCAACCATCCGTTCCGTCAACGCGCCGAATTCAAGAATTGACAGCCCAAACATCAAATCCGTGGCTTCGACGGCGCGGAAGAAGACCCGATCCCTGTCCGGAAATTCAGGCATGAGAAACTGGCGGTCGATCTGCTCCTCAAAAACGGCGCTGTGCGTCTTGTCCGCCGACCGGCTGATCCATTTGATGTCGGGCGGCGTCTGCGGGCCGAACATCAATTGGCAGGCGGAAGAGTTTTCAAAAAAATAGTCGGCGGCGCGATCGATGAGAAGGCCGATGACCGCCTCCCAGTCCTTGAGGCGCGGCATCGGCGCGGCGAACGCATCGTTCAGCTCTTCGTCATGGAGCGCCGCAAGCTCAGCATAAAGCGCGTGGATATCGCCATAAAAATAATAGGCCGAGCTTTTGGGAATCCCAGCGAGCGCGGCGACATCCGATAATTCGATCTGGGCGAGCGTGCGTTCCGTCAGAAGGGTCCTCGCGGCGCCGAGCAACGCTTCCCGGCGCGCGCGTCCGCGCGCCTGGGTCGAGCTTTTGCGTGATCGCGTCGGCTGCATACTTTCCTCTATAGCCCAGAACCGCCAATAGGCGGCGCATCCAGATTTTCCGCGTCAAAGACAAAATTCAATGAATATTTGGGTCAACCAGACGATAAGTCACGCCTCAAGGTAGTCGGCCGTGAGACGGCACGTCCGGGCGATCAGGATCGGGCCGAGCTCGCGCGCGGTTTGCGTTTCAGGACGCGTCTGGACCCAACCGAGATAAGTTGTTCCCCGGAGAAAAAGAAACAGCGGCAACATCGCCTCGTGGTCGGCAGGCAGTGAAAAGACGCTGCGATAACCCGCAAAGAGCGCGTCCTTGAGCGCGGCGTAATTCGCGTCCTCGATGATGAAATAAAGCGCTGTCGCCAGCTCGAACATGTACCAGCCGAATCCGCAATCGTCGAAGTCGATAAGCTTCAGCCTTCCGCCGTCATTCATTAGATTTTCGGGGACGAGATCCGCATGGATCATCCCGTAGCGGTCCGCTTTCCCGCCGAACGCCGCAAGTTCGGCCGCGGCCTTCGCGCGCGCGCCGTGAAGCGCGTCACGCTGCGCGGGCTTCAGCGCCGCAAGCTCCCAGAACCGTCCCCACAGAGGATTATCGCCGATCAGGCCGTTCGCGTCCCAGCTATGGCGCGTGAAGGACGGCGGCAAAGCGATCGTCGCATTCAGCGCATGAAGTCTCGCCGCGAGCTGTCCGGCCTTGAAATAGAGGTCTTCATTGGCCGCCCCCGCAAGATCGAGCCCATCTTCCGCCGAGCCGATCGGCGCGCCCGACAGCCAGCCAAGCATGTCGACCTGGCGAACCTCCGGCACGCCGGCGACGCCGACATGGACGAACGGCCGGCCATTTCGCGACGGCGCGACCGGCGGCACATCGATCCCCGCTTTCGCGAGTTCAGACATCCAGAAAAGTTCCGACTGCAAGGCGGCGTCGGTATGATAACCGTGGC
The DNA here is from genome assembly GCA_001767925.1 of Alphaproteobacteria bacterium RIFCSPHIGHO2_12_FULL_63_12. Taxonomy (GTDB): domain Bacteria; phylum Pseudomonadota; class Alphaproteobacteria; order Caulobacterales; family Parvularculaceae; genus Amphiplicatus. Next base: position 16,995 of record MEMM01000044.1, read on the forward strand.
GATGGACCCGGAGCGCCGCGCGATAGCCGTCGCCGCGCCGCACGGAGAACACCGCATTCTCCCGGTATTTGATCAATTTCGGTTCGTCGAAATCGCCGTCCCAGGCGTCGAGCGCGGCGGCGGCGAGCGCCGTCAGCCGTGTCGCCTGTTCTTCATTGGTAAGGGCGTAGAAATCAGTCACCGCAAAGTTCCTCACAAACTCGCCAACGCCTCATCGAGGCCCGCAAGAAGCATGTCCGCATGATCGGTTGAGAAGACGAGCGGGGGGCGCATCTTCAAGATGTTGTCGTGTCGCCCGATGCGGCTGATCAATACCCCCTTGTCGCGCATGATGTTGATCAGGCGTTTGGCTTCCGCCGTCGCGGGACTTGCCTGCGCGTCGCCTTTCACAAGCTCCAGACCAAAGAAGAGACCGCGCCCGCGAACATTGTCGATGATCGAATGTTTCGCTTTCAACCGTTCAAGACCTTGTCGCACATGCTCGCCGACGCGGCGGCTGTTTTCGAGCAGCCGCTCGTCCTTGATGACGTCGAGAACCGCGAGGCCGGCGGCGGCCGAAACCGGATTGCCGCCGAACGTGTTGAAATAGTTGGCGGCGGCGCCGAAGGCGTCGACGGAGTCGATGCGCGTCACCACGCCCGCGAGCGGATGTCCATTGCCCATCGGCTTGCCGAGCGTAACGATATCAGGCGTCGTCTTCGTCAGCTGATGGCCCCACATGGCGCCGCCGGTCCGCGCAAACCCCGCCTGCACCTCGTCGCAGATGTAGACGCCGCCCGCCTCGCGCACGATCTCGACGGCTTTTTTGACAAAGCCAGGAACCGGCGCGGGAAGACCTTCATTGGCGAAAAAGGAATCGATGAGCAGCGCCGCCATTTTGACGCCGTCAGCCTGAAGCGAGCGCACCGCGTCGCGCACATGGCCGGCGTAAATGTCTGCGAGTTCGCTGAGCGGGCGCTTGTCGCGCGCGGGATCGGGGATCGGAATCGCTCTCGCGTAAGGCGGAAAGGGTTCCGGCGTCGGAAAGCAGCTCGTCAGCGCCGCCAGCGTTTCGGAATTGCCGTGATAGGTGAAATCGCTGACGATAATCCCCTGGCCGCCGGTCAAAAACCGGGCGAGCCGCAACGCGAGCTCGTTCGATTCTGTGCCTGAGCAGGTAAACATCACCGCATCGAGCGGGTCATCAAAAGTCGCGGTCAGCCGTTCGGCGTAGTCGACGATGAGATCGTTCAGATAGCGCGTATGAATATTGAGCCTTGCCGCCTGCCGCGCGATCGCCTCGACGACGCGGGGATGGCAATGCCCAACGCAAGGGACATTGTTGTAGACGTCGAGATAGGCGCGGCCCTTCTGGTCGTAGACAAAGACGCCCTCGCCGCGAACGAGATGCAGCGGCCGGTCGTAAAAAAGCGGCGAGTGCTTGCCCATGACGCGAAAACGGCGGCGCAGCAGATCATCGTCTTCAGACATTGGCCGGCGTCTCCTTCACCGCTGCCGCCGGCGCCGCTTCGGTGCGTCGCGAGAATAGCCTCGCTGCAATGGCGAAGATGAAATAGGCACCGACGCCCGCCAGCATGGCGATATCGAGCTGGAAACAGGCGGCGAATACAAGAACTGACAGGACAAGGCAGGCGGCGGCCGTGCCGCGTCCACCCCACGCCCGGAACGGGCGCGGCATATCGGGCTCGACCGTCCGAAGCCGGATGAAAGCCGCGAGCACGACGATATAGGATGCGGACAATGACAGAACGACGGCGAGAAGGATGCTCATCGGCGGCGCGAGCGAGGCGAACACCGCGATTCCTCCCACCAGCATCAAGGTGAGATCCGGCGCGCCGAGCCGGTTCACGCGCGAAATGACTTTTGGCAGATGTCCCTCGCGCGCCAGCGCGTAAAGCTGACGCGACGCCGAATAAGCGAGCGAGAACATCGTCGCCAGCAGGCCGAACATCCCGCCAAGCCCGACAATCGTCGCCACGGTCGCATAGGATTTGCTGAGCAGCGGACTGGTGAGGGCCGCATATAGGGGATCGTCCGCCGCCGCGAGATGCGTGATCCCTCCAGCGCCGACCGCGAAGAGTAAGATACACAGCGCCGAAACCAGCAGGATCATGACGGCGGCGATCATGCCGCGCGGAATGTTTTTGCCAGGATCGTCAACTTCTTCGGAGGCCGCAGTCGTCTGCTCCACCGTGATGAAGAGCCAGATCGCGAACGGAATGGCGGAAAAAACACCGAGCGGGCTGATCTCGAGCGGCAATTCCGGCGTCAGCAGATTTGCCGGCGAAAAATGCGGCGCCAGCGTCGCCAGAACAAGGATGATCGCGAGAACCGAGATCACGCCCGCGGCGACGAGAAGGTTCATCGCTTCCCCGACGCCGCGCAGATGGACGCCGATGATGACCGCGATGAGCGCCAGTTTGAGCGGGAATCCGCCAAAGCCGAGCACATGTTCGCAATAAGCGGAGATGAAGGTGGCGGCGGCGCCCGTGCCGATGGCGAGGGCGCCAAAGACGGTCATCCCGACCATGTAGCCGGTGAAGCGGCCGAACGCGTCCTGACAATAGGTGTAGAGACCGCCCGCATGCGGCCGGGCCGCGGCGAGTTCGGCAACGCACAGCGCGAGCCCGAATGACAGGAGCGCCACCAACAGCGTCGCGATCGCCATATTGGCCCAGCCCGAAGCGAGGCCATAATTCCAGCCCGTGAACTGGCCCGCGATCACCAGCGAGACGCCGAGCCCGGCGACATGCTTCCAGCCAACGCCGGATCGTTGAAGAGTCATCAAAATCGCCCCTTTCATCGAACCGCGGTTCGGTCTAAAACTCGACTATGGTCGACTATTATGCCCCTGGCGGTCAAGTCCTTCCGACCGCGGAGGAAACACAGGGCTGGCGACAATGGTGGGAACGCCGGAACGAAGACGGACGCAACAATTGCAGCAATCGGGGAAAACCATGATTCAACGCAGGGACATGCTGACCGGCGCCTTCGCCGGCGCCGCCGCCGTCGGACTGACGGGATGCGCCAGGACGACGCCGCCGACGCCCGCCGCCGTCAAGGCGACGCTCGTCGTCAAGGGAGCGACCATCCGCACGAGCGACAAGGAGCACCCCGAGGCGCAAGCGATGGCGGTTTACAACGACCGCATACTCGCGATCGGAACGGACGCCGAGATTGAAGGGCTGATTGGCCCGCAGACTCGAACGATCGACGGGCGCGGTCTCTTCGTCTTTCCGGGGTTCATCGACGCGCATTCGCATCCGGACGCGGTTCAGGAGGTCTACGGAACGATTGTCGGCTTCCGGACGATCGACGAAATCAAAGCCGCGATGCGCGCCAAAGCCGCCCAGACGCCGCCGGGCCTTTGGGTCGAAGGCTTCATGTATGACGACAAGAAGCTCGAAGGCGGGCGCGGCCTCACGCGCGCCGATCTCGACGACGCGGTTCCCGATCATCCGGCGATCGTCCGCCATCGCGGCTGGCATACGGGCGTCGTCAATTCAAAGGCGTTATCGCTTGCGGGGCTGACCGACGCCTCGCCTGATCCGGCGGGCGGAAAATTCTATCGCGACAACGGCGTGATGAACGGCAAGGTCGCGGAAACGGCGCTGCACGTCTTCGATGATATCGGCGAGCGCACGCCGATCACGCGCGCCATGCGGCAAGAAGGCGTCAAGCGCGTCTCGATGCGCATGGCCGCTTCCGGCGTCACCTCGGTGACGAACGCATTCGGCGGTCTTGAAGAGCTTGTTTCCTATCAGGACGCACGCGCCGCCGGCGAACTGCTTGTCCGGTTCTGCTTCATGCCGGGCGGAAAGTCGCCAGTTTACCCCGCGCTGAAAGCCGCCGGCCTGCGCACCGGCTTCGGCGATGAATGGCTCAGGATCGGCGCTGTCAAATACACGATCGACGGCTCGGCCTCCGAGCGGACGATGCGGATGTCGACGCCCTATAACGGACGCCCGGATGATTTCGGCATCCTGATGATGGACGAACAACAGGTGCTCGACGTCGTCAATGACGCGCGCGACGCCGGGTTTCAGATCGGCCTGCACGCCAATGGCGACGTCGCGATCGCGATGGCGCTCGACGCTTATGAACGCGTGCTGAAGGAAAAGCCCCTCGCCGATCCGCGCTGGCGCATCGAGCATTGCACGCTGGTGACAGAGCCGTTGTTGAAGCGGATCAAGGCGGTCGGCGCGATCCCGGCGCCCTTCTACACCTACGCGCATTATCACGGCGACAAATGGAGCGAGTATGGCGAGGAAAAACTCTCGCGCATGTTCGCGCACCGCTCTTTCCTCGATCACGGCATTCCGGTCGCGCCCGCGTCCGACTATCCGCCGGGCCCGTTCGAGCCGTTGATGGCGATCCAGTCGATGGCGACGCGCAAGGACCTTAACGGAAAGGTCTGGGGCGAAAACCAGAAGATCTCGGTCGCCGAGGCGGTCGAGATCTGCACCATGAACGGCGCCTATGCGTCGTTCGAGGAAAACCTCAAAGGCTCGCTGACGCCCGGCAAGCTCGCCGATTTCGTCATGCTGGCGCGCGACCCATTCGCCGAGCCGCTCGATACGATCAAAGCCATCCCCGTCGTGCGCACCGTGACCGGCGGAAAGCCTGTGTTCGAGGGCTGATAGCGACGAGGCTTTGGCGTCCGCGCAGCATTGCGCCCTCGTTGCAGGCTGATTGGTTAATTCCGGCGCTAGGCGTTGGAACGGCGCTCATCGATGTGCGCCCGCGCCGTCGAGGTGGTGTGAGCGCAGACTATAGGACGCCCCGACCGAAAGCCTTGCGGCCAATTCGCTGATGACTCATAACAAATCATGGCGAACGGCAGCGGCGAATTCCTGGTTCAGGCAGCGACCTATCTCGGCGCCGCCGCCGTCGCGGTTCCGCTGTTCAACCGGTTCAAGCTCGGATCGGTTCTCGGCTATCTCGCGGCGGGCGTGATCGCCGGACCTTATGCGCTCAATCTCCTGCGGCAGGAAGAAGGCGTTTTTCACATCGCCGAATTCGGCGTGGTCCTCTTTTTATTCGTGATCGGCCTGGAACTGTCGATGCCGCGCCTCTGGGCGCTGCGGCGGGATATTTTCGGCCTCGGCGCGGCTCAGATGGCGCTAACCGGCGCGGTTATCGGGCTTCTGTTCGTGGCGGCGCGGGTTATGCCAACCGCGGCGGCAGCGATCGGCGGGCTGTCGCTCGCTTTTTCCTCGACCGCCTTCGCGCTTCAATATCTGAAAGATCGCGGCGAGATGAACGCCGTCTATGGAACGCGCGCCTTCCCGGTTCTTCTGTTGCAGGATCTCGCGGTCGTTCCGTTGCTTGCCTCCATTCCCTTCATCGCGAGCTCTGTCACAGGCGCCGAAGAATTCGACATGGCGCAAGGCTGGTCAGGCGCCTTGCGCGCGGGGTTGGTCATCGGCGCCATTTTGGCACTCGCCAAATTCGCCCTCAATCCGCTGCTGCGTCTGGTCGCCGGCGGCGGCTCGCGCGAGGCGTTCGCGGCGATGGCGCTATTTCTGGTCGTCGCCGCCTCGCTCGCCGTCTCCTGGGCGGGAATGCCGATGGGTCTTGGCGCGTTTCTCGCCGGCGCGCTCCTCGCCGAGTCCGCCTATCGCCACCAGATCGAAACCGACATCGAACCGTTCAGGGGCCTGCTTCTCGGCCTCTTCTTCATTTCGATTGGCATGCGTCTCAATCTCCATATCATCGCCGATGACTGGCTGATCGTTTTCGGCGGCGCGCTCGGCCTCGTCGCGGTGAAGACAGCGCTTCTCTACGCGCTGGCGCGCGGCTTTGGCTCGGCGCATCAAGACGCGCTGCTGACCGGCTGCATCCTGAGTCAGGGCGGCGAGTTCGCCTTTGTCGTCTTCAGCGTCGGCGCCGATGCGGCCCTGTTCACTTCGAACCAGGCGACATTGCTGTCGGCAATCGTGACGATTTCGATGGTCATAACCCCGTTCGCGATGATGGCGGCGCGGCGATCGGCGCCGAAGACCGCACCAAACGCCGAAGGGCTCGAAATGCCGCCCTTGAAAACCGGCCATGTCGTCATCGCCGGCTTCGGCCGCATGGGTCAGATCATCTCACAGGTGATCAGCGCCGCCGACATTGAAGTGGTGGCGATCGACAATGACCCTGCTCACATCCGCAACGCCCAACGTTTCGGCTTTAAAGTCTATTACGGCGACGCCGCGCGGCTCGATGTCCTGTTGACGGCGGGCGCTTCGGACGCGCGTGCGGTCATTTTCACCATGAACGATCGCAGCGCGGTAAATCATGCAGTCGCGGCGCTGCGGCAGCGGATTCCAAATGCGTTCATCATGGCCATCGCCCATGACCGACTGCATGAAATCGATCTTCAGAAGGCCGCGCCGGACATCATCGTCCGCGAAACGCTTGAATCGAGCCTGCTCGTCGCCCGCAAGGCGCTCGCTCAGATCGGCTTCAAGGATGGCGTGATCGCGGATTTCATCGCGCAGTTCCGCAAGAGCGACAGGGAGCGGCTGCTGGCGCAAATCGATTACGGCCCCGAAGCGGGCGGCGAATTCATGCACCGGAAATTCGACCAGACGGGCGGGGCGAGCTGATCTATCGCGCGGCGCGATCGCGGCGCCCCATCGACATGGATCCTACGTTGCGCGCAGGCGACCGATTTTTCGCCGCGGCGCTAAACCGCCTGTTCGATCCGGTCGATATCCTCGTCCGACAACCCGAAATGGTGGCCGATTTCATGCACGAGGACGTGACGGATCAAATCGCCGAGCGTCGTCTCGCCATTGTCGATCCATTCGGCGAGAATCGGCTGACGATAAAGATGGACATGATTTGGCCCGGATGACATGTCGTCGAGCGACCGGCGGGTCAGATCGACGCCTTCGTAAAGCCCTGTCAGCTCAAACGGATCGTCAATTTCCAGATCGTCGAGAATATCTTCGTCGGCGAAATCGGCGACGTGAACGACAACGTCGCCGCACATGGCGCGAAACGCCGAGGGGAGCAACCCAAACGCCTCGCCCGCGAGCGCGTCGAATTCTTCAAGGCTCGGCGCGCGACGATCAGCCCACGCGTGTGTCATTGGACGGCGGCGTAAATCGCCGCGAAGACCGGCGCGACGGTCGGCATCGGTTCCTTGCTGCGCGTCATGCCGGTGCGGACGACGACGAGGTTCTTGTCAGGGACGATCAGCACATATTGGCCTTCATGCCCCGCCATCAGATAGGCGTCATCGGGAACGCCGGGCATGTATTTCGGACGGCCGTCCGTTCCCGGATTATTGAGCCAGAACTGCGCGCCGTAAAATCCGTCGGACGCCCCGGCGGCGGTTGCGACATAACGGCTCCAGCCTTCCGGCAGCACGCGAACCCCATCCGCCACGCCGTCATTCAGATAAAGCAGGCCGAGCTTGGCCCAGTCCCGCGCGGTCGCGTAAATGAAGGAGGAACCGACAAAGGTTCCTGAGGCGTCCGACTCCAACGTGAAACTCGCGGCGCCGATCTTCTCGAAGATCTCATCGCGGGCGAAGGCGTGGTAGCCGACATCATTCGCCTCAAGCGTCTCCCGCAAGGTGCGCTGGATCAAATTCGACGTCCCGCTTGAATACGACCAGAACGACCCCGGCGCATGCGCCAGTTTTTGTCGCGCCGCGACGCCGCCCGCATCGCGCGCCCGAAACAGCATTTGCGATACGTCGGAATTGGGATCGTCATAGGTTTCGTTAAAGGCGAGCCCGCTTTGCATTTGCATCAGGTCGTTCCAGGTGATCGCCGCGCGCTTCGCGTCGCCGCGCCATTCTGGAACCTCGGCGGGCGCCTCGAGATCGACCAGTCCGCGCATCATCGCGGCGCCGACCATCGTTGCAGTGACGCTTTTTGCCATCGACCATGAAAGAAACGGCGTTTGCGCGGTGAAGCCTTCCGCATAGCGCTCGGCGATGACGGCGCCGTCCTTGACGACGAGGATCGATCTTGTCGCCGCGTCCCTGTCGGCGAACGCGGCATCGAAGGCCGCATCTATCGCCGCGTAATCGATATCGTCGCGCATCGTCGGCGTCCCGGCTTTCGCCTCCGGCAGCGGCTTGTCGGCAACCGGCGCGAGCGCTGGCGTCGCCTCCGGCGCGCCGCCGCGAACGAGCGTGCAGCCATATCCATCGCGATAGATCGCCTCGGCGCGGCCAAGACCGTAGATCGACGCGGTGATGCGCCTGCTTCCAGCATCGATCTTGTGCTCGAGATAATCAAAAGCGCCGGAAATGCCGTGAAAATCGCCGTCGACGACCGCGCCCGCCGGACGCCCGGCCAGAAAAATCTCTGAACAGGCGACTTTGGCGAAATAACCGGACGCGATGCTTGCAGTTCTGTCTGCCTGCCAAAGCGCGACGCCGCCGCCCGCGACGACAACCGCCGCCGCGATCAGTCCCAGTCTCTTCATGCGAAAACCTTCCGTTTATTCCATCGGCCGGAAGATCAGCGTCATCACCACGCCAATGAGCCCGAGCACCGCCCATAGCGGGAGATTGAGAACTGTGCCGAGCGCCTTGGCGAGCCCGCCCGGCGAATTTTCGGCGACAGCCGGGCCGTTAACGCCGATCAGCGCCAGCACCTCGGCCGAGGTGCGAATGACCGGCTCGCCGGCCTCCATCGAGGATACCGCGTCCGCCCCGAGGAGTGCGATCGCCAGCGCCACCAATATCCATGAAACGAACCGAAACGCCGCCATCAATCCGACCCCTTGCCCCGCGATTTAGGGGCAGAATACCCAAGAGCGCCGGGCGGCGCAAATCGCGCGAAACGGGTGATCCGCCGCTTGCGGATACCCCTTTGGGCTGTATAGATGCGCCCGCGCCGAGGGGACAGGTGGCCGAGCGGTCGAAGGCGCACGCTTGGAAAGCGTGTAGGCGGGTAACCGTCTCGTGGGTTCGAATCCCACCCTGTCCGCCATTTTTGCTTGCGACCGATCCCATCGTGATGCTTTTCGCGGAAGACGACCGGCGCATGGTCGCGATGGCGAATCGGAGCCGTGCGTCACGTCACGATGCGAGGTCTCCGCCAGCCGGATGATCTCGAAATTTTCGGATGCGGGATATTTAACGCGCCGCTTTCCCTATCCCCGCTCATGCTTTTTTGACCGGACGACGCCTGCCGCGCCGTACCGCCCCGCAGGCCCTTCTCACCCGAACCGAACTTCTTTCTCTGCTTCGCTCCGTCAATGGGCTGCGATGAGCCAGAAATCCTCTACTCATTTCACCCCGTCAAATGTCCCGCAATTACTGACGGCGGACAGTGAACTGATCAACAGCGCCCATTTGTCCGCAGCGATTTGATTGGAAGGGGCTTGATCCGAGTTGGCGCCCATCATTCCCCGCGAATAAAAAAGGGATCGCCAGGCGGCGATTTCGTAAGCAATTCATTTTCCAGAAGAAAATGGCGCGAGTGACGGGGCTCGAACCCGCGACCTCCGGCGTGACAGGCCGGCACTCTAACCAACTGAGCTACACCCGCGCATCCCGGCGAACCGGGAGGCGGACGGTTATCCCGCCGCCGCGAGGAGGTCAAGCGCGGCGGGAGGAATTTGCGTGATTTAGCGCCGCCCGGCCCGCAAGGGCGCGGCTTCGGAACCCGGTCAGTTTTTGCCGGCTAGAATGACGCCAAGCGGCCCTAATCCTTCCGGCGGCGCGGACGGGTCGCAAAGCGGCTTCGACAAAATAGGGTCGCCGCGTTGGCCTGACCGGCCCGGGCGCGCGAGAGCCTTCTCAAGCCCTGTCGGGCCCGACGCGAATGACCGCCTTGCCGAAATTCTCCCCATGGAAGAGGCCGATGAAAGCGTTCGGCGCCTCATCAAGGCCGTCATAGACGGACTCGCGGAATTTTATCTTTCCCTGCGCCAGCAGCGGCGCGACTTCGGACGCGAACTGCATGGCGAGATGCAGGTAGATGGAGACGATAAAGCCCTGCATTTTGGCGCTGCGCGCGATGAGGAAAGCAAGATTGGGGGGGCCCGGCTCCAATTCAGTGTTGTTGTACACCGAAATCATGCCGCAAAGGGCGATCCGCGCGCCGAAGGCGATATTGTTGAGCGCGGCTTCAAGATGCATGCCGCCGACATTTTCAAAATAGCAGTTGATCCCGTCCGGCGCGGCCTCGGCGAGCGCCTTGGTGAGCGCGCCAGCGTTCTTGTAGTCGCGATAATTTAGCGCGACATCGGCGCCGCCTTCTTTCAGCAGCCAGTCGCATTTTTCTTTCGAACCGGCGGAAGCGATAACGCGCGCGCCCTTGATTTTGGCGAGTTGACAGACGACCGACCCGACAGCGCCCGCCGCGCCTGAAACGAAGACGGTGTCGCCGGGATTGGGCTGAAGGATCTGCGTCAGCCCCGCCCACGCGGTGAGGCCGGGCATGCCAAGGACGCCGAGATACGCCGACAACGGCGCAAGGCCCGGATCGACCCTGGTGAGGCCGTCGCCATTCGAGATCCAGTATTCTTTCCAGCCTCCCTGAAACGCGACGACATAGTCGCCTTTTTTAAAGCCTGAATTATTCGACTCGACGACCTCGCTGACTGCGCCGCCGTCAAGCGGCTGATCGAGCGAGAACGGCGGCACGTAACTTTTCACATCGGGACGCATGCGTCCGCGCATGTAAGGATCGACCGACATCCAGACGGTGCGCATCAGCATCTCGCCATCGCGCGGCGCCGGCGTTTCGACGACCCGTGTTTCGAAATGCGATGGACCCGGAAGCCCCGCAGGGTAGGACTTAAGATAGACAGCCTTGTTTTTCGTCCCGCCCATGGCGCTTTCTCCCGTTTTCAGCTTGATCGCGCGTAATTTACCGTCCCGGAGCCTGAGAGCAACGCTTCGCCGCAGCGCCGCCACAATTGCCGTCGTTTTCGCCCAAATGTCGCCGCGGCTTTCCGGGAAGATCAATATCATGAAAGGACGGCGAGCGGGTCCGTCGGTGGCGTTTTCAGGATTTCGGTCCCCGCATTGCAGGAGGGTATGAACATGAAAATGATGCTGGTTGGATTAGGCGCGCTTAGCCTTGCGGCTGTCGGTTGCGAATCAACAGGCGAAGGCGCGCTTTACGGCGCGGCGCTCGGCGCGGCCGGCGGCGCGGTCGCCGGCGAAATCTTCGCGGGACGCCCCGGAAAAGGCGCGGCCTATGGCGCGCTCGTCGGCGCGGCGCTTGGCGCTTATGAGGGATGTTCGCGCGCCGGAACATGCGGC
>MEMM01000044.1:28240-31832 GCA_001767925.1 Alphaproteobacteria bacterium RIFCSPHIGHO2_12_FULL_63_12
CGCGCGGCTATCGCGGCAGCGGAGATTATTGCCGCGGCTGACCTCGATCATCGGGCGTGATTTTTGAATCGCGACCGATGATTACGCTATTATTTCAGCGCGCCCTTTTTGCGCAAAACCGGTCTCCACTTTTGCGCCCGGTGCGCTAGGCGCCTCACTCCAGTGAATTGGCCCGCGCCGGCGACGGCGCGGGCTTTTTTATTTCGCCAGTTCGGCTCCCGGAGATTTCTTCCGGCTTTTTCCCATCTGACTGAGCGCGATCATCGTCATGATCGGCACAAAGCCGTCGATTTGTCCGGTTGGATCGGTGATCTCGAAAAAGGCGAACAACCCCGGCCATCCCCAAAGGCCGACCGCGACAACACCGGAAGCGATATCGAAAATGAGTTCAAATCCGGGAATTCGTCCGATGGTGAAATCGAGAATATCGAAAATCACCGCGATCACGAGCTTTGCAACGTCGGATTTCATGGCCCGCCCCTCTTTTAATTCACACGAATGAACGCGGCGATCTGCCGGATCGTGCGGCCGCTTTCCGGCACGAATGGCGCAAATAGCGGCCAGATATGCACAAGGCCGTCTTCAACATGAAGGTCGACCGCGACGCCCGCCGCTCTCGCCTTCTCCGCCGTGCGAATCGAATCGTCTCGAAGAATCTCATCTCTGCTTGCGCAGATATAAAGGCGCGGCAATCCGTCGAACCGGCCGTAAAGCGGCGACACGCGCGGATCGTCCGGCGCCAGTTCGCCCCAGTAATGCGCGCCGCCGCGCCGGATTGAATCGGCGGAGAACATGGCGTCGCGTTCCGCATTCTCGCTGACCGACGCGCCGCCGGCCGCAAGGTCGGTCCACGGAGAAATCAGGAAAGCCCCGCCCGGCAGCGCCGACCCGCGGGTCCTGATGGCCTGCAACATCGCCAGCGCCAATCCGCCCCCGGCGGAATCGCCGCCGACATAAATCTCGCCCGGCGGGACGCCGTCCGCGACCAGCCAGTCGAAGGCGGCGAGCGCGTCATCAATCGCCGCCGGACACCGGTGTTCGGGCGCCAGCCGGTAATCGAGCGAGAAAACCGGCGCCCGCGCGGCGACGGCGAGCCGGCAGCTGATCGGCTGCATCAGGCGCGGCGAGCCGAAAACATAGCCGCCGCCGTGAAAATAGAGAATCGTCCGCCCCGGCGCCGCGTTCGCCGGCCTTTGCCACTCGCCGCGCACCGGCGTTTCGACCGCCGTTATCGTCACCGATTTCGGCAACAACCGCAGCGTTCCCTGCTCCATCATCATCCGCAGTTTGACGGGCTCAATGTCGAACAGCGGAAGCGGCTTCAGTTTCCGCCGCACATAGCGATTGACGAGGCGGGCGCGAAGGCTGGGCATCCAGGGCTCCTGAACGGGCAAGGCGGCGGACACATTATGGCCTGCGTCCGCGGAACGCCAGCGCACTGATCCGTTCGATCAACGCTCGTAGCGGCTCACCAATTGATCGATCCGCCCAAAGATCGAATGGCTGCGCCCGTCTTTCATGTCGATTTCAACGCGGTCGCCGAACTTCATAAACGGAGTCTTCGGCGCGCCCGAGGCGATGGTTTCGATCATGCGGATTTCGGCGATGCAGGAATAGCCGGCCCCGCCCTCCCCGACCGGTTTGCCGGGGCCGCCGTTCAGCTTGTTGGAAACGGTGCCCGACCCGATGATCGATCCCGCCGCGAGCGGACGCGTTTTCGCCGCATGCGCGATCAGCTGGCCGAAATGAAAGGTCATGTCGACCCCGGCGTCGGCGCGGCCGAAGGGCGCGCCGTTCAGCGTCACGAGGAGCGGCAGGCAGAGCTTGCCGTTGCGCCAGTCGGGCCCGAGCGCGTCCGGGGTCACCGCGCAAGGGCTGAAAGCGGACGAAGGTTTCGACTGAAAGAAGCCGAAGCCCTTGGCGAGTTCGGCCGGAATAAGCCCGCGCAGGCTGACGTCGTTCACCAGCATGACGAGACGGATATAATCGAGAGCTTCGACCGGGCCGACGCCCATCGGCGTGTCGCCGACGATGACGGCGACCTCCGCCTCCATGTCGACCCCCCAGCCCGCATCTTCGGCGAGAACGATATCATCGCGCGGCCCGAGAAACGAATCGGAGCCGCCCTGATACATCAGCGGCTCCGTCCAGAAACTCTCCGGCATCTCGGCGCCGCGCGCCTTCCTGACGAGTTCGACGTGATTGACATAGGCCGATCCGTCCGCCCACTGATAGGCGCGCGGCAGGGGCGACGCGCACTCGCGCTCATGGAACCTCAGCGCCGGCGCCGCGCCGACTTCAAGACTCTGCGCCAGTTCGCGCAAATGCGGTTCGGCCTGCGTCCAGTCATCAAGCGCCGCCTGCAAGGTCGGCGCGATGCGCGTCGCATCGGTGCAGCGCGTCAAGTCCCCGGAAACGATCACGAGTTTTCCGTCGCGTCCGTGTTTCAGCGAGGCGAGTTTCATTCAGTTGTTCCTTTGGCGAGCGATGATCCGCACCACGGGCAAAAACGGATCAGCACGACGGTGCGCTCGCCATCATGAACGATCAGCGCAAACTGTTCCAGCCCTTCGTTATAGGCGATCAGGCTGTCCGGGCAGTCGAACGGATCGTCATGCGCTTCGCATTCGATCTGAAGCGCCGCCCGCAGTGAATCGCAACAAAGGATCGAAGGGTCCGGATGCTGGGTCCGCACCGTCACTCGGCCGGGCCTTGTGTTTTCCAGCTGTCGACATAGCCGGCGAATTCGACCGCCGCCGCGCCCTCCCCGACTTCGAGCGGGTCGCGGGTGTCGATCATCACCGCATATTCGTCGGTCGCGGGCTTTTTCTGCACCAGCATGTTTTTCAGCGCCTTCGGGTGCGGCCCGTGGGTGAATCCGGACGGATGAAAAGTCATCATGCCGGCGTCAATGTTGTCGCGGCTGAAAAAGTCGCCGGCATGATAGAACAAGACCTCGTCGTAATCGTCATTATTGTGGAAGAACGGCACTTTGAGCGCGCCGGGATCGGTCTCAAATGGGCGCGGCGCGAAAGTGCAGATGACAAATCGATCTGCGACGAAGGTCGTGTGCGCCGAAGGCGGCACATGATAACGGTGACTCATCAACGGGCGAATATGCTTGACGTTGATTTTGACCGGCGACAATTCTCCGTGCCAGCCGACAACGTCGAGCGGGTTATAGGGAAAGGTTGCGACGGACACCTCCCCGCGCTTCTTGATCTCGACCCGCGTTTCACGATCGTCCGCCTGATGTTTCTTGAACATGGCGTCTATTTTCGGCGCGTCGAAAAGCGCAGCGTCGAAAACCGCATGATTGCCCATCATTCCTTTGTCGGGGAGGGTATAGTGGGAATTTGTCGCTTCGATCATCAAAACGCTCAGCGGCGCAGTCGGCGCGAGCCGCCACATCGTCCCGCGCGGCAGAACCACGTAATCGCCGGCCTCAACCGCGAGATGGCCGTAATCGCAAAAAAGATCGCCCTCCCCGGCGTGGATAAAAAGGATCTGATCGCCGTCGCCGTTCCGCGCGAGCGCCGGCATCGGCTTGCCAAGTTTCCAAAAGCGCATCTCCGTCGCATTGTTGCGAAGC
>MEMM01000044.1:31856-34751 GCA_001767925.1 Alphaproteobacteria bacterium RIFCSPHIGHO2_12_FULL_63_12
TTGTTGCGAAGCACAACCGGCGCCGACCACGGGCTCGCCGGCGCGTCGTTCAGCGCTGCGAGATTGAAGGCGCGCGGCCGTAGCGGCCCCTCGAAATTTGTCCAGCCGGTCGGCGGGCGCTTGTGGTGGAGAAACGCCGCCGGGCCGAAGAACCCCTCTTTCGATATTTCCCGCTCATAGGTGCCGGGGGGCATGTCGGCATGGGCCTGACGGGAGGCTTCTCCCTCGATCCGGGAGGCGGTGATCCACTTGCGCATGGGGCTTCTCCTCAAATTAGTAACATCTGTTACCATCTTATCTGACCCTCTTCAACCTTCCGGGAGCCGTCCTTGCCCTGCCCCTTTGAAGCGGCCATATCGCGGCATCAAAAGAGGATGACATGCGAACGAAACTGCTGATTCTCGGCTCCGGCCCCGCCGGCCTCACCGCCGCCATCTACGCCGCCCGCGCCGGGTTGAAACCCGTCGTCGTCCACGGCCTCCAGCCCGGCGGGCAGATGACGATCACCACCGATGTCGAGAACTATCCGGGTTTCGCCGACGTCATTCAGGGCCCCTGGCTGATGGAGCAGATGCAAAAACAGGCCGAGCATGTCGGCGCCGAATTCGTCGGCGACATCATTGTCGACGTCGACCTGACGAAAAAGCCGATCACGCTCAAGGGCGACAGCGGCGAGATCTACGAGACCGATGCGCTGATCGTTTCGACCGGCGCGCAGGCGAAGTGGCTCGGCATTCCATCAGAGAAGAAATTCCAGGGCTTCGGCGTTTCGGCTTGCGCGACCTGCGACGGATTTTTCTATCGCGGCAAGGACGTCGTCGTCGTCGGCGGCGGCAATACGGCGGTCGAGGAAGCGCTTTATCTCTCCGGCCTCGCGAAGTCGGTGACGATCGTTCACCGCCGCGACCATTTCCGCGCCGAGAAAATCCTGCAGGATCGCTTGCTCGCGAAAAACAATGTCGAGATCGTCTGGGACCATCAGGTCGATGAAATTCTCGGGACCGAGAACCCGGCGGGGGTAACGGCCGTTCGCCTAAAACACGCCAAATCCGGCGCGACGAAAGAGCTGACGACGGACGGCGTCTTCATCGCCATCGGCCACAAGCCGGCGACCGAGCTGTTCGTCGGCAAGCTGAAGATGAAGGACAACGGCTATCTGGTCGTGAAACCGGGGACAGTCGAGACCGACATTCCAGGCGTCTACGCCGCTGGCGACGTCACCGACGACATTTATCGTCAGGCGGTCACCGCCGCCGGCATGGGCTGCATGGCGGCGCTCGAAGCCGAGCGCTACCTCGCGGGCCGTGAATTCGGCGCCGGACATTAAGGAGCCTCACATGACCGAAGAAATCGCCATTCTCGCCGGCGGCTGCTTCTGGGGGATGGAAGATTTAATCCGCAAACTGCCGGGCGTCGCTGCGACGAAGGTCGGCTACACCGGCGGTGCGCTCGACCATCCCGACTACAAGCAGGTGAAGACCGGCAAGACCGGGCACGCGGAAGCGATCCGCATCGCCTACGATCCCGCGAGGACAAGTTATCGCGCGCTTCTCGAATTCTTCTTTCAGATCCACGACCCGTCGACGATCGATCGGCAGGGCAACGATATCGGCTCGCAATACCGGTCGGCGATTTTTTACCTCAACGCCGATCAAAAGGCCGAGGCCGAAAAAATCATCGCCGAAATCGACGCCTCACGCCGTTGGCCGGGAAAGGTCGCGACGCAAGTCGTCCCCGCCGGAAAATGGTGGGACGCGGAAGAATATCATCAGGATTATCTCGAAAAATATCCGGAAGGCTATACGTGCCATTTCATCCGGCCGGAGTGGAAGGTGAAGTGAGCAGGTAGTGAATGTGAAATAGGGGTTTTTTTTGATCACTAATCGCTATTCACGATTCACCATTTCGCCACCTCACCACCTCACCACTCACCCCCCGCAAACATCCGCTCTTTGCGCGCGTAAATATCCTCCGCGCTATAATTTTCGACAATCGTCCGGCGCGCGGCTTGCCTGATCTCCTGAAATTTCTCAGGGCTTTCCAGCACCCGAATGATTGCGCGCGCGATCGCCTGCACATTGTAAAAGTCGACCAGAAGGCCGTTCTTTCCGTCCTCGATCAGCTCCTTCACAGGGTCGGTGTCGGAGCCCAGAACGACGCAGCCGGCGCTCATCGATTCCATCATCGACCATGAAAGGACGAACGGCACCGTCAGATAAACGTGCACCGACGACGCCTGAAGGACTTTCAGATACTGGTCGCGCGGGATAAGTCCGGTGAAATGCAGCCGCTTTTCGTCGAAGGCGTGTTGCGCCAACATCCGCTTTTTCCAACTGTCGCCGTCGGGAAGCTTTTTGCCATAGGCGACGCGGTCTTCGCCGACGACGACGACATGCGCCTCGGGACGGCGACGCATAACTTCGGCGATCGCCGCCATGAATTCGGGGAATCCCCGATAGGGCTCCATGCCGCGTGCGACATAGGTGATGATCTCGCGCGCGCCGGAAAGATCGAGATTCGGCAACACAAGCTTTGCGCCCGCTTTCGGCGCGTAAGTCGCGACATCGACGCCGTCATGCAGGACTTTCAGTTTGTCAGCGAGGATCGGCGGGAACTGGCTGCGTTGATAATTGGTCGGCGCGATACCGTAATCGCAAGCCGCGAGATCGGTGAGGATCGGCGCATTGCGGCCACGCGTGCGCAGCAATTCGTCCTCCGACCGCGTTCCCTCGCCTTTCATGAAAGCGACATCCGGCCCGACCGGCTGATAATACCATTCGAAATAGCCGATATAGCGCGCGTCCGGAAAAACATCCTTCAGATACATGCCGGGGCCCCAACCCGAATGCGCCATCATCACGTCGGGAATGAACCCGCTCTTTTTCAGCTCAAGAC
>MEMM01000045.1:0-4544 GCA_001767925.1 Alphaproteobacteria bacterium RIFCSPHIGHO2_12_FULL_63_12
CGCTGCGTGCCGAAGGCCACCTCCCACCCCTTTTTCGACAGATATTCGCCGATCGGGCCGAACTGCGCGGGAAAATTATCGTGCAGGAAGAGGATTTTCATCCTGTGCGTCACTCCTCGCGCAAGGAGCGCGAGAACGCATCCGTCAGAGGCTTCAGCAAATAGCTGATCGCTGGCCGCGCGCCGGTGCGGATAAAGCTTTCAGCGGGCATGCCGGGCTGCAATACCTGTCCCTTCAATATTTTGTCGAGATCTTCTTTCGGCGGTAGGTCAATGTAAACGAGAAAATAGGCGGCGCCGGTCGCCTTGTCGACGAAATTGTCGGCGCTGACTTGGCGCACCGATCCGACCGCCTCCGGCGTCACCCGCGCGTTGAATGCGGAAAAGCGGATGACCGCTTCCTGCCCCGGCTCCACCTTGTCGACATCGCGCGGCGAAATGCGCGCGGCGACAAGAAGCGAATCTCCCTTCGGGATTATATCCATCACCGGCGTGCCGGGCGTGATGACGCCGCCGATCGTATGTACAGCGAGGCCCATGACGATCCCGTCTTCCGGCGCCCTGATTTCCGAGCGTCGAAGCGCGTCGAGCGCGGCCGTCCGCCGCTCCGTCAGGCCGGATATCTGAACTTCGAGATCCTGGGATTCCTTGATCGCATCCTCGCGCGATTGCTGTTTCAGCCGCTCGATTTCGAGCTTGGCTTCGGAAATGACGCTTTCCGATTCCGCGCTCGATGCTACGAGCTGCCCCTGCTGTCCGGCGATCGCTTCCCTGATACGTTGCAGTTCGCGCACGCGCGTCATCGGCGCAAAGCCTTCCGCGTTGAGTTTCTTGACGCCTTCAAGTTCATCGCCGACGAGGCGCGCCTGTTCGCGCAGCGATTTTACCTGCGTCGCGTATCCCTGGATGCGTTTTGACTGCTGGACGATGCGCTCACCCAGAAGCGCAATCTGCGTCTTCTTCGTCGCCTCGCGCGCCTCAAGAAGCCGGCGCTGGCCTTCGAGATTGTCTGAGTAGTCGAGATCCCTCGGCGCCATCGCGAAGGCGAGTGAGTCATCTGGAATCGTTTCAAGCCCGTCGCGTTCGGCGAGAAGGCGCGCAAGGCGAGCGATCCCTTCCGCAAGCTGCGCTGTCAGCAGATCGACATTTGCCCGCGTCACCGTATCGTCGAGATCGATGAGGAGTTCTCCCGCCTTGACCTCCTGACCTTCCTTGACGTGGATTTGACGGATGACGCCGCCTTCAAGGTGCTGGATCGTCTTGCGGTTCGTTTCAACCGACAGCTGGCCCGGCGCAATCACCGCGCTGTTGATCGGCGCCAGAACGGACCACAGGAGCAGTCCGCCGAAAACGACGGCCGCCGCGATCCAGCCTAGCCGCGTAAAGCGGCTGGCGTCGTCGGGTTTTTCATCCGTTTGAACGGTTAGCGGCGACATGCGGTTCCGTTTCCTGCGGCTTTTTCGCGCCGCCAATGGCGGCGATGCCGGGGGCGATTTTCGCGAGCACTTCGTCGCGCGGTCCATAGGCGCGCGGCTCGCCGTCGACAAGCATCAGCAGTCGGTCGACATGCGCGATTGCGCTCGGGCGATGCGCGACGACGACGATCGCCGCCCCGCGCTGCTTGGCGCCATTTATCGCACTCGACAGCGCCGCGTCGCCTTCGGCATCGAGATTGGAATTGGGCTCGTCAAGGACGATCAGCACGGGATCGCGGAAGAGCGCGCGGGCGAGTCCGATTCGCTGACGCTGCCCTACGGAAAGACGCTGGCCCCGCTCGCCGACATCGGTTTCAAATCCGTCCGGCAAAGAGAGGATCAGATCCATAGCGCCCGCCGCCTTCGCCGCCGCGATGATTTCATCGTCCTTCGCCGTCCGGTCGAAGCGCGCGATATTCTGCGCAACGCTTCCGGAGAACAGCTCCGCTTCCTGCGGGAGATAGCCGATATGGCGCCCAACCTCGTCGCGCGGCCATGAGATGAGATCGGCGCCGTCGAGGCGAACTTCGCCGGCGACGACGCGTTCGACACCGACCATCGCCCGCGCCAGCGTCGATTTGCCGGCGCCCGAAGGCCCGACGATGCCGAGCGCCTCGCCCGGTTTCAATTCGAGGGTGACGCCCTTGACGATCGGCTTTTTGGCGAGCGCCGGCTGCACGAAGACGCGGTCGAGCCGCAGATAGCCGGTCGGCGCGGGCAGCGACAGTTTCCCGCCCTGCGTCGGCGCGGCCGAAAGAAATTTTTGCAAGCGCCGCCACGCCGCAATCGCGGCGCCGATGACCCGCCACTGGCCGATCGCCTGCTCGACCGGCGCCAGCGCGCGCCCAGTGATGATCGACGCGCCGATCATCACGCCCGGCGTCGTTTGCTGCGCGATGACGAGAACCGCGCCGACGCCGAGGATCAGCGATTGCAGCAGCATGCGTCCGGATTTGGTCGCGGCGCCGAAGCTGTTGATCATATCGCCGGCTTCCGCGTTAGAGAGCTGCGCCTTCGACGCATGCGTCAGCCAGATATCCCTCAACGCGCCGCGCATGCCCATCGCGTCCGCCGCCGCCGCGTTGCGCATGATCGCCGAAATGGCGCTATCGCCCGCCGTCCCTGACTCAAGCGCGGTCTTGAGCGCCGCGCGCGATGTGCGTTCATTCATGATCGCAAGCGTCACAAGTGCTGCGGCGCCGATCAGCGCGGTGAGGCCTAACACCCAGTGCATCATGAAGACGAGCAGAAGATAAAGCGGCGCGAACGGCGCATCGAAGAATGTCGTCACCGCGGACGAGCCGACCGCCTGACGGATTGTGCGCAGGTCTTTTAACGGCGCGTCGCCCGCCTGCCCCGCCGAATAACGCGATCCTTCGACCGCCGCATTGAACGCCGCTTCGCTGAGCCGCGCGTCAAACCGGCCGGCGGCGCGCGCGACAAGCGCCGTCCGGACGAAATCAAGAATCCCCATCGCGCCGTAAAGCCCAACGATCAGCAGCGTCAGCACGGCAAGCGTCGGCAGGCTTCGGCTCGCCAGCACCCGATCATAAAGCTGAAGCATGTAGAGCGGCCCGGTCAGCATCAGCAGATTGACCGCCGCGCTAAAGACCGCCGCCCTGACGATGAGCGGCCGCGCCGCCTCGAGGCCGGCGCGCATGTCGTCAGGCAATTTCACTTCGGTCTTCACCAGCCGCCGATCCGCTCTTGCAATGCCGCCGACATCCGTGTCCGCCTCATTCTGGTTACCCGCACTATACTAAAACAATCTGATCAGGTGTGATTGCGGTCGCTTCCTTTGCGCCTTTTCACCTCATTGTTTTTGCTCGCCTTTTACCGGGCGGCCGGATGGCGGGCGATTCATGCCGCCACCCGACCTTCAGAAAATTAGGCAACTATCTGATATTTATACGATAAATATCATTCAGCTTACGACGGCCCGATCGGTCGCGCGCCGCCAGGCCGCACCGTCGGAAAAGGCGATCACCGCGCCGCCGATTTCGTTTGAGACGAAAATCATCGCTCCCGCGCCGCTGGCCGAAGCCGACGGCAGGGCGGTTTTCAAATAGCTCTTAACCTTGATCGCGCCATCGACATCCAGCTTGGCCGTCGGCGCCGTGACGCCGATGCCGACATCGCCGGCCGAATTGATCCGCAAACGCTCGGTCCGGCCGGCGCCGGCGCCAGTCGCAAAAATAATGCGCTGGGGCGCAACGCCGTCCGAAACGGGGCCGTCGATCCGCATCTCAATCGCCGCGGTCGCCCGGGTCACGCTGCCGTCGAACACCGAGCCGAGGAGCGAGAAGACATAATCGCCGTCCGACGGCGCGGTCGGCGCGGCGAGCGTGCCGCCCGCTTTCGTGCCCTTAAAGACCATTCGTTGGCCCGCCACGGCGCTTGCGACGATGCCGGCGATCGAGGCGGGTCCGCTCTCCTTTGTGATCACAAGATCATCAGACGAGATAAGCGCTGCGTTGGTCGCCGCGCCGTCGACGTGCAATTCCAGCGGAGCGACGGGCGATGCGGTGTTCAGTCCGATCCGTCCATCTGGTTTGACGGTGAGCGCATTGCGCCAGCTCGCGCCGTCGGCGCTGACCTTCAGCGAAAAATCATCATCGCCCGCAAGGCCGAATTCTGCGCGTCCGGCATAAGCGTCCTGAAAAACGACGCTTGCCGTTTTCGCCGCGGCGCTCTTGTTGATCATAATTCGCGAATTGCCAGAACCCGGCGTCGCATCATCATGCGAAAACAGCGCGGCGTCCGATTTGACGGCGAGCTTGTTCAATGCGTCGGCCGCGGTGTTGACGCCAAGGCTGGCGAACGATCCGTCGCTTCCGCCGTGGGCTTCTTCATTCCACACCGCGCCGTCATAAAGGTGGAATTTGGCGGCGCTTTCGACATAGGCGCGCCAGCCGGCGCGCGGCGAATGCGCCAGCCATTGTCCGTCCTGAAACGCCGCGACGGCGCCGACCGGAAAGAGGCTCCACGACGCACCGGCGGCGCCGGCCGGCAAAATATAAGCGTCGCCTTCCGATGGCGCGGACGGCTCCGCGGTGAGCGTCGCGGATTT
>MEMM01000045.1:4582-12440 GCA_001767925.1 Alphaproteobacteria bacterium RIFCSPHIGHO2_12_FULL_63_12
TTTCATTGGCGCTGACATGCTTTTGCGCCTGCTGCGGCAGGATGTAGGAAAGCTTGAGGCGCGGCGACTGGGACATAGGATACTCCACTGGTGAATTGTCGCCCCGCCGCGCGACCGCGCCGCGGGGGCCGGCGATCCTCGCGAATTTCCGGCCCCGTCATCCTAAGGCCTGGCCGCAGGTGTAGGACGGTTCAAAATCCGCCATCAAAATCAATGAGATGACATTTTTCCCGTAAATGGGGAATTGCGCCGCAACGGCAAACGCCCGGGATGTTTTCCCGGGCGCTGCGGAAGGCGTCGCCGTCGACCTCGGATGACCTCACCCGAAGATGAAGTCGTTGGCGTTCAGGGAGGCGAGCGTTACGTTTTGCAAGGTGATGGTGTCGCCGGCGCCGAAATTGATGACGACATCGGCGCCGACCTGCGTCGACAGCGCCAGAACCTCTGCAAGCGTATCGACCGCGGCGCCGCGCCCGAAGATGCGGATGACATCTTCTAGCCCGGCGCCGGCGGTGAAGTCAGTGATGACGTCGGCGCCGTATCCTTTGAAGAACCAGAACTGATCGTTATCCGCGCCGCCAGTCATGGTGTCGGCGCCAGTCTCGCCGAGCAGCGTGTCGCTGCCTGCCAGTCCGTCGAGGCTGTCATTGCCTGCGCCAGCGTCGAACCGGTTGGCGAAAGCGTCACCTTCGAGCGTGTCGGCAGAACCCGATCCCCTGAAGCCTTCGATGCCGACAAAAACGTCGCCGAGCGCGTCACCGACTGTTCCAAGCCCGGTATTGAGCGAGGCGGCGACCCCCGACGTCGCGGTGTCGTAGCTTGCGGTGTCGATCTCGGTGCCGCCATTCAGCGTATCGGCGCCCGCGTCGCCCCACAGCGTGTCGCGACCGGCGCCGCCGAGCATGAGATCGTTGCCATCGCCGCCGAAGATGAAGTCATTGCCGTTCGACGCCAGCAATTGGTCGTCGCCCAATTCGCCGCGCAACTGATCCTGCCCTGCGCCGGCGCCGAGCGTATCATTGCCATCGCCGCCGAACGCCGTGTCGTTGCCGTTGCTGGTCTGTGAGAAATCATTGCCGACGCCGCCGACGACCAGGTCCTTGCCGATGCCGGCGAAAAGCCGGTCATCGCCGTCATTCCCGCGCAAGGTGTCGTCGCCATTGCCGCCGATCAGGTCGTTGTTGAAATTGTCGCCGGTCAGCGAGTCGTTGAAGGCGCTGCCTGTGACGTGATCAATTCCGACGAGGAGGTCGCCGACAGCGTCGCCGCCCGACCCAAAGCCGGTCAGCAAATTCACCGTCACCGCCGTCGCGCTCGCTGCATAGCTCGCGGTGTCGAAGCCATTGCCGCCGTTAAGGCTGTCAGCGCCGGCGCCGCCGATCAACACATCGTCGCCGTCATTGGCGTGAATGGTGTCGTTGCCGGCGAGCCCGTCTATGGTGTCGTTGCCGGCGCCGCCGGCAAGGCTGTCGTTACCCGGCGTCGGCGGCGCGCTCAGCATTTTGAGAATCGCCGATCCCGCGGCGGTCTCATCAATCGCGAACTGGCCGTTCGTGACGGTAATCGTGCGGTCGACAGCGCCGTCGCCATTGACATCGATCTGGATTTCCGTCGTTCCGCCGACAAACCGGTAGCGCATCTGACCGGCGACATTGCTGAAGGCGGCTGTTCCGATAAACGTCAATGGCGTCGACTGGTCGATCGTCGACAAATCGATAAGGTCGGAGAAATCGAAATCGGCGATCGTCTCGCCGGTCGCAGCGATGTCGCCGATGAGATCATAGTCAAACCGGTCGGCGCCGCTGCCGCCGGTCAGCGTGTCGGCGCCGCCGCCGCCCGACATGATATCGTCCGAACCGCGACCGATGATCGTATCGTCGCCGAGACCGCCGAAAATCGCGAAATCGTCACTGGGGCCGTCGCCATCCGCGCGCCCGTAAATGACGCGTCCGTCGTCTTCGCCGATATAGGCGCCGGTCCGCGGATCATAAACCGCGACTTTGACATCGCTGTTGCCGCTGACCGCTACCGTCCAGGAAACGATGATGCGGCCGTCGTCGGTCAACTGGGCGCGCGGCGCATCTTCGGTTCCCGTGGTGTTGGCGATCGTCACCGTCGAACCGACGGCGGTTCCGGAAGCGTCGTATCGCTGACCCTTGATGGCGTCGACCGTATCGTCGTCATAGACCACAAAGAAGCCGCCGTCTTTCAGCGCGACGACAGCAGATTCATTGTTGTTTTCCGCCGCGCCGAGATCATTGACGCCAAAAGGTCCGGCGACCGTCGCGCCGGCGGCGTTGAAAACCTGGAAGATAATATCGGTGTCGGTTCCGTCGGATTCCAACCAGGAGACCACAAATCCGCCGCCCGTCAGCGCGGTTACGCTGGGATCTTGCTGGCTCGCCGTATCGCCCGAGGTTCCGCCGAGATTCGTTTGGGCGAGAACGTTTCCGCCGGCGCTGTTCAAAATCCGCAAGAACAGGCCGCGATCGCCGTCAGGAACGATCTGGTCTTCGGAAATGATGACGAAATTTCCGTTGGCGAGCGTCGCGGTCGCGATGTGATCGACGCCGGGGGTGTCATCGGATCCGGAAAAGACCGTCAATTCGGCGCCGACGACGCCGCCGGTCACGATTTTCCCGAAGACGTCCATATCGGTTCCGGCGGTCGTGCGCGCATAGGAGACCATGTAGGTTCCGTCGGTGCGCGCCGTGACTTTCGGAAAACTCAGGACGTCGCCGCCGCCGGGGTTTTGCAGGATGGTCAGGCCGACGTCGTGCGTGAACGAGCTGTCCGTCGCGATCGTGAACTCTTCGGCGCGAACCGAAACGCCGTTGGCGTTCGAATCTTCATAGGCGACGACAAAGCGGTCGCCCGGAAGCAGCGCCACGCTGAAATTGCGTTCGTTATCTTGGGTGTTCGTCAGGTTGATCCGCTGCACCGAACCGATTGCAACGCCCGAGGCGTCGTAGACTTGCGCGAGAATGTCGAGGCCGGGAACGGCGCCGGATTCCGCATTCGAATTGTCCGTCCAGAAAACGACAAACCGGCCGTCCGCGAGCGAGAGGACATTCGCGTGAGTTTGGTCGTTTCCTGTCGGTCCGACATCGACTGAATTCGCGGTCTTGGCCGCCAATTCGAGCGTAGGCGTGATGGTCATGATAATCCCCCCTACCAGCAACGCATAAAAATACGCGGCGGAAGCTACACGCCGCAACGCCCTAATAAAACAGGAAATTCGCCGAATGGCGTCAGAATTGTAGCAATATTTTTGGAGCATTCCAATTGGCGGTTGCTGACAACGAACCGCCGCGCAACCGCCGGATGAAACCGGGTCATCCGTAGCGACCGGCAGAGCCGCTACACCGTCCGGTGTTTAATTCGTCCACAAATTAAATAGCGGCGAGGTCTTGCGGGAGAGCCAAATTTACGCCAGCCGACGCCGCGCAACAGACGAAATGCCGGACGAATTTTCGATGTCCCTCTAACCGAACTGGAAGTCGCCGGAATTGAGTTCGGACAGCGCGACATTCTTCAAGATGAGCCCGTCGCCGGCGCCGAAATCGAAAACGACATCGGCGCCGACTTGCGTTGCGAAAGTGATCGCCTCGGCGAAGCTGTCGATGGCGGCGCCGTAACCGGCGATGAAGAAAATATCGCCTGACGCAGCGCCCGCCGCAAAATCGGTGATTACGTCAAGTCCGCCGCCGACGACGAAGACGAACCGGTCGTCCTGTGCGCCGCCGGTGATCATATCGTTGCCGGTTTCGCCGTAAAGCGTGTCGCGGCCATTGCCGCCGATGATCCGGTCATTATCGGCGCCGCCGAAAATGCGATCATTGCCGTTCGACCCGAGAAGAAGGTCATCGCCCGCGTCGCCGCGCAGACTGTCTTTTCCGGAACCGGCGCCGAGCGTGTCCGCGCCGGCGGCGCCAAACATCGAATCGTTTCCGTTGCTTGTCCTGACGAAATCATCGCCGTCGCCGCCCTCGGCGCGGTCATGCCCAAGTCCCGCGAAAAGGAAATCGTTGTCGCCTTCGCCGCGCAGCGTGTCATCGCCGTTGTCGCCGACCAGCGTGTCCGTTCCGATCCCGCCGCTCAGCCGATCGTTGTCGATTCCTCCGTTGAGGCTGTCGGCGCCGTCGCCGCCGACAAGCGAGTCGACGCCGGCGCCCCCTTGAAGCGTTTCCGCGGCGGACGAGCCGATGATCGTGTCGTTAAACGCCGAGCCGGTCGCCTGTTCGATGAAAAACAGGAGATCGCCGGCGGAGTGCCCGGCGCTGCCGGACGAAGCGAAGTTCACGCTGACCGCCGAAGGCGCGAGGCTGTAATCTGCGAGGTCGGTTCCGTTTCCGCCATCGAGCGAATCCGCGCCGGGATCGCCCAGCAGCGTGTCGTCGCCGTCGCCGCCGTTCAGCTGGTCGTTACCGATCGAGCCGTACAAGCGGTCCGCGCCTTCGTCGCCGAAGAGAAAATCGTTCCCTGGCATGCCGTTGATCGTGTCGTCGCCCTGCAAGGCGTGCAGCGCCGGATTGGCCGACAGCAAATTCGAATTGGTCGAAAAGCTAGACAAATCGTCGTTACCGGCCGTCGGCCGTTTCAGCGGCGCGCCGATATCGCCGAATATTGAGACGTCGAGCGCTGAGAGATAAACGGCGGCGCCCGGCCCAAGCGAGGGATTGAGCAGGCTGTCGACGGAACTCGCGATATGGGAAAATCCGCTGTCGAGCGGGATTGGACCGAAATTCGGATCTGGTCCATCGAAGAAATAAGTTCCCGCGGTCTGCGTCACATATTGATCGAAGGTAGAGCGATCCGTCCCCCCTTCATCGAGAAAACTGAGAAGCCCGAGGCCATGTCCGATTTCGTGGACGAGCACCGTCCAGAGATCGAAATCATTGGCGGCGCCGCCGAGCGAGACGCCATCCGTCAGCGGTCCGAGGATGAATTCGCCGGCAAGAATTGACGTCAAATTGATTTCGATCGGAATATCGGGCGCGGCGCCATTGAGATCGACGCCCGACGTCAACTCGACGATGGTCGCCGGCTCGAAAAAATCGAGCCCGCCGCTCGAATATGCGAAGAAAAAGTCGGTGCCCGCCTGCGCCAGCGTCGTCGTCCCTAGATCGACGAGATCAATCTGGATGTCGATCGAAGCGGCGCTGGTGTCGATATAGCGGCCCCAGTAATTCGCGGCGGCCTGCGTGATCGCAACGATCTGGTTGACGGTCGACGCCGCAACGCTCCCGGTCGCGCCTGTTGTCACTGTCCACATCAATGCGTCTCCCTGATTCTGGCGCGAAACGCCTCCTAGCGTCATCGACCGGTATGTCGCGAGCCTAGCGTCCCGCGCCGCGCGCCGCCAGACGATAATCCCTTTGCGGCGCGGCGCGCCGGCTTAGCGTAAACAGGCGATTGGCGAATTGCCTCGCCTTCGAAAGAAAATGCGCCCCGGTTTTCCCCGGGGCGCATCATTCTAGGCCGGTTATTGCGGCGGCAATTGGGCGCCGTCAGCCGTAGGAGAAGTCGTTGGCGTCAAGGCCCGCCAGCGTGACGTTTTGCAGCGTAATCGTATCGCCGCCGCCGAGATTGATGACGACATCGGCGCCGACCTGGGTCGAGAGCGCCAGCACCTCCGCGAAACTGTCGACGGCGGTCCCGTAGCCGTCGATCCGCAGCACATCGCCGATGCCGGCGCCGGCGGCGAAATCAGTGATTGCATCGGCGCCATCGCCGAGCTCGAACACGAACCGGTCATTTCCGGCGCCGCCGGTCATGGTGTCGTTTCCGGCTTCGCCCCTCAGCGTATCGGCGCCAGCGCCACCCAGAAGGCGGTCGCGTCCCGCACCGCCGAGCAGGCGGTCATTATCGTCGCCGCCAAGCATGTTGTCGTTGCCGTTCGACCCCAGCATGACATCGTCGCCGGCGCCGCCGTCCGCGAAGTCCGACCCCGAGCCGGAGCCGAGCGTATCGTTTCCGTCGCCGCCGAACAGCGTGTCGCGCCCATTGCTGGTGCGCGAATTGTCGTCGCCGGAACCGCCATCGATCCGGTCGTCGCCGAGACCGGCGAAGATGCGGTCGTCGCCGTCGTTTCCACGCAGCGTGTCATCGCCGGAATCGCCGAGGAGGTCATTGCCGTTGTCGTCGCCAACCAGCGAGTCGTCGCTGCTGGAGCCGCGAACATCCTCGAAGCCGAGGAGGATGTCGCCGGTCGCATCGCCGCCGCTGCCAAGTCCTGTCCCCAGATTGACTCTTACCCCGTTGGCGCTGCCGAGATAATCGGCCATATCCTTGCCGGCGCCGCCGTCGAGATAATCGCGCCCGGAGCCGCCGCTGACGCTGTCGTCGCCGTCCCGCCCGCGCAGCGAGTCGTCGCCGGTACGTCCGCGAAGCGAATCGTCATTGAGGCTGCCGACGATGCTGTCGTCATACGTCGTCCCGTTCGAAGTTCCGCCGCCGGCGGCGAACAGGCGAATATCATCGCCGTCGATGAACAGGTTCGAAGCATTGACATTCTGCAAGGTGATCGTCGCGCCCGACGGCGTGTAGGTGATCACGGCGTCGGCGCCGTTCTGCGAAAAGGCGAACGATCCCATCGAGAAAACCGTCGTGTCGAAATCAAGTTCGTCTTCAACGGCGAAGTCGGTGATGACATCGGCGCCGAAGGCGTCGGTGTCGTCATAATCGAACTTGTCGGGGCCGATGCCGCCGGCCATCTGATCGTCGCCTTCGGAGCCCTCGATCTTGTCGGCGCCGTCCTGACCAAAGATCGTGTCGTTGCCGAGGCCGCCCTCGATCGAATCGTCGCCGTCGCCGCCGAACAGGCTGTCCGCGCCCTCGTCACCTTTCAGCGTGTCATTGCCCGAACCTCCCGACAGCGTGTCATCGCCAAGGCGCCCCTTGAGGAAATCGTCGCCGCCGGCGCCTGTCAGCGAGTCATTGGCGCCGCCGCCCTGCAAAGCGTCATCGCCGCCGCCGCCCGTCGTGCCAGCGCCGGTCACGAAGAAGATTTCGTCGCCAGCGATCGCGAGATTGCTCGTCAGCACATTCTGCAAGGTGAGCGTCGATGAATTGACATTGTTCGAAAGCACGACGTTCGCGCCATTCTGCGTGATGATCCAGTTGCCGGCGAGGAGGCCGGAATCGGCGAAGTCGATCCAGTCGCCGGCGCTGAAGTCGGTGATGACGTCGGCGCCGAAATCCGCAATATCGATGTCGTATTTGTCGCCGCCGGCGCCGCCGGTCATGGTGTCAGCGCCGTCTTCGCCTTCCAGCGTGTCGGCCCCGTCGCCGCCGATCAGCAGGTCATTGCCGATATCGCCGGTCAGATCGTCATTGCCGGCGCCGCCGTCGAGAATGTCGTCGCCATCGTCGCCGTTGAGATCATCGTCGCCGTCATCGCCCAGAAGACTGTCGGCGCCTTGGTCGCCTTTCAGCTTGTCGGCGCCGAGACCGCCGAAGATCGTATCGTTGGCTTCGCGGCCGCGCAGCGTATCGTCGCCGGCCAGCCCGTCGATCAGGTCGGCGGCGATGCCGCCTTCGAGATCATCACCCAGCAGCGTGCCAGAAATCATCCTTGGTCTCCTCGGTTGTCGCGGGTTAAGTCGGCAGTCTGGCGGCCTTGCAAACCGCCATTCAGATCAAGTGACGTTCGATTGATGATTTTATTCCGGCGGGCGGACGCTTTTACATCCCTCCGGGATAATATTTTTGGCTGGATACGGAAGATGGGACGGCGCCCATTTTCGAGGCTAACCGAAGAGAAAATCCCCAGCGTCAAGATCGGCCATCGCGACCTTGAGGAGGGTGATCGTATCGCCGCCGCCGAGATCGAAGACGACGGAGGAGCCGATCTGGG
>MEMM01000045.1:12453-12595 GCA_001767925.1 Alphaproteobacteria bacterium RIFCSPHIGHO2_12_FULL_63_12
CGCCTCGGCGAAGCTGTCCAGGGCCGGCCCAAATCCGATAAGGCTAATCAAATCGCCCGACGCCGCGCCGGCGGCGAAGTCGACGATGACGTCAGCGCCAGATCCGGGCGCGAAGGTGAAGCGGTCATTGCCGGCTTCGCCG
>MEMM01000045.1:12601-19744 GCA_001767925.1 Alphaproteobacteria bacterium RIFCSPHIGHO2_12_FULL_63_12
CGGTCGTCGCCGGCGCCGCCGTCGAGCAGATCCTGACCGTTGCCGCCATGGAGGGTGTCGGCGCCGATTTGCCCGAACAGGCGGTCATTGCCGTTTGACCCCAGCAGCAGATCGTCGCCTGCGTCGCCGCGAATAAAGTCCGACCGGTTCGAGGCGCCGAGCGTGTCGTTGCCGTCGCCGCCGTAGAGCGTGTCATTGCCCGGCCCTGAACGAATAAGGTCGTTTCCGATTCCGCCGTCGCCGACATCGTTTCCAAATCCGGCGAATAATTGATCGTCGCCATCGTCGCCGCGCAGCGTATCGTCGCCGGCGCCGGCGTCGACAAAATCATTCTCCGTGCCGCCAGCCATCCGGTCGTCGCCGTCGCCGCCGATCAGCGAATCGGCGCCGACGCCGCCGAGCAGCGAGTCGTTTCCGGCCGCTCCGGTCAGCACATTCGGCGCATCGTTGCCGGTGATCGTGTCACGGCCGGAACCGCCGACGGCGTCTTCAATAATGACGCCGACCGCGATCGAGATATTGTATTTCGCCGGACCGTTGTCCGGGGTCGGCCCGGCGCTTGAAAAACTTCCCGGCCTGAGATCGATTTCGGCGTTTTCGGCATATCCCGACAAATCGAGCGTATCGACGCCGCCGGCGTCCCAGATCGAGAAAGTCGCGCCCTGCGCCGCGGCGGCGATATCGAAGAGCGACCGGCCCGCCGTCGAATTAAATCCGTATACGGTGTCACCGGTGCGCGTCGAAAGATTGGCGCCGTAAAGGCGCTGCGCGGCGGCGATGTCGTGGAACTGCGGGCCCCAGGAAAAAGACGGAAGGTTGCCGCCCGAATTGGTCGAGCCGAAATAACTCATCACGGTGAACATCCGCGCATCCTGCCAGTAGATGGCGTCGGCGGCGTAAGTTGGTGAGCCGCCGTCATAGTCGCCGGGATGGCTGAGCCCGATCGCGTGCCCGATTTCATGGGCGAGCACGTGCGGCCCGAAATCGCCAAAGACCGGCGATGCGTTTTCCGGTTGGGAAATATCGACCCAGACGTCGCCCGCGACCGAACCGCTGGCAGTCGAGCCGGGAAAATACGCGAAGGCGGAGGCCGGATCTGTCTCGGTCGTGTAATTTGCGAACAGGATCGTCGCATTGTTGGAATAGGCGCCGGCGCCGCTGGTTCCCGATCCGTTACGCACGAAGGTGATGTTCGCCGCATCCGCCCATAATTGCAGCGCCGCTTCCGCCGCCGCGATCTGCGCCGCGTTGAACGGCTGAAAACCGGTGACGCCGCTCGGCATCGACGTCGGCGCGGTCGCCCTGAAAGCGTAGGTGACAGTGACCGGCGCGCCAAGGCCCGGCGACCAGCTGGAGCCAGATCGCGTCAACTGGATCGCCGCCTCGTTCCAGTCAAAGATCGGCTTGCCGTTGCCGGCAAAGCCGTCCGTCGGCAGGATCGTCGCCTGGCGGCCGTCATCGTGAAGGATGCGCCAGAATTCGTCACGATCAATCCGGCGCATGCCATTCTCCGTTCAGCGGTTCGCCCGCGCGGACTGCGCGGCGGGCGACATTCCGCCTCTTTTACACCGGGAGCCCTCGCATGGCGACAGGCCGGCGTCATAATAATGGGTAAATATTCCCTTGAATTGACTCGATAAACTTCAGGAAAACGCGAAATCATCAGCGGCCAGGCTGGCCACGCTGACGCCCTGCAGGGTGATCGTTTCGCCGCCGCCGAGATCGATAACGACATTAGCGCCGACTTGCGTCGCGGCGGCGATCGCTTCGGCGAAGCTGTCGAGCGACGCACCGAATCCGACAAGCGAGATGACGTCGCCCGGTCCTGCGCCCGCTTCAAAGTCGACGACCAAATCCGCGCCGCAGCCAGGCGCGAAAACGAAGATGTCGTTTCCCGCCTCGCCGCGCAGCCGATCCGCCCCGCCCTCGCCGGCAAGGCGGTCGCTTCCATTGCCGCCGAGCAGCGTGTCCGCGCCGTCGCCGCCGAACAGCCGGTCATTGCCGTTGGAGCCGAGCAGCAGATCGTCACCCGCGTCGCCGCGCAGATAATCGGAGCGGTTGCTGGCGCCGAGCGTGTCGTTGCCGTCGCCGCCAAACAGCGTGTCGTTTCCCGGCCCCGACCGCACCAAATCGTTCCCGGCGCCCGCATCTGCGCGGTCGTCGCCAAACCCCGCGAATATCCTGTCGTCGCCTTCATCGCCCTTCAGCGTGTCGTCGCCGGCGCCGCTGTCAATCGTGTCGGCGCCCGAGGCGCCGCGGATAAAATCATCGCCCGCCTCGCCAACCAGCCAGTCGTCGTCGGCGCCGCCGTGAATGTAATCGTCGCCGTCGCCGCCATAAATCGTGTCGCGGTCAAGGCCGCCATAGAGATAATCGGTCGCGCCGTAACCGCGGATGAGATCGTCGCCCGCCTCGCCAAGAATGAGGTTCACCGTATTCGTCAGGTCTTTTCCGCCGACAACGCCCGCCGAGGCTTCGTCCGCCGCGTCGATCGCCGCGGAGGCGCCCGCGTCGTCGAACTGCACCCAGTCGATCGCCGGCGCGAGCGGATCGCCGAGAGCGCCGCGCCCCAGATACAGATCGAGCGTCGCCAATTCCGGCGCGATCGACGCCGGGAACGGATCGTAAATGTCGCGCGCGTTAATCTGCGTATAGATGCGGCGGCCCAGCCGGTCGCCATCGTTGAAGAGCGTGCTCGCGGCGTCGGCGAATTCCTGCAGGTGATTTTGCGGATCGTCCTTCGCCGCCTGCGATACGAGGCCGAGGAGATCCGATTCGCCGGCGCGCCGGTTTTGCAGCCCGCGCAGATCGTAATGATTGTGGTTATACCGGATTTCATACCACAATTGCGGCCGGTCGTCGTTGAGAATGGCGTTCTGGACGCCGGGTCCGATGAGCGTTGGCGCGTTGTAATAAGCCGACAGCAGCGCCGCGCGCTCGGTCGAATAGGCCGGAACGCCCTCTTCCGTCAGCCGGTAATCGAGACCTGCTTCATAGCCGAAGCTGCCCGCCGGCCCTTCGATGTGAACAAGGCCGAGATCGCCCTTGATCATCACATCGAGCATGCGCGTCGCCTGCGCATCGTTGAGAAAAAGACTCTGCACCGCGTCGCGCTGGGCCGCGCTGCCGAAGGCGCCGGGCGCGCCGTCGAGCGTCACGTCCGCCATGTTGATGATGTCGGCGTTCGTCAAGGTGACGCCGACGCCGTTGACGACAAGCGGCGCCCCGGTTTTCCAGTCGAGCACGATATCAAGACCGGCGCGCTGCTGGCTGGTCACCGACCCGCCATAGGCGTGGAGGATCACCTGTTCGACGACGCTCGCGGAGAACGCAGCCAAATTGAAGCCGTAGCCGAAAGTCGGATTGCCGTCGCCGCCGCCATCATGGATGCGCTGAAACCCCGTGCCCGCGTAAAGAAACGGGTTCTCCGCCTTTTTAATCATGTCATAGACGAGCGCGAAGTAACTCGACGCCGACAACAGATTGAGATTGGACAGCGCCATCGACGCCTATCGACTTTCTGCCGGGGCCGCCGGCGACAATACGCAGGAGACCGCCGGATAATAATCGCCGGCGCCGCGCAGCGCGGCGGTTCCATCCTTGGCGCGCCAGGAAATCAGAAAGACGCGCCCTGATGCGTCGATATCCTGAAGGGGCGCGACCAGCGTATAATAGCCGCCGGCAAGCGCGATGACGTCGCTGACCGAATAGGTAAGCTTCGTGTGCAGATCGTCGACCTTCGGCATCGCCGGCGAGGCGAGCCCCGCATGACCGAAGGAAAGCATGGAAACGCCGGCGGCGTCCTTGACGCCAAGCCCGATGATGCTCGATCCCGAGAGCTTGCCGAACAGCCGCACGACGTGATGCGAAACGCCGTCATTGAAATAGTCGATTATCGCCGACGGCGCGGCCTCGCTGTCGCCGGCGTCGAGGGTCCAGCGCAGATTGTCGGCCGAGCCGAGGGCGTCGCGCGCTTGTATCGAAGCATAGTCACCGGCGCCGTCGGCGTCAGCCGAAGGGGACGGCGCAAAAGGCTGGTTGAGCGAGGCGAGCGCCGCCGCACAAAGACTTGCATTGTCTTCCCAGTCGAGGCGATAGAAATTCGCCGGCCGCAGGATTTGCGCGCCGTCGGCTTGCGACGCAGGGCCAGCCGTCGGAGCGGTCGCTTCTTCCTCAGCCGCCGCGATTGTTTCCGGAGAAGCCGCCTCCGGAGAAACAGCATCTGGTGCGGAAGATTCCGCGGCTGGCGCCCGCCCGCTGTCGGTCGGCGCGCCGCATGCGCTGAGCAACAAGGTCGCCGCCGCCAACAAAACTCGCATTGCCGACATCAAATCCCCGCCTGCCGCTGCGCATTAACCAGTGACGGATGATTTTGCCCGGAATGCGGCGAAGGCATGGCGACAGGAAGGGGGCTTGCCGGCCCGGCCTTCCCGTGCGGCGCGGCGCGGCGAACGACATTCGTCG
Source organism: Alphaproteobacteria bacterium RIFCSPHIGHO2_12_FULL_63_12 (assembly GCA_001767925.1). Taxonomy (GTDB): domain Bacteria; phylum Pseudomonadota; class Alphaproteobacteria; order Caulobacterales; family Parvularculaceae; genus Amphiplicatus. The sequence continues at coordinate 17,066 of MEMM01000045.1, forward strand.
CCGCCTTTGCGGCGTCAGCCGGCGGTTTCCCGCCGCCGTTCCTCCACCACCTTTTCCGCGTCTTTGCCGTGCAGTTCCTGATAATGGTCGAATCTGGTTTCGAACGTCGCGGCGCCTTGCGTGATCGAGCGCAGTTCAATGATGAGGTCCTGAACGCTCGCTTCGGGGAGCATCGCCTTGACGCTGTCCCAGCCGCGCCAGCCTGTCCGTGCGTCGAAGCCGAGAATTTGGCCGCGCCGCGCCGCGATGACGCCATGCACCTTGCTCGTATGTGCGGTCGGCGCATGCACTACGGTTTCATAGACGGGCTCAAGCAACACCGGCTGGCAGTCGGGCAGCGCTTCGCGCATCGCTTGGCGGCCGGCCATCTTGAACGACATTTCGTTCGAGTCGACGGCGTGAAACTGTCCATCATAGAGCGTCACCGCGACATCGACGACCGGAAATCCGAGCGGACCGGCGGCGAGTTCTTCCGTCACGCCGGCTTCGACCGCGGGGATATATTGGCGCGGCACCGCGCCGCCGTGAATTACCTCGTCGAAATGAAACCCTTCGCCGCGCGCCAGCGGTTTGATCTTCACCCTGATGTCGGCGAATTGACCGTGACCGCCGCTTTGCTTCTTGTGCCGCGCGTGATGGTCGGCGCCGGCGCGGATCGATTCGCGATAGGACGGCCGCGGCGCTTTCATTTCGACTTCGACATTGTAGCGGTTTTTGAGCTTCGCGGCGGCGAGACGCAGATGCACGTCGCCCTGCCCTTTCAAAATCAGCTCGCCGGTGTCGGCGCGGCGTTCGGTTGACAGCGACAGGTCTTCTTCAAGCAGTTTGTGCAGCGCCGCCGAGAGTTTCACCTCATCCCGATCGTTCTTCGCCCGGATCGCCAGCCCATAGAGCGCCATCGGCCCGTCGGTCCGGCCGCATTTCTCGACCGCGCCGTCAATGATGCGGTCGCCGGCGGCGAGCGCGTCGATGCGCGGTATGCCGACGATGTCGCCCTCGCGCGCCGCCTCGATCTTCGCCCGCGTTTCGCCATTGAGCGAAAGCAATCCCGAGATTCGCGCGCCGTTGACCGAGGCGCCATCTTTCATTCCACCGCGCCAGATTCGCGCCGCGGAGATCTTGCCGGCGTGCGGCGCGTGAATGGTGCGAATAACTGTCGCGACCGAGGCGCCGCCATTCAGCTTGAGGCGCGCCGCCGCCTTGCCCGCCGCCGGCGCTTCATGCCGCAGGAGCTTTAAAAGCCGCGTGACGCCGTGCCCATGCGACGCCGAGCCGAGAACGACCGGAACGATCAGGTCTTCTTCGAGATCCTTCGCCATCAGGCGGAAGACCTCGGCGCCCGGCGGCGTCCTGTCTTCGAGAATTTGCTCCATCAGCGCGTCATCGAAATCGGCCAGCGTGTCGAGCAGCGCCGCGCGCGCTTCGATTTCGCGGGCGCGCTCCGACGGCGGAATCTCGATCAGATCCGACGGCGCGCCTTCGCGATATTTCCAGGCGCGCTCGCTGATCAGATCGACCGCGCCGGCGATCTTGCCATTCTCCCAGATCGGCGCCTGACGCAGAACGAGCGGCCGCGCTGAATGTTCCTGCAACGCCTGCATCAGATCGCGGATCCGCGTCTCGGACTCATCGAGCCGGTTGACGAAGATCACATGCGGAATGTCGTGATCATCGAGATATTTCAGATGCGCGGCGATCGCGCCGGCGCGATCGGCATGCGGATCGGCGACCAGGATGACGATATCGGCCGCCTGCATCGCGTCGAGGCTCGACTGGATCAGCTCGACCGAGCCCGGACAATCGATCAGCGTCCACGCTTCGCCGAGATAGTCGAAGCGCGCGAAATTCGGCTCCGTCGTCATGCCGAATTCCTTCGCTTCCGCGCTGGAATCGAAAACGGGCGCCGAGGCGCCCGCGCGTTTCATCATGGCGGCGGCGAGCGTTGTCTTGCCCGCGCCTTGCGGTCCTGCAATGACCGCGCATCTTACAGCGTCACTGTGTTCTTTCATGCAAAGCTCCCATGTCGGTTCCGAGATTATCGCGGAGGCATGCTTCTCGGGCAGAACATCGGCCCTCGCCGGGAGCGGCGCCGGTCAACACCGGGGATGACCGGCGTGGCTTCGAAAGGGGCCGGTATGGGAAGTATCAAAGCAGGAAAAAGCCGCCGAGTCACGTCGGCGGCGTTCGGGCCCGCCGGAAACCGGAAACGGGCTCAAACGCCGCCAAAATCAGCAGGACCTTTCAGGCCGCCGATCAGCCAAAGACGAAATCGTCGGCGTTGAGGCCGGCGATGGTGACGCCCTGCAGCGTGAGCACGTCGCCGCCGCCGAGGTCGATGACGACATTATTGCCGACCTGCGTTGAGGCGGCGATCGCCTCGGCGAAGCTGTCGAGCGTTGCGCCAAAGCCGAAAAGCCCGATGACGTCGCTAGCGCCGACGCCCGCCTCGAAGTCGACGATCAGGTCCGCGCCCGAACCCGGCGCGAAGTTGAAGCGGTCGTTTTGCGCGCCGCCGACCAGCCGGTCGTCGCCATCGCCGCCGGTGATCAGATCGCGCCCGCCGCCGCCCAGCATGGTGTCATTGCCGCTGTCGCCGTAGAGCGTGTCCGTGCCGTTGGAGCCGAGCATCAGATCGGCGCCCGCATTGCCCCGCAGGTAGTCCCGGCCCGAGCCCGCGCC
>MEMM01000046.1 GCA_001767925.1 Alphaproteobacteria bacterium RIFCSPHIGHO2_12_FULL_63_12
CGTAGTCGAGATAAGACCGCCGCATCTCCTCTTCGATGGAGACCTGCTGGGTCGCGCCGCCAGATTGGCCGCCGCCAGCATTCGGGCCTTCGCCGCCGTTTTCCGGCGCGTTATCGTCGTCTTCTGTTGTCACGAAAATCCTTCGGGAATCAGAGGCTAAAATACTGTTTTGGATTAGCATTTCGGGCAGGCGTTCGGCAAGCGCGCCGGCAGCTTGGCGGCGCCGGCCCGAGGGTGCATAAGAACTGCCGAATTTGCTGATTTTGAAAGGATTTCCGATGCGCAACTTCGCCTTCCGCATGTCCTTGGCCGTCCTCGCCGCCGCGAGCCTTTCCGCTTGTGGAAAAAAGGAGGCGGCGCCAGCGGCGCCAACAGCTGCGCCTGCGCCCGAAGCGGCGGCGCCGGCCCCCTCATTTTCAGCTGCGGACTGGACCGACGCGAGCGGCGATTTTGTCAGTCCGACGGGCGACGCGATCGGCAAGATTGAATTCAAGGACGGGCTCGGCGGCGTCTTGATGCGCATCAATGTTTCCGGCCTGACGCCCGGCTGGCACGGCATCCATCTTCACATGGTCGCCGATTGCTCGGACGGCGCGGAGGGGTTCAAAGCCTCCGGAGGCCACCTCAATCCCGACAATGTCGAGCACGGCCTTCTCAATCCCAATGGCGCGCACCGGGCGGACATCCCGAACATATTCGCCGGGGCTGATGGAAACGCCGAAGCCGAAATCTTCCGCGCCGGCGTCAATTTGAAGCCGAGCGAGGAAGGCGCCGCGATCAACGGCCCCTATCCGCTAATGGACGATGACGGCTTCGCCGTGATCATTCACGAAAGTCCGGACGATCATCTGACGCAGCCTATCGGCGGCGCTGGCGCACGCGTCGCCTGCGCGGCGATCAAGGGCTGAGCGCCGGAAAGATTTAGGCGCAGCGCGGAGAGAGAGCATCCCGTGGCAAAGCTCATATTCGGCATGAACGTCTCGCTCGACGGATTTGTCGATCACGACGCGTTCGCGCCCGGCCCGGCGCTGTTTCAGCATTTCATTGAACAGACAAACGATTTGGCGGGAAGCATTTACGGACGCGGCCTTTACGAGGTGATGCGATATTGGGATGGCGATGATTGGAATCAGGACGACCGGCAGGGCGCGGCGCAATTGCAGGCCTTTGCCCAAGCGTGGCGGCGGCAGCCGAAATGGGTGGCGTCGCGTTCGCTGAAATCCGTCGGCCCGAATGCGACGCTAATCAGTGACGATTACGTGGCTGAGATAAAAAGACTGAAGACCGACCTCGACGGTCGCATCGATGTCGGAGGTCCAAAACTCGCCGCCAGTCTAGGAAAACTTGGCCTTATTGATGAATACCAGCTGTTCGTTCGCCCGGTCGTGCTCGGCGGCGGCGCCCGTTATTTCGCCGATTCAAAACCAGCGCTCCGGCTTATCGCGAGCGATCACGTCGGCGAGGACGCGGTAAGATTGACCTACGCGCCCGCGTGACGAATCTTGCCGGCATTCTCAGCCAAAGGCCGGCCGCGCGATCATCAGCCAGAAGATCGCCAGCACCGCGATGAAAGCGGGAAAGCCGAACGCGAACCAGCGCCGGTAAAGGCGATGATATTCATCGGGCAAGGGAGAGACGTCGCGCGCGGCTGTGCGCGCAAGGTCGCGCATGCGCCTTTGCATGAAGACGACCGGGACCCAGAAGGCGCCTGTGAAAAGATACAGCGTGACGGAGGCGATGATCCAGCCGCTCGTCAACCCATATCCGGCATTCAGCGCCAACAGGACGCCGGTAACCGGCTGGAGGACGACGGCGGAAAGCGTGAACAGATAATCCGCGAGCACGACAAGCGCCGCGACTTCGGCGATGATTTTCGGATCGCGTGTCCGGTGCGCCATCAGCATGAAGAACGCGATTCCGGCCCCCGTGCCGAGCAGCACGGCCGCGCCGATCACATGCAGCCATTTGAGCGCAAAAAAGAGCGTCATCAGCGTTCCTCGAGCAGAAGGGCGACCGCAAGCCCCATCGCCGTCAGGGGAATGATTTTCGCCAACGCGCCGAAGGGATCGAGCCAGAGTGTGGGTTCGATCAGCGTGCCGGCGACGAGATAAAGAACGGCGATGATCACCGATGCGATCGCCGCGGCGCGCGATGTTCGCCGAACCAGCAGTCCTGCGCCGATGGCGAGATCGGCGAGCGAGCCCGCAATCACCAGCGTCCGCGCTGCGCCGTCGCCGGCGTGGGCGGAAAGATGCGCCGCCGCCGCGTCGATCGCGACAAAGCCAATGGCGCCGGAGATGATCCAGAAAACCCCGAGCGCGACGACCATCAAAGGCAAGGCGAGTTGCGCGCGCGCGAAAATCCGGTCCTGCGCATCGCCTGGCATGACGGCCAGCGTCTCATCGAAGGTTTTCAGCGATCGCCCGCTCGCCCCTCGCCACGCGCTCGCGTCGGCGAGAACGTTTTCTCGCATGACCTTCAGCGCGGTCGAGCGCAGCGGCGAGCGCCAGCCGAGCGCTCCGGCCACATCCGCGAGAGCGACAACCGGCGCGGCGGCCCACACAGGTATGTCAAGCTCTACCCTCGCTGGCGAAAACCCCAACTGACGGCGAAAGCCCCGGACAATCTCGCGCAGCGTGTGGGCCTCCTCTTCGACGAGATCGTAATCCCGGCGCGTTGGAACCTCCCCCTTCACCACGGCGACGACTGCGCCAGCGACGTCGTCAAGCGCAACCGTCTGCACGCGCGCCGATGCGTGAACGAGCGGCGTCGCCAGCGGAAAGCCGGCGAGCATTCTGAGCAGCGCCGTGCCGCCATAGGCGCCGCGCCCGATAACGAGACCGGGCTTCAAAACCGTCCAGTCGAGCGATGACGCCCTGATCGCGGCGTCGCCCGCCGCCTTGGTGCGCATAAATGCAGTTGAGGCGGACATCTCGGCGCCGGGCGCTGAAATCTGGGCGAATTGCCTAACGCCGGCTTTTTCAGCGGCGACGATAAGCGCCGCGATCGCGCGATGGTGGATCGCGCCGAGATCATCGCGCGCGCCGTCCTGCAGCGCGCCGGCGGCGTTGACGATCGCCTCGACGCCGGCGAGATGCGGCGCCCATTTTCCCGGCGCATCGAGTTTGCCGATATCGGCGCCGATCCATTTCACCTCGGGAATAAGGCGCCGTCCCGTGGCAGCGCTTCGCCCTAGTCCGGTGCAGTCAAAACCGGCGTCGGCGCAGGCGCGCATGATTTCCGCGCCGATAAAGCCATAGCCGCCGAGAATGAGGACCTTCATGCCATTACCCGCTCATCCCGGCGAAAGCCGGGATCAGGCAACCTAACGGCAACCGTATCGACCGCCAAAAGCTAAGTGGAGTCTGGATCCAGGCTTTCGCCGGGATGCGCGGCTTTTAGGGGCGGACTATCGCCAAAGTCGGCATCCCGGATGCGCTGCCGCGTGAAACGCTGCTGCGCTAGTCCGGGATCTCCCAAGTCAATGGATCCCGGATCAGCAGCGCGTCATTTCATGCCGCGCAGCATCCGGGATGACGCGTGGGGCGGATGTCGGCGCGAACTGATTTGCCGGAAGTCGAGGTTCGAATTGTTGGAGTAGTAGATGTATCCCTTCTTTCGCCGGGATGAGCGGTTTAAGGATCGGGATTGCGCCCTAAATTTGGATCTTGTGGCTCGCGTCGCGATCCCCAACCCGTTGAAATCCGATCGCATCATAAAATAGCGGTGCGTCCCCCTTGGCGGCGCGTACGCGCACAACGGCAAAGTGACCACGCGCACGCTCCAAAAGCGCGCCGACAAGACGGTGTCCGACACCGGTTCGGCGATGATTTGGCATGACATAGAGATGCCGCACCCTGCCAATGCGCGGATTCTCCAGATAGGGATCGCAATTGAGGCCGCCGACCGCAACGATCCTGCCGCGAAACCGGGCGGCGAGCAGGATTTCGCCCGGCAGGTCAAAGCGGTTTGAGCAATTGCGCCAATTCTCCACCAATCGGTCAATATGCGAATAGCCTTCAGCCCTCGCCTCTTTGACGAGCGCGTCAATTTCGCTCACGTCCAGGTTTACGCTATCAATGATCGTCATTCCCTCTCCGGCGGCGTCCAGAAGCGGCGGATCGCTTCAATGATCTGATCGGGGGACGCATTCGGCGCAGCAAGGCGAATTTCCGAGATACGATCGAGCGGATTGGAAGAAGATGGATCGCGCGCCCTGAAATTGACGATGACAGCGTGCTGATCCGGCCGGATCGATATGAGGCGCGCCCATTCGATCCGCGCCTCGCGCCGTTTCAGCGCATCGCCGCCGATCCCCGCTTCATCGATGATGACGAACCCGTTTCGCCCCGGCGCCGCGCCCGAAATGAAATAGGCGTGCGCCTCCCAGATCAACAGCGCCGCGCCGCCCGCCAGCAGGCCGAGATCGACCGGAAGGCCGCGCGGATTGAACCCGGCGACGCCCACCCGCGGCAGGATCACTGACGCCGCGAGGAGAACGAGCGCGCCGATGAGGCGCGTGCGACGATGGCCGGGCGAATGAAAATCGTCGAAAACGACCGCTGTCGGCGAGTCATGATGGCAGTCTCGCGGCGCGTCGTCAGTCATCCGCTCGGTCTCACCGCCGGTCGACCGGCAGGCATTCGCCGCTGACCGGATTGCCGACGACCTGACGCGACATCCAGTCGTCGACCGCCGACTGGCAATCGGCCTCGCTGTCGAAGGTGCCGATGATTTCCGGATCACCGGTCTCGCCCGGCGTCAGATAGCCGTGGGCGGTCCAGCCGGGCCCCTCGCCGACCTGAACAGGTTCATTCGTCGCGCAGGCGGCGGCGGAAAGTGTTAACAAAACAACGGCGAGACGAAGGATCCGGGGCATGCGCGGGGTCCTTTCACCAGCAGACTCTGAACATAGGATTTCCACGCGGCGCCTTCAATCAGCAGTCCCGCGCGCCAAATTCATTTCGCACTTGCAAAATTTCTCGCCGAAGCGCGGAAGGGCGGCGCGGTGTGTGAGACGAAGTCGAAGTCAACAATGCCTCGCCTCGCATCATCTTCGAAACGGCGGCGCGTGATGCATTTTCACTTGCGCAAGTCGGTCAATGACGTCTTCCGCGGCGAGGGAAAACGGCGTGCGATCGCGTCGCCTGAAAAACATTGCAAAACCGAAACAAGCAAATCGGTTCAACAAAAAACCCGGCGCTTTCGCGCCGGGTCTAATAGGTTTGCGCCCTTGAAGAGCGAAATGGGCGGAAGCATGCTTCCTGAAATCGTCGCGGTCGCCTTGTTTCGGTTTCCCGCGTCGATCGACCCTTCAAGAGAACGCTGCGAACTCAACACTGCAGCATTTCGGCGTTCAGGGACGCAACATAACGCCTCAAAAGAAAGCTTACGCGGCTTTCTTCTTGCGGCGGGCCTTGCGGCGCTTTTTCTTGGCCGGAGCAGCAGCTTTCGCTTTTGCTTTGCGCTTGGTGGCTTTGCGCTTGGCTTTGCGCTTCGTCGCCTTACGCTTCGTCGTACGCTTCGCAGCCGTCTTCTTGGCCGCTTTTCTCTTAGCTTTACGTTTGACCGCCATGGTCTTTCCTCCGAGTAGCTAACGGAAGCTCGAACACTAATTCAATTTACTAAAAAAGTATGCAAGCAATCGCGCGCAAAACGTCCGTGCAGGGTCGATTTTGCATTTTTTTCGTATTTTTTCGCGCTGAGTGCTTCAAAAATACATCACGAATCATCTTCGCGCGCGCATTTTTGATTCGAAAATTGCAAATTCGCGCGCGGTGATTCGAATTTTCGAATCAAATCCGCGCGCGATGCGCATCGTCAAAACGGAATTTCGTCGTCGAGTTCGAAGGAGCGCCCGCCCCCCGACGGAACGCTGTCGCGTGCGCCGTAATCGGCGCCGCCGCCGCCTTCGCGGCGGTCGAGTAGCACCATGGAGGAATTGAACTGACGCAGCACGACCTCGGTCGTGTAGCGGTCCTTGCCTTCCTTATCCTGCCATTTGCGGGTCTCGAGCTGGCCCTCGAGGTAAACCTTCGAGCCCTTCTTCAGATATTGCTGCGCGACGCGCACCAGCCCCTCCGAGAAGATCGAAACATTGTGCCACTCTGTCTTTTCCCGGCGCTCGCCGGTCGATTTGTCCTTCCAGTTCTCCGATGTCGCGACGGAAAAGCTGCACACCTGACCGCCATTCTGGAACGAGCGCACTTCCGGATCCTTGCCCAGATTGCCGACGAGAATGACTTTGTTGACGCTGCCTGCCATGTGAAAATCTCCCGAAAAAATGCGCGCCGGAAACAGGGGGAGGATTCGCCGAGCGCTGAAATGCGCCCCGGCCAAATCCTTTTCCCCAAAGGGCGAAACCCGCGATGCGCTGGTCGGATAATGCCCATCCGCCGCAAAATGTTCACATCTTGTTCTTGCCGTCAATGCGCTTTTGCGATTAAGTCGGCGCGCGTTTGACCCATTCCGTGTCGTCTCTCATATCCGGTCCCATGTCCTTGAAATCGATCCGCGTCGTCGGCGCCCGTGAACACAATCTGAAGAACGTCACGCTGGAGATTCCGCGCGACCAGCTCGTCGTGATGACGGGCCTGTCGGGCTCCGGGAAGTCTTCGCTCGCCTTCGACACCATCTATGCCGAGGGCCAGCGCCGCTATGTCGAGAGCCTCTCGGCCTATGCGCGCCAGTTCCTCGAGATGATGCAAAAGCCCGATGTCGACCAGATCGAGGGTCTCTCCCCGGCGATTTCGATCGAGCAGAAGACCACCTCGCGCAATCCGCGCTCGACCGTCGGCACCGTGACCGAGATCTACGACTATATGCGCCTCCTGTGGGCGCGGATCGGCGTGCCTTATTCTCCGGCGACCGGCTTGCCGATCACCTCGCAGACCGTGTCCGAGATGGTCGACCGACTGATGACGGAGCCGGAGGGCGCGCGCTTCTTCCTCCTCGCGCCGATGATCCGCGCCCGCAAAGGCGAATATCGCAAGGAATTCGCCGACCTCCAGAAGAAGGGCTTCCAGCGGGTGAAGGTCGACGGGACCTATTACGAGATCGCCGACGTCCCCACGCTCAACAAGAAGCTGAAACACGACATCGACGTCGTCGTCGACCGCATCATCGTCAAAAAGGGGATCGAAAGCCGCCTCGCCGAGAGCTTTGAGACGGCGCTGGGGCTGGCGGATGGCATCGCGATCGCGGAGAGCGCGGATTCCAGCCTCTCCTCCCCCGCGAGCGGGGGAGGAGTCGTGAAGCGACGGAGGGGGGAAGTCGACGAAAAGAGCCCCCTCAGTCATGCTGCGCATGACAGCTCCCCCGTAAACGGGGGAGCAGAAACCGAGC
>MEMM01000047.1:0-7220 GCA_001767925.1 Alphaproteobacteria bacterium RIFCSPHIGHO2_12_FULL_63_12
CGATCTCGTCGCCGCACATCGAGCTGCCGCGGCCGTTCATCTGCGGCAGCTCGATGTGCGGCGACGAGATCGGCGGCGAGTACACCGATCGGCACTACTGGAGAGTCCGCGTGCCGGGTCCGCGCGTGACGGAGTTTCGAACGGGGGTCAGCCAGTGCGGCGACCACCTCGGCCTGATCGACCGCGCCGAAGACCTGGAATGCATCCTCGAGAACGGGAAGCCCGCGCACTCGCGGCTGCTCTTCTCCTACGAAGGGGCCTAGATGATCTACACACCTCCGGTCGGGGGAGCTCCCGGCGATCCGTACGTCGACCGAAACACCGGCGCTGGCATCGACGGCAGCATCGTCCCCGCGCAGGCGATCGAGGATCCGCAGCGGGAGATCGCGGCGGTCATCACCGCGGCCGGGATCACTCCGAGCGCGGGCGACTTGACGCAGCTCTGGCAGGCGATCCAATCGTTCCAGCAGATCCCGGCGGGAGTCATCATGGACTTCGGCGGCGCCGCTGCGCCCGCTGGCTACCTGCTCTGCAATGGCGCCGCGGTCAGTCGGGCCACGTATGCAGCACTCTTCGCGGCGATCGGTACGACGTTCGGAGTTGGAGACGGCGCGACAACCTTCAACGTGCCGGACCGGCGTGGCCGGGCCACCATCGGCGCAGGCACTGGCGCGGGGCTCACGGCCCGCACGGTCGGTCAGATTGGCGGCGCCGAGACCCACGTGCTCTCGACCGCAGAGATGCCGTCACACACTCATTCGATGCCGACACGGTCGGTCGGTCCAGGGACATCGACCATCGAGGTCGACAGCGCCGCGCTATCGGGCGGCACGACCGGCACCGTACCGACCAATGCCACTGGAAGCGGCAACGCGCACGAAAACATGCAGCCGTTCCTCGTCGCGACGGCGATCATCAAGACCTAGGAGACGGACGTGAACTACCGATCCAGCGTCATCTCGCTCGCTCTTCTGTCGAGCTGGCTCGCGATGCCAGCCTACGCCGAACGGCTGGAGGGGCAGTACGCGAAGGCGTGCTCTCTCACCGGCACGGCGGGCTCAGTGGTGGTAGACGTCTACGACGACACATCGGCCACGACGCCGACCCCGATTCTCGCGACGATCCCCAACGGCAGCGTAAAGCGCATGGGCGCGACCGACTGCTACCGGATCAACCTCGCGACGGTGGGCGGCATCGGCTACCCGGCGAAGGGCGACCCGACCGAGAAGCACTACACGCTCGTGTTTCGCGACGACGCGGCGAACGAGATCAAGATCTCAGAGAGCGTTGGAGGCACGATCGGCCCGCATCCGCCGAGCTTCATCTGCGCGCGCGAGACGCCGGTCTACCCGACGATTGCGATCCCGTCACGGGGCATCACCTCGACGGTGATCGCGAACGGGAACCCGAACTACGTGAAGGTCGACGTCGACTGCACGCGGCTCTTCGCCGGAGCGGAGTGGACCTTCTACTACGTGCTGTCGTACGACGGCAGCGGTCGCGTGTCCGCGCGCACGCCTTCCCTCACTGTTCCTAGTCCGTAACGGAGGCATCCATGCGCTTTCTGACTGGCCGACAAGTCGGCCTGGTGGTCCTCGTCTGCCTGCTGTTCGCCGTGGCACCATTGCGTGCGGCGGATGGCCCGATCGGCGGCGGCTCGCCTGGGGCTGGCGCACCGACCATCGACGAGCTTCGCTCCGCGCTCGAGTCGGGCCAGATCATCGACGTGGATCCGGCCGAGGCGGGCTCGACCTCTGCGGGCTTGCAGGAGGCGCTCGCGCGCTGCCCCGGCTCCCCTGCCGGCAACTGTCTCTTGCAGCTCCGGAGAAACACGACCTACCCGATCCCTGCGCGCTCTGGCTGGGGTGATTCCTGCAACTTCGAGACGAACGGCGGCGACAACATCTCGATCTTGGGGGCTGACGGAGCGAGCATCTCGTTCACAGACGACACTGGCGCAAACGCGACTAGCCTGATCTGTATCGAGGGCGGCTCGACAAACGTCAGCGTGCGCGACCTAGTGGCTTCGTACACCGACACCTGCTCCGGTGGCTCGTGCGGCGCAGGCTCGGTTACGAAGTCGATAATCAACGTCGCCGGTGCTGGGATTATCAGCAACGTCTGGATCGAGGACAACCTGCTCTTGGCCACGGAATCCGTGACCTCAGGCGGCGCATCTTCGATCTATGCCGTGGTCGTGAACGGAGACAATGCGCCGACGCCTGACACGATGCCGTCGAACGTGCAGGTCCGGGGCAACCGGATCCAGAACTCAACGCGCGGGATCCAGTTCCTCTACTGCGACGACTGCACCGCTGCCGAGAACCAGATCACCTTCAGCGGGATCCCGGACGACTCGACCTCTCCGCCGAGCTACGGTGGCATCGCGATCTACGAGGGTCGTGGCTACCGAATCGTGGACAACGCGATTAGCATGGCGCGCGACGGCCAGACCAACGCTCAGTGGGGCTACGGAATCATCATGCACTCCGATCAGTCGTTCGTGAGTGCGGCCTCAAACAACCGCACGGCGGCTATTTCTGGCAACGCTATCACCGGGATGCGTCGCTACGAGCAGATCGCGATCGGGGTGCTCGGCTACCAGAACGCCGCGATCACTGGGAACACGATCACGGCTGGCGTCTGCTCGGCCAGCTCGACTCGATCGTGCGTCGTCGATGAAGATTGCGCGGACCTGGGCGGCACCTGCAATGCGTCGGCCGCGCTCGGCATCTACTTCCAGGCGTACAACTACACGAACTCCGAGCAGAACACCGACAACTTGGTCTCGGGCAACGCCTTCGGCGGCTTTCTCGGCGGCGGCAGCTACTACTGCCCGATCTACATCGAGACTCCGCCCGCGAGCCCCGACGCACTCTCGAACACGCGGAACCTCATCACGGGCAACATGTTCGACCACTCGACCGGCACCGAGTACGGCATCTGCGGTGACGCGGCTCGGATCGCGCTGAACTTCATCGGCGGGAACTTCGTTGCCGGCGCGGACACAGCCTGTCTCGCTGGCACCGATCGGACGACGTGCAAGCTCACCTACACTCTATCGACGGCTTCGCTCGCTGCTCCTGACGTGCGAGTCGCGACGAGGTTCGTTCCGCCATCCGGCTCGGCGCTACCAGGTTCGCCGGTGAGTGGGGAGATTTTCGCCGTCACCGACGATCCGACACAAGGCGCATGCACGAGCTCCGGCGGATCGGCTCGATCGTTGTGCCGCTACAGCGGGTCGGCGTGGCAGCCTCTCTCCAGCTACACGGTAGCGGCGGGAGCGCAGGCGCTATCCGTAGCGAGCCACGGCGCGAATGCTTGCGTGGATACAGTCGTCTCGCCTGCAGCAACGGGTGTCCTCTCTACCGATGCCGTGTCGTGGACGCCTAACGCGGGGATCTCTGCGGTCGTAGGCTACCGGCCCAACGGAACGGATGCGCTCTCGATCGCGGCCTTCCCTGGCACGGACTCCGTGACCTTCCGCGTCTGCAACCCGACGGCGACGCCGATCACGCCCGGCGCGGTTACGCTCAACTGGCGGGTCATGCGGTGATTCACTGGCTTGCGCTGCTCTTGCAGCTCTGGCCGAATCCCGGGCCGGGCCATGCACCGTACTCTGCGGGCGGTGGCGTCACGGTCATGGCTGCCTTCACCGCTCGCCCGATCCAGGGGAGTCCGTGCCTCGCTCCCTGCGCGGTCCACTTCGACGCAATCGGCATGGGCGCGCTCTCGGCCACGCCCTACGTCACGACCGAGACGACCGATAGTGCCTTCGACCGGGAGTTCCACTCGCTCCATTTCGAGTGGAACTTCGGCGACCCCGGTAGCGGAGACTGGACTACGGGCGCGGCGGCCATGACGGCCACGCCAGCGTCGAAGAACTACGACATCGGCGCGATCGCGGGGCACGTCTACGAGAACCCAGGCACCTACGACGTGACGCTTACGGTCACGAACCCGAACGGCGAGACGGATTCGATCATGCACCAGGTCGTGGTCGGCGACCCGGATAGCTATTTCAGCGCGGCCAACACGTTCTGCTTCGCGAACGACGATCTCGACTGGACTGGCTGTCCGTTGACCTGCGCGAGCGACGACAACTGCACGGTGACGGCGGACTTAGACCTCGCATTGGAAGGCGGAGACAACTGCTCCGGCTCGGACGACTGTGCGGACATCGACAGCGGAATGAAACGAGTCCTGTTTCGGCGCGGCGATGCCTTCACGTCGAACGCGACGCTTGACCCGTTTGAGGGAACGACGCCGGGCCTGATCGAAGCGTTTGGGAGCGGCGCGAAGCCGAGCTTCGACCTCGGGAACGCGCTCATGGAATCCGGCGACCGCTGGACGTTCGTCGATCTGGCGCTCTCCAATTGCGGACTCGACTGCATCTTCGGCACGGTGAACGACGACCGAGCCACCTTCGTTCGCATCGACGCCACCTACGACGCTGCGTGCTGGGAGAACAACAACAACGTCCCCGTGGAGACCTTCGACAACTGGCCGTACCTCTGGGCGCTCATCGACGTGAATTGCACGGGGGACTCGGCCGGCCAGACCTCCTACGGCTCATGGCCTGGGTCGAACTACTTCCTCTGGATGGGCGGCACTCACGATCACGCGCCGACGGGTGGCGGCAACGCGAGCACCGTTCGCAACCACCATATGCAGCACTCGCTCATTGCTCATCGCTCGTTCGCAAACCCGACACCGGCACGGGAGCATTTGCAGCTACGGACCTTCGACGTCGTTGGGGCGTTCACCTGTGGGAACGCGGATGAGTGCGCGACGATGTTCGATATCGTGCAGGACAACGCGCTCGAAGAGAGCGCCTCGAACACCTTCTACACCGTGCGCACCTGCGTCGATGCCGGGTGCAACTGCGGGCTTTCTCCGTCGAGCTGCGGCGACAACACCGACGGGACGATCGAGGCTGTACATGACGTGATCTTCGAGCGGAACTTCCACTACTGGCCGCAGGATACGGCGGCGGACAAGAGCAGCGGCGGGATCTACGAAATCCAGGGCGGCGGCGTCACGATCCGCAACAACGTGTTCGACGTGCAGGGCGGCTTCACGGGCGCGCTACCGTTCGTCGTTGCCCTCGGCGAGCCGCTCTCGAAGGCGTCCGGCTCCACGCCGACCGGCGACGTGCATGTCTACAACAACACGATCTACTTCAACGACTCGATCGCGAGCACCTTCACGTTTGCCAGCGAGAACAGCAGCAACGGCACTGGCTGCCCGTCCGGTACGACTTGCAGGGCGGCGAACAACCTGCTCGTGGCTCCGAATCATTCCGGGTCCGCGACGACGCACGCCGACTACGTGGCCGCGTCGAACACCAAGATCACGACCCCGAATCCGTTCGTTGCCTCTGTCCCTGCGCGCGGCTCGACCGACACGGCGGACTTCAAGCTCGCGGCGGCATCGGCCCCGATTGATGCGGGCTACGACTTCAACGCCGGTGCGGACACGAACCGCTGGGTCTACGACGACGCGTTGTGGCTGTGCAGGACGGATGGCCAGTGGGACATCGGCGCGCACGAGTACGGGGCGAGTGCGTGTTACTGAGCGGCAGAGCGCGCTGGTAGCTCGTGCCCGTCGAGACAGCGTTCGATCGCGCAGTCAGCTTCACGATGCTGATCGAGACCGGCGGTGACCCTGACGGCGGGTACAACAACCTCGCCAGCGACCCCGGGGGAGCAACTCGTTGGGGCGTCTCCCAACGTGCCTACCCGCATCTCGACGTCGCGACCCTGACACGCGAGCAGGCGCTCGAAATCTACCGCGAGTATTGGATCCAGGCGAAGTGCGACCAGCTCCCGGTTGCGGTCGCGGTTGCGCACTTCGACTGCGCGTTTCTCTCGGGCGTCGTCGAAGCCGCGCGGATCCTGCAGCGGACGGTCGGCGCACAGGTCGACGGGAGACTCGGGCCACGGACGTTCGAGGCGCTGCGTTCCTTCCTGGCCGGTCGCGGCCCAGAGATGGTCGCTGCCAAGCTGATCGAGGCTCGCGCCTGCTTCATCGTCGACCTGGTCAACGAGCCCGAGAAGCCGCGCGAGCGGATGAACCTGCTGAACCTCAAGGGCTGGGTAGTCCGGCTCGTCAGGCTCACCGCCTACGTCTCGAGGAGTACACCATGATCCGCTTGCTCATGTTCGCGACCCTGATCGCGCTCGCGGCGCCCGCCAGCGCCGCCGACTGGCCCGTCGTCGCCAACCCGGCCTGGGCGGGCGATGCCGGCGTGGCCGTCGAGTGGCGCTACACGGCCGGCAGCCCGACCGGGCCCCAGATCGGCGCAGGAGGCACGGTCGACGGCCCTCTGAGCTCAGACCCTGACCTGGCCGCGCTCGTGCCCGCGAGTGTCCACGACGGCATCGGCAACACGGTCTGCCTCGTCGCGCGCGCGGTGCGCGGAGACATCCGGAGCCCGGAGGTCTCCGACTGCTTCAGCTTTCCTCTCGGGGCCCCTGGACTGCTTCCGCCCCGCTGAGCGAGCGACGCTGTGGTGGATCGTGCTCGAAGGGACGAGTGCGGGCCGGAGAGCCTGGGCGCGAGCTCGGCTCGCTTCGATTCCTGCCTGCGAGACGGACGCCTGGGACGAGATCATGCCCGGCGCTCCGACGAAGGACGGCGCTTACCCCTGACCGCTGCGCAGGCGCTCGAGCTCGAGATGAGCCGCTCGCTCTACCGGATCATCACGCGCGGTCGTAGAGCGGGCCGGAAGCTCCGAGCCGGCCCGACTCACGTCATCAAGCGGCCGAAGGGCTGACGACTTCCCCGCGACGCACACCCGAAAGGAGATCCTCATGCAGCCGATTCCGATTCCGCAGAGCCCGGTCCCGACCTCGCAGCGCCCGATCAACGGCGCCGTGTCCGGTGGCGGAGCGCTGATCGTCGCCGAGCTGGCGAAGGTCGGGCTCGCGAGCGTGCTGAGCCCCGAGCTCGCCGGGCTGGCGCCGATCGCGGCGCCGCTGGCCGGCATGGTGACGAGCGCGATCATGGCGACGGTCGGAGATGTTGCTCGCAGCCAGATCGTCGAGCGCCCGCCGGTCACGTTCATCGGCAAGCTCCTGCTCGGCCTGCTCGCCCGCATCGGCTGATGCTCCCGACCCGCGAAGAGTGGGACGCGCTGAGCGCGCGCGGCTTCCGCTCGAACGGCGCGACCGGAGTTCCTGACACGCTCTGGGGCCTCAAGATCGCCAACAGGGACG
>MEMM01000047.1:7268-8940 GCA_001767925.1 Alphaproteobacteria bacterium RIFCSPHIGHO2_12_FULL_63_12
CGAGCTCGACCGCCTCACGGCCGACCTCGAGTTCCGCGACGGGATGCTCGAGCTGATCGAGCGCGGCTCCTGGTGGCTGAGAGCCCTCCGTCGCAAGCGAGCCGAAGCCTACTACCTCGGGGTGAGGATGATGGGCATGTCGCACTTCGAGCGTGCATGGACGCTGAAAGGACCCGCTTGAACCTCGACCCGGTCTTCCTGCGCATCGTCGAGAGCGGCGGTGTCTCTGGGTTGATGATTGCCGGCGCGCTGATCTACCTCGCGATGCAGGTGCGCGCGCTCCAGCACAGCGTGGACCTCATGCAGAAGACCATCGGAGAGAAGGTGTTTCCACGCCTCGACGACCACACCGACCGCATCGGCACCCTCGAGGGTCGGTTCGCGACCTGGGAAACGATGCGCAAATCAGGGGAGTGATCATGTTCAAGAGCCTCACGCTTCTTCTCGCGCTGCTCGTTCTCGCGCTCGCGCCTTCCGCCGGCGCCCAGCACCTCTACCTGAACGACGAGGCGCAGACTCCGGGGGTCGCGAACGACTACGTCGTCGTCTCGCAGGACAACGTCGCGGCGTCGTACACGTCTGCGGAGTTCGACATCCCTGCGAGCCGCCTGTACGCCCCGCAGGGCTACAAGTACATGCTCGTCATCTACACGGTGGCCGACTGCCAGGCGTCGTGCAGCCACCAATTGCAGATTCAGACCCAAGCGCCGGACGGGACTTGGTTTCTCTGGGGCGCCCCGACGGCGCTGACGACGAACACGACGACCCGCCATCTCTACGGCCCCGGGCTAGTCGCCGGCACCGACGCCTCTGAGGTCACGTCCTACAACGGGCGCGGCATCCCTGAGCGGCTGCGCATCCGGATCTTCCGCTCCGCCGGCAGCGGCACGGTCGACCCGACTGTGCAGGTCATGCTCTGGTGAGGCTAGTTCGGCGGGGAATCCGCCGCGAGGATCCATCCGTCGACGAGCTGGATCACGTCGTCTCGGTTCATCTCAGGGTTCTCGATTGCCAATACGTGCTCGAGCTCGGATCGGAAGCACTGCTGGCAGAAGCCGGTGCTGTTTCCGCGGTGAGCAGCGCAACGACGCCTGATGCGCTCGAGAAGACCAGCACGCTGCGCATCCTCGAGAGGTTTCTCGATGTCTGTCAGGAACCCGACGATTTCGTTGGCGAGCGCCCGGTCTACCTTTCGCCCCTTGGTCCACTGCAACGCTTCCGCGACCACGGCCATCCAGCATAAGCGGCAGAAGCCGGGGTTGAGCCCGTGCTCTGCGTCGCAGCGCGCGCTCGCCCGCGCGACGATCTCGTTAGCGGGTACGACGGCAGGTACGACTTCCTGCGGCATCACTTCTTCGCCCTTTTCGCCCTTGCCTTCGATGTGGTCACGTACGGCGGCGGCGGGTGCACGACGAGCCCGTCGCGATCGTGGTCCTCGAGGATCGGGTAGGTCACTTCGTGCTTCGCCGCCACGCCCGGACGAGCACGCGCGCCGCCACTTCCGACACCGACACGTCGGCGTCGCTTGCCTGTTGCTCGAGCCATCCCTTGCACCCCTCCGGGACCTGAGCGGAGACCTGCACCGCCGGCCCGTCGTCGAACTTCGGTTTCCGGCCTGCGCCCTCGCGCCGGCCGCCCCGCGTCGGCTTCTTCATGTTCCGGCGATCGCCGC
>MEMM01000048.1:0-3056 GCA_001767925.1 Alphaproteobacteria bacterium RIFCSPHIGHO2_12_FULL_63_12
CGATGGCCGACGCGGTCAATGCGAGCCCGGAGAAGTGGCGCGAAGTGATCGCAATCAATCTTGACGCCTGTTACCTCGTTTGCCGGGCGGCGATTCCGCACATGATCGCCGGGGGCGGCGGGTCGATCGTCAATGTCTCGAGCATTTCCGGCATGCTGGGGCTGCCGGTCGCGCATGCCTATACGGCGGCCAAAGCGGGGATGATCAATCTGACGCGGTCGCTTTGCGTCGCATATGCGAAAGACAATATCCGCGCCAATTGCCTTGCGCCGGGATTCATCGACACGCCGATGGTCGCGTCCGTGATCAACCTCTTCGACGATCCCAAAATCGCCGATCAACTGGCGCCGATGCGCCGCCCCGGTACGCCCGAGGAAATGGCGTATGGCTGCCTTTATCTCGCGTCGGAGGAAGCTTCCTATTGCAACGGGTCGGTGCTGGTGATCGACGGCGGAAGTTCGGCGCGGCAATAAATTCTGCTTGCGGCAAGAAGACCTCACCGGCCCTTCCAGTCAGGCGCGCGCTTTTCGGCGAAGGCCTTTGGTCCCTCAACAAGGTCTTGCGACGCAAACATATTTTTCACCGCAGGCGATTCCCATCCGCTCGCGATCGACTTGTCGAGCGGCGTATTAAGGCCGCCCATCGCCGCCTCCTTGGTGGCGCGCACCGACATCGGGCTGCAGGCAAGGATTTCCTTCGCCCATGCCATGGCGCCGGAAAGCGCGTCGCTGGCGACGACTTCGTTGATCGCGCCGAATTCCAGCGCTTGCTGCGCGGAGATGCGCCGACCCGTCAGCATCAGCCCCATCGCGCGTTTCAGACCGATCTGAATTGGCAGGCGCTGCATGCCGCCGGCGAGCGCAGCGAGGCCGACTTTGGGTTCAGGCAGGGCGAATGACGCGTGCGAGACCGCAACGACGATGTCGCAAGCGAGCGCAATCTCGAATCCGCCGCCCATGGCGACGCCGTTGACCGCAGCGATGACCGGCTTTGCCAGATCGAAGCGCGAAGTGAGCCCGCCGAACCCCGACACTGGCAATTGAAGCCCACCGCCCGACGATTGCTGTTTGAGATCATGGCCGGCGCAAAAGGCTTTCTCGCCGGCGCCGGTGACGATCGCGACCCATTGATCCGTATCCGACGCAAATTCATCAAACGCGGCCGCCATCTCATTATGCGCTTTGGTGTTCAGCGCATTATAGGATTCAGGGCGATTGATGGTGACGATGGTGATGCGACCCAGCCGCTCGACGAGAATATGCTCAAATTTCATGTCGCGCTCCGGAAATCGGGTTTGCGTTTTTGAAGAAAGGCGGCGATCCCCTCGCGCGCTTCCGCGCCGCTCGCGCTTTGCGCAATCGCCCGGGCTTCAAGCTCCAGCTGGGTTTCGAGGCCGGTCCCGAAACTGTCCGCCAGCAGGGACTTGATCCGGCCGAAGGCGTGCGTCGGGCCGGCGACAAGGCGGGAAACACAAGCGTCAACCGCTGCGTCCAGCGCGTCATCGGCGACGACGCTTGTCACAAGTCCGATTTGCTCCGCCTCGCCGGCCGTGACTTTTCTATTGGTCAGCAGCATGTCCTGCGCGCGGCGGAGTCCGACGAGCCGCGGAAGAATCCAGGTGCTCGCGCCGTCGGCAGAAAGGCCGATCGCCGTGTAGGCGCAGCAAAAACTCGCGGAGTCGCTGGCGATGACGATGTCGCACGAGGCGGCGAGGGGAAGCCCCGCGCCGGCGGCGGCGCCATGAACGCGTGCGACGGACGGCTTTTGCATGCGGGCGAAGCGGCTGACGGCTGAGTGCAGCGTTCCGGCCAGGTCGCTGAGATAAGCCGGCGCATCGGCGCCTGCGGCGGCGAAACTCTCGACGTCGCCGCCGGCGCAAAAGAGGCGGCCCATGCCGGAGAGGACGACCACGCGGACCGAAGGGTCATTGTCGCAACAAATCGCCAACCTCGCGAGGCGGCGCGCCATCGCAAGGTCGATCGCATTGCCGCGATCCGGGCGGTCAAGAACGATCCGCGCCACGCCGTCGGCGCATTCGAACTTGATATTGTTTTCGTAACCCTCGATCTTCATTGGGCGCTAACTCCCTGTCTCATCGGCATGCCGCCATCGCGTCCCGTGCGAGGCGCGCAAGGCGCGGGAATGATTTCGCGCGTTCGGCTGCGTGCGCGGAGGCGGCGCTGCCGCGAATGACACGCCCTTTGATGCCGTGAAAAATGGCCGCAATCCTGAACAGGTTGAAGGCGATGTAAAAATTCCACGCCGCTCCCGGATCGCGTCCGGTTTTGCGCACATAGGCGTCGACATAGCTGCCTTCATCGGGCAGGCCGAGTTCTTCCGGGTTGCGGCCGCCGAACCCGGCGATAATGTCGCCTGGAATCCGGTACATCAAGGCATGATAGGCGAAATCGGCAAGCGGATCGCCGAGGGTCGAGAGTTCCCAGTCGAGCACGGCGATTATGCGGGGCTTTTCGGGGTGGAATATCATGTTGTCGCAGCGAAAATCGCCGTGCACAATTCTCGTCTCATCGCCTGGCGGGATCGCGGTCGGCAGCCAGGCGACCAGCGCGTCCATATCGTCGCTGCGGCCGGCGTCGGCGTCGTCGAGATATTGCCGCGACCAGCGCGCGATCTGCCGTTCGAGGTAATTTCCCCAGCGCCCGAAATCTTCAAGCCCAACGGCTTTGGGGTCGATGGCGTGCAGGGCGGCGATCGTCTCGTTCATGGCGCTGAAATATTCGCGCCGGTCAGCCTTCGGCGTCTCTGAGAAAGTCGCGTCCCAGAAGATGCGCCCCTCGACAAGCGTCATGATAAAGAATGGCGTGCCGATGATGCTGTCATCCTCGCAGACGGCGAGAACCGCAGGAATCGGAAAGTCGGTTCTTCTGAGCGCGCTCAATATGCGCGCCTCCCTCAGGACATCATGAGCGCCTTTCAATATCGGACCCGGCGGCTTGCGGCGCATGACGTAGCGCGCCGTCGGCGTTTCCAGCCGATAGGTCGGATTTGACTGTCCGCCCTTGAACTGCGCAACGGTTAAAGGCCCGTCGAAGTCG
>MEMM01000048.1:3065-6578 GCA_001767925.1 Alphaproteobacteria bacterium RIFCSPHIGHO2_12_FULL_63_12
CGTCGCATCCAGCTCGCGAGCGCCTCTTCATCGAAACGCATTGAGTCGCGAACGGCGTCGGCGCCAAGATATTGAGCGGAGTCGGAGGTCAACGGACGGCTCCTTGGCCGCCTTCAGCGCGCGGTGAATGCCGGTGACCGGCGCCGACGTCTGTGAAGCGGGCGGGTGATGGCATTTCATCGGGTTCCGCGAGGAAGAACGCCGTTAAGGTTGCGCCTCACCTCCCAAACCCGACTACTTTCAGGGGCCGATCCGGGCTATAGACGGGTTTCCGTCACTTGGTCGCCGTCCTGAATGACGCAATTTAGGGCGCTGATTCTGAACGCAAATCCCAGGATGCCGCGGATGCTCGAGCTGACCCCGCATTTGATTGGAGACTACCTCGCCGCAGAGGTCGACGGATGGCGCAAAGTGTCCGTCATTCGGATGGACCGGCTTCCGCTCGGCGCCTCGCGTGAGACTTACCGCATCGACGCGGAAGTGTCCGACGCTAGCGGCGCGACGAGGAACGAAAAACTCATCTTGCGCCGCGATCCGCCGGCGAGCCACGTCGACAGCGATCGGCTGACGGAATTTGAAAGTTATCGCGCCATCTACGGTCGCGGCATTCCGGTGCCGCGCATGATTCATCTTGAGACCGACCCTGAAAGGTTAGGCGGCGCCGTATCGATTGCCGAAGACCTCCGGGGGTTTCACAACAGCGAGTACCAGTTGCAGCAGCCGGCCTGGGCGAAATTTCGGCCGGCGCTCGCGCAACAAATGTGGACCTATATGGGCAAACTCGCGGCGATCGACACCGCTGGGCTTGGCCTCGAAAAATTCATGCCGCCGGCAACCGTCAAAAATGCGTCGCGGCTTCAATTCGAGCAATGGCGCGACAAATTTCGCCGTGACAGCGACACCTGCGACCCGATCCTCGACGCGGTCATCCGCGAACTCCAGAGAACCTGTCCGGCTTCGGCGAAACTCTCGATGGTGCACGGGGACTTTCGCGCCGGAAACTTTCTCTACGACGACGCGGGCGTCATCCGAGCGATTCTGGATTGGGAAATGGCGCATATCGGCGATCCGCACGAAGATCTCGCGTGGAGTCTCAGCCGGGTCTTCAGTTTTGGAAAAGACGATCGCAGGTCCGGTCTCGCGCTGAAGGAGGAGGCGATCTCCTGGTGGGAGGAAGGCGCGGGTTTTAAAGTCGACCGCGCCACGCTGCGCTGGTACGAACTTTTTACCGATCTCAAGGCGCAGGCGCTCTGGACGTCCGCCGTCAAGGTCTGGAAAACATCGGAAAATCGCGACGTGATCCTCGCCTATGCGAGCTGGTGGCTTCAGAACGCGCAGAACAAGGCGATGCTGGAGACGATGGGACGCTTATGAGACCTGAAGTTTCTCTGGTTCTTGAAGAACACGCCAAGCGCCTTGCGGAAAAGATCGTTCCGCAATTGACAGGATTTGACGCGAACAGCGTCGCGATGATTTCTTTCATGCTGACCATGGCGGCAGAAGAATTCGAACGAGCGGCGTCGCGGCGAGTCGAGGAGAACGAGGCGATCCGCGTCATCTTTCGCGCGGCGGCGGACACCGTCGTCGATCCCGCGCTCGCGTCGCGCCTGCGCGCGCTTGCCGGGACCGCGGACAAGGATCTGCGGGTCAGCCGGCTCGAGATTTCGAACAATGAGCTTCGCGGCGCGCTGTCCGATCTTCATGCGCATATTGAATCGCTGAAAGGCGAAGGCGCGCGAAAGATCAATGACATGATCTGGTCCGAGTTGCGTCGTTCCGTCGAGCGTCGCCGCGTCGCGCTCGCCAATTTCTGACCGTGAAGTGAAGCCGCGTCCAGGAGGCCAAAGTGCTTATCAAATTCGACGACTACCCGATCCACCAGACGGCGGAGCCTTTATCCTATGCGTTCACGAGCGAACGCAATTTCTACGCCCGATACTGGTATAACGGGTATGATTTTAACGGCGAGTTTTATATCGGGATCGCGTTCGCGGCCTATCCAAACCGCGAAGTGATGGACGGCGCGGTGTCGATCGTCCGCAAAGACGGAACCCAGGAAAGTTTCCGCGCCTCGCGGCGTTTGCGTGGCGACAGGACGGAGCTTTACGCAGGTCCCATGCGGCACGAAATCGTCGAGCCGATGCGCACCGTCCGCGTCGTCGTTGAAAAGAACGACACGGGGTTTGAATGCGACCTGACATTTCACGCCAACACGATCGCGCATGAAGAGCCCGCCGACCACATGAAACAGGGCGTGCGGACGGTCGCGCAGATGAAGCGCTTCACGCAGTTCGGTAAATGGGAAGGCTGGATCGTTGTCGGCGGCAAGCGCCAGGAAATCAGCGCCGAGACGACATATGGAACCAAGGACCGTTCTTGGGGTTGGCGGTGGACCGGCGAGCCGGAGCGCGGCATTTCAAGGGACCAGCCGGAACAGTTTTTCTGGCTATGGGCGCCCCTTCACTGGCAGGATCGCTGCACGCATTGGGGGCAGCATGAATACGCCGACGGGAAGCGGTGGAAGGAATTCGCGCAGGTTTTC
Source organism: Alphaproteobacteria bacterium RIFCSPHIGHO2_12_FULL_63_12 (assembly GCA_001767925.1). GTDB lineage: Bacteria > Pseudomonadota > Alphaproteobacteria > Caulobacterales > Parvularculaceae > Amphiplicatus. The sequence continues at coordinate 5,608 of MEMM01000048.1, forward strand.
AAGACGCACCCGATCAGGACCGATTTCGATCCGCTGGTTGAAAGCGATGTCGCGGAAGCGATCTGCGGCGCGCACCGGCTCAAATTCGCCAAAGGCTCCCGCCGGGTTTCGCATGCCGAAATCGACATGCTGCACAAGGACGGTCGCAAGGAGACGTTCGTTCTGGAGCCGCTCTTGCGCTATCACATGATCGGCACCGGATATAATCATCCGGAATGGGGGCATGGATTCTATAAGGGCGAAGAGGCGCACACGCTTGAGCGCTGGAATATCAACGATCTCGACATCAATGCGCCGCGCCATTTGCACATGCAGCAGGTCGTAAGGGCGCGAAACGGCGACAAGGTCGGCGTCGGCGTGCTTGAGCAATATATAACAGGGCCGCACGAGCGGTACGGAATGAAGGGCTTCCTCGATCCGCTGTGACGCGAGCCCATCCGGCTACATGTTTTTCAGCGATATCTGCTCGCGTATCACTGTGCGCGGCGGCTCATTCGTTTTAGCGACGCCGCCGCGCCGGTCTAGTTCGGCAAGGATGTCGTCATCCATGGTGAAATCGTATTGATAACGGTCGCGGCCGCCATCGCGGAACCAGGCGTAGGAATCGGCGAGCCCTTCGGCGAGCGTGAATTTCGGCTCCCAGCCGAGATCGCGCCGCGCCTTGTCGATCGAGAAAATCATGCTGCCGCGGCTTGCTTCCAGCCAGTGGCCGACCGGGGAACGCATATGGGCGGGAAGATCCGCCGGCATGTCGATGATCGTGGGTTCGACGCCGACGGCGTTCGCCATCAAACGCATGTAATTTTCGATGCTGGAATATTGCTTGCCGGCGACATTGTAGATCTCGCCCGCCGCCTTGTCTTTGCCGAGGACGGCGCAGAGAGCGCGCGCGACGTCGCGCGTGTGGATGAAGTGCACCATCGCCTCGGTCTTGCCGGCGATCAGCAGCGGACGGCCGAGTTCGAGGCGGC
>MEMM01000048.1:6641-8287 GCA_001767925.1 Alphaproteobacteria bacterium RIFCSPHIGHO2_12_FULL_63_12
GGCCGCAAGTGTGCGTGACGCGTAGGCTGGTGAAGGGGAGGCCGTTCGTTTGAAATTCATGGGCGAGCAGCTCCTCGCAACTTACCTTGCCGGCGGCATAGGCGCCATAAAGCGCCGTTTCCGCGTCCCGGCCGACCGAGCAAGTCTCCTCGATCGGCTGGGCGGCCGCCATCTCATAAACGGCGATGGAGCTTGTGAAAATGAAATGGCGAACGCGGCCGCGAAACAGCTCGATCATCGGCCTTAAATGATCGGGCGTGTAAGCGGTATTGTCGAAGACGGCGTCGAAGGAGTTTCTCAGCGGATTGAGGAGCCTCTCGAGAACGCCGGCCCCATGCCGATCGCCGACAAGGCGCCGCACGCTTTTCGGCAACGGCGCATCATGGCTGTTGAGGACGGTGACTTCGTGCCCCTGTTCGACCAGCTCCTCAACGAGTTGCAAGCCGATATAACGGTTGCCGCCCATGACCAGCGTCTTCATCTATCGACCTCCTGACCCCTTGCGTTCGCCAAGCTTGCCAGCCGGTCGCCGCCATTCCAAAGAGACGGGATTCCGTCCGGCGCATGTTCGCCTTCTCGATCATCGCGGCGCGCGAGGGAACTTCCCGCGAGGTCAGACAAATGCGCCGCTCGCGCGCGCGACCAGAGCCGCCCGATTGTGGATGCTGAACTTGCGGTAGATGCGACGCAGGTGATTTTCGACCGTATAAAGCGAGATGCCGGCGATATAGGCGATCTCCTTGTTTTGCTTGCCGGCGCAGACAAGCCGGGTGATCTGCGTCTCGCGCCGCGTCAGTTCGACAGCTTCTGGCGCCGCCGCCGATTTATCGTCGGCGCCCATCGCTTTCAAAAAGGCGGCATGGCCGGCCTGATGGGAGAGGAGCGACGACAGGAGCTCGGAGGCGATCAATCCCTGCAGTCTCTCGACCGCGAAGGCGAGCTTTTCGTATGGGACGCCCTTGCGCCGCTGCGCGCGCCGATCGCGATGGACGCCGATGGTGAGATAAACACGCGGCAGCAGGCGTGTCGTCGCGGCGCCAATCACTTCGATGTCGGCGTCGGAAACAAATCGCCAATAGTCGGCGGCGCGCGCGCCGCTCATGGCGATCTCGGGATGGCTGGCTGCGGTGAAGCCGCGAGCGGCGCCAATCCCCGTTTCAATCCGGTCGACATCCGTGAACGGATCGCGATCGCAAATTCCGTGATCGCGGTACTGACTGAGAATTTCTTCGCTGACGCCGAAATTGCCGAGAAAATAAAGGTTCGTTTTCGCCGCGGATTTGTCGGCGATCAGGACGCAGGTGCTGTCGATATCGCAGTCGCCGGCAAGGCTTCCGGCGAATTCGCGGATCTGCGCGTTCTCCGTCATCGGCGCCTCCCGGGGGCCATGAGCCAAAAGGGCGGGCGATATCGCCGCGCCAGTGGTCAGACGAAATTGTCCAGCAAATAGTCGTTATGATTAGCCGCCTTGTAAAGCCGGTTCTCCGGAAATTGCGCGGTTTTTTGACAGGAACCCGTCCGTTTCCATGGGCGGAAAAGTCAGACAAATCCCTATCAGACGAGGTTGCTTGCATGCCGTGAAAGCAAGAGAAAACAAGGACCTAACTCTATTCCCTCAAGAGGACGGTTAAAGGGGAGGGCGCGCG
>MEMM01000048.1:8301-12544 GCA_001767925.1 Alphaproteobacteria bacterium RIFCSPHIGHO2_12_FULL_63_12
CCTCGAAAAGCGGATCGAAGACGGCGTTTTGCGTCTCACTAAAGTGAATTCCGATACCCGACAGGGAATTAGCATGTCGGTCATCGCCGGGCTGAACGCTGCCGCCGACGAGGCGCGCGAGGACAAGTCGATCCGGGCGATTCTCATCGACGCGGCGGGCGACGGCTTTCACAACGGCGCGGTGATGCTCGGCGAGATGGGCAAGGAATGGCCCGACCTGACGCGCGAGGATTACCGCCGGATCATCGATCTCGGTCACGGGCTCGGCCGCAACATCGCATCGCTCGACATTCCGGTCATCGGTATCGCATCAGCGGGCGCGCTTGGCGGCGGACTTGAAATGCTGTGCAGGTGCGATCTTCTGTATACGACGGATGAGGCGCGGTTCAGTTTCCCGGAAGTGACGCTAGGGCTTGTCGCCGGCTGGGGCGGCACGCAATGGGCTGGCAGAATGATTCCCTATCGCAAGGCGCAAGAGCTTTTGCTGCTCGGCGAGGAAATCGACGGCAGGACGGCCGAGGAATGGGGGCTCGTCACGCGTTCCCTGCCCAATCGCGCCGCGCTCGACGCGCATGTCGAGGCGGTATTGCAACGGTTCAGGCGTTGCGCGCCGATATCGGTCAAATGGCACAAGGAGGCGCTGCGCGCCTTGTGGAACAAGAGCCTCATCGAGGGGGAAGCGCTGGAAGCGGCGGCGGTTCCCGAAGCGATGTCGACACGCGCTTGGTTTAAGCCGACCGCCGCCTTCTTCGAAGGTAAAGGCTGGGACTATATGAGAGGCGAGGCGATCGAGCCATGAAGGCAGCCGTCATCCATGAACAGGGAGGGCCCGACGTCCTCGTTTATGAAGAGATCCCCGACCCACGGCCCGCCGACGACGAAGTTGTTCTCGATGTATCGGTCATCAGTCTTGAGGGCGGAGATCTTCTCAATCGCCGCATCCTGCCGGTCGAGAAATTCCCGCATGTCATTGGATACGCCGCCGCCGGACATATCGCGGAGATCGGGAAAAAGGTGACGGGCCTTAATGTCGGCCAGCGTGTCGCCGCCTTTAATTTCTCGGGGTCGCACGCTGAGAAATTTCGCGCGCCGGCGAATTATGTGTTCCCGGTTCCGCTCGGGCTCGACCTCGAAATCGCCGCGACGTTTCCGGTCGCTTACGGAACGGCCGGATGGGCGCTTTTTGAGGCGGGCGGTCTCAAACGCGGGGAGACGGTTTTCATTCAGGGCGCTTCCGGCGGGGTGGGGACGGCCGCGGCCCAGCTCGCCAGCGCCGCCGGAGCGATCGTCATCGGAACCGGTCTCGCGAAGGCATGCGGCGTCATGCGCGCCAATGGCTGCGATCATGCGATCGCTCATGACCGGCAGGATTTTGCGCAGGAAATTGCGACGATCACCAAGGGGAGGGGCGTCGACCTTATCGTCGACCTCGTCGGCGGCGACGCGGCGATGGTTTCAAAACTCATTTCGACCGCCGCCTACAGGGGCCGGCTCGCAGTCGTCGGACTTGCGAGCGGCGAGGCGCCGTCCGTCGCGTTCTGGGATATCGTGCCGAAAAACATGACGATCCACGGCGTCCTCTTCGGCGCGGAAATGCATTCGCGCCAGGCGCATGCGATGATGGATGATTACTTCAAACGCGCGACCCTGGGCGAGCTTACGATGACGATTGATCGTCGCTTTGCGCTCGCAGACGCCGCGGCGGCGCACCGATATGTCGAGGAAAAGCGTCCCGCCGGACGGGTGCTGATTATTCCCTGATCGAGGGAACCGTGCGCGTCAACGTTTTTGAAGAACGAGCACCGGCTGACCGTATTCGACGAGGTCGCCGATATCGGCGCGCCGGTCGATAACGATGCCGGCCTGTTCGGACGTCAGATCGAACTCGTCGTCCAGAACCCTGATGCGTCCGCAGACGCCGCCGGCGGCTATAGTCTCGCCGTTTGCGGCCAGCGCCGCGATCGTTCCTAGATGCGGCGCCGGCGTTTCGATGGGCTCCGCCGCGCCTACATCGGTCCCTCTGACCGCTGCTTCCTGCATGTCCGCTCGGAACGCGGCGTCGCGCGAGAAAAAGATTTCAATCGTCGGCGTCGATGCGCGCAACGCCTTGTAATCCGTTTTCAGGAACTGATGGAGCAGAACGCGCGCTTCGGTAACGAGAGACATTTCAGGTGGCGCTCCCCGTCGCTTCCAGCGTCGGCGCGCCGGACGGCTGATCGAATTTTGTATCGCCCAGCACCCGCGCCCAGGTGACAAGCGTCCCGAGAAGCGGATCGGAATCGATGGACGGCGTCACCAGCTTTAACGCGCCGCGCCAGACCATCCCGCTCCCGTCAACCGTCAAAGTCTCGCCGATCAGCGCCAGCGCGCCGTCGCCGCAACCGACGACGCAAGGCCGTCCAAGCGATCGGCTGACGACGGCGGCGTGCGAGGTCGCGCCGCCATGCGCGGTGACGATCGCGCGGGCGGCGATCATGCCGTGGACATCTTCAGGGCTCGTTGTCTCGCGAACCAGAATGACGCTCTCGCCCATAGCGCCGCGGCGCTCCGCTTCATCCGCACTGCCGACGGCTATGCCGCTGGCTACTCCCGGACAGGCGCCTTCGCCCTTCGCGGCCGGCGTCATGCCGGCAGTCGCCGCCTCGGGAAGACGCGGCCGCGAGAGTTCGCGGAATTGGTCGGGTGAGACGCGGGCGACCGCCTCGTCCTTGCTGATCAATCCTTCCTGCGCCATTTCGATGGCGGCTCGCACCGCCGCGAGCGGTGCGCGCTTCGCGGATCGCGCTTGCAGAAGGTAGAGCTCGCCCTGCTGCACCGTGAATTCGATATCCTGCATGTCTCTCGAGTCGCGTTCGAGAATTTCCGAGGCGCGCAACAACAGCCCATGCGCCTCGCCGACGCGATCATGCATTGCATCGAGCCGCAGCGGCGTGAATTTTCCGGAGACGACGTCCTCGCCCTGCGCGCGCGACAAATACTCGCCGAACGGTTTTCTCTCGCCTGTCAGGGGATTTCTGGAGAACAGGACGCCGGTCCCGCTGGAGTCGTCGAGATTGCCGAACACCATGGCCTGGATCGTCACGGCGGTGCCAAGAGAGTCATCGATGCCGTTATGCTGGCGATATTTGCGCGCACGGCGGCTGTTCCAGCTGTCGAAAACGGCGGTGACGGCCTCTTTTAGTTGATCGCGCGGGTTTTCAGGAATCGCCGCGCCCGCCGCGGCGGCGATGGCGGCCCGCCATGTTTCCGGCATATCCGCCGGGTCGAGATGAAGCGACGGCGCTTTCATTACGATCGACGCATAGAGTTCGAGGAAACGACGATGCGTGTCGCGGGCGAAGGAATGCTGGCCGGTTTCAACGGTGAGCGCACGTTCGGTTTCGTCGCAAATGCCGAGATTGAGGACGGTATCCATCATCCCCGGCATCGAAATCGCGGCGCCCGACCGGACCGACAGCAGCAGTGGTGACGGGCCCATTCCAAATCGACGTCCGGTTTCGGCTTCAAGCCACGCGAGGCCGTCGTCAATCTCGGTTTCAAGACCGGCCGGAAACTCTCCTGCCTGATAGGCCGCGCATGCGGCGGTGGTGACGACAAACGCCGGCGGCACTTTAAGGTTCAATGACAGCATGCGCGCGATCGACGCGGCCTTGCCGCCGATAAGCGAGCGGTCAGGCGAGGGGCCGCGGCCGAGCTTCAATGTCCAGCGCGGCGCCGCCGCAGTCATTCTTCGCGCTCCCGGCCCATGATGCGCAGAAGTTCTTCATGCAACTCAAACCACACGGTGTGGTAGCTGTCGCGATGAATATCGCTGACCCACTCCTTGCCGCCGCCTTCCGCCTTGTCGAGCGCCGCCTCAAGCTTGTCAGCGTAACGCGAGAGGCGCGGCAAATCTTTCGCCAACGCCTTCAGGACTGGAGTGACGCGCTCATGGACGCCGACGAGCCGGTCGATCACTTTATTGTCGTAATCGTCGTCCGTGTGCGCATTGGTGCGCCGCTCGCCGCGAACATTCATCGTCTGCCAGTCGGTGATGACGGATTTAAGGTCAGGGTTGATTTTTTCAAAGCCGAGGTAAGCGGCTTCAAAGGCGGCGCTCTCACGCAATTCGGCGAAATGCAGATCGTAACTCGCTTGCAGCGCGACGCGCGCGAGAGGGGTCAGGCTGTACGCGCCGCGAACTTCGACCGCGCGCCCGGTCGCCGCAGCGTTTTTCAGCTCAGCGTCGACAATATCTTTCGCA
>MEMM01000048.1:12590-19439 GCA_001767925.1 Alphaproteobacteria bacterium RIFCSPHIGHO2_12_FULL_63_12
CCCGCCGGCGCAGAGGATGCCTGCGAACTGATCGATAATCGGCGCCGTCAGCGTTCCGCCGGAATCATCGATGATCGCGATGGTGCCGGGTGGGACGCCGTCGGCGAGAAACGTCAGAACCCGGTCATTCGTGCGGATGTAGCGCGCAACGCCGACGACATTGGCGCTGCGGCGAACGACATTGTCGCCCTGTCCACGTCGTGCGCGGCCGTCGGTCCCGGCCGGTTCGACGACTGCTTCGGGATGTTCGAACTTGAAGTCGCCGCCGGTCGCGCCGGTATGATAGGCGTCGGGCCGCTCCTGCGCGGAAATCGCGGCGGACCAGGCGAAACGGTGCCCGCTTGAAAGCAGCATCGCCTCTACCCTTGCGATGTCATCTTTGGTGACGGCGCAATCAGGGGAGGCGAACACGAAGTCATCAAAACTCTGGCCGCCCGTTTCAAGGTGAGCTTTCAGTCTGGACCGGACGATTTGCCGGACGAGCCCCAGCGTCGCCTCGACGATCGGGCTCGCCGGCGCCTGCGCATAGAGGATGCCGTCAATCGGAAGACTTGCCGGGCGCTTGGCTTTGTCGGTCATTTTGGCGCTTCCTCCTGCCGCCATCGGTATGTCCGTGTCGGCCCGTAGTCAAGATTGAATGAATGAAATTGTCAAACAATATGATTGGACTGGAATGTATAATTATGACAGTATGGCTTCACCGAGGAAAGGGAAGCAAGCCGAATGAACCTCGCGCCCAAGAGAATTTTGATCGTCAATGACGACGGAATCGATAGCCCCGGAATCGTCCTTCTTGAGAAAATCGCGCGGCAATTTTCCAGCGATGTCTGGGTGGTGGCGCCCGATGAAGAGCGCTCAGGGGCAAGCCAGTCGATCTCGATATCGCAGCCTATCCGGTATGTGCAGCGGGATGAACGCCATTTCGCCGTTCGCGGAACACCGGCCGATTGCGCGCTGCTTGGGATCAATATTTTTCTAGGCGAACGCCGGCCCGACATCTTGCTGTCCGGCGTCAATGCAGGGCCCAATCTCGCGGAGGACGTCCTTTACTCAGGAACGTGCGCCGCCGCGAAGGAAGGGGCGTTGCTTGGCATACCGTCGGTTGCGCTGAGTCAGATGCGCTCCTATGCCGAGCCGGCGAAATGGGAAACCTCCGAAGCGCATCTTCCCGCCGTCCTTGATCGTCTTTTCGCGATGGACTGGCGGCCGGGCGTTTTCGTCAATGTCAATGTGCCTAATGTCGACGCTGACCGCATCGCCGGCGTCCGCATCACGACTCAAGGACAAAGACCGCCTGGCGGGTTCATTCCCGTCAGACGGGAAGACGAGCGGCGTGTTCCGTATTTCTGGATCAAGATCATGTCGCTGCAGCCGGAGCTGGTGGAGGGAACCGACCTTCACGCGGTGGCGGAAGGGGCGATTTCGGTGACGCCCATGCAGATCGACATCACTTGCGGCGCCTTGCGTTCGAACCTCGAACAAGTCTTTTCCTTGAACTCTTATAGAAGTCGCGTCGCAGCAGGTTAATAAGCTAGAAGGAGCCCGCTAATGAGCGAAAGCACCCATGCGCCGCTGTCCGCGCCAACTCTGGACGTTTCGCCCATGAAGACAGGTGAAAAAGTTAAGGAAAAAGACGCGATTCAGTGCGTCGCGGACGGTATCGTCTATGGGATCAGGTCCGGCCAGATGGTTCCGGGCCAGCATCTGGTCGAGGCGGATCTCACGCGCAGGTTCGGCGTGAGCCGCGGCTCCCTGCGTGAAGGCCTGAAGCGCCTCGCGGCAATTGGGATCGTCACTCTCACCAGATATCGCGGCGCCTTCATCTCGGCGCTTGATCGCAAAGGCGTCGGCGATCTTCTCGACGTGCTCGAACCGCTTTGCACGCTCGCGGCGGAACTAGCGGCGCAGAACAAGCCGACGAGCGACGCTGTCGCCGAATTGCAGCAAATCGCCCAGTCACTTACCCGCGACGGCGACGGAAACGGCCGCGCAACCTATCTGGAGATGCGGCGCAGATTCTATGATCTCCTGATCGAGATCGGCGGCAATACCGAGCTGAAAAATGTTATTCCGCTGGCTCGCACCGATCTGTTTCGCGCGCAGTTTGACACTGTTCAAACGAAGGACCAGCGCAAGTTGCATGCAGGCGGCTATGGGAAGATCGCCGACGCTGTCCTCGAAGGCGATCCCGCGAAAGCGGCGCGCGCCGTCCGCAAACATTTCGCTTCGACCCGCAAGACGCTGGTTGAGCTGCCGGACCAAGCGTTCCCGGCTACGCTTGGCTCAAAATCGTGACGCAGGACATCGCGTCCTCGACCCCGTAAAAGCCGCCGCTGTTTTCGGCCAGCGCCAGCCGCGCGCCGGCGACTTGACGCTTGCCGCAGCGTCCGCGCAACTGCGAAACAAGTTCGAAGATTTGCGCTAGACCGGTCGCGCCGAGCGGATGGCCCTTCGAGATCAGACCGCCCGATACGTTGACGGGCGATCGTCCGCCGAGAGAAAGCGCGCCGCTCACAGCGTCCGCGCCGGCCTCGCCCGGGCGCGACAGGCCGAGCGCCTCGACCTGAATGACCTCGCCGGAAGAACTTGCGTCGTGAACTTCTGCGACATTGATATCGCCTGGCCCGACGCCCGCGTCCTCATAGGCATGCTGTGCGACCAGTCGCGTCACATGGCGCGCATAGTCGGCGGGATCGCGATCTTGTCCTGTCATCGATCGGGCCGAGAGAATTCGAATCGGAGCGGCGCCAGAAAATCTCGACGTCGCTTCCGACGCGCAAACGAGCGCTGCCGCCGCGCCGTCGCTGATCGGCGCGCACATCGGCGCGGTGAGCGGCCATGAGACAAGCGCGGCCGCCATGACCTCTTCAGCGGACATGGGATTGCGGTATTGCGAATGCGGATTGTCGACGGAATGCATGTGGTTTTTGGCGCTGACAGCGGCGAAATCGCGCGCCGTCGTTCCGTAGGTCGCCATATGGAGCCGGGCCTGCGCCGCATAGGCTTCCATCAACACATTCGGGCTTTGCGTTTCACAGCCGGGCGGAACCCCGACCAAGCGTCCTTTGGTGAGAGCCAGATAGCGCTGCGCAACTTCGATATCGAGCGGCTGGGTGAATACCGCAAAGCGCTTGGCGCGATCTTCCAGATATAATTTTTCAACGCCGACCGCGAGCACGACATCTGCAAGCCCGGTCCTGACCAGATCGAACGCGAGATGCAGCGCCATCGTCCCGCTCGCACAGGCGGCTTCGACATGAAACGCGCGCACGCCTTTCACGCCAAGCGGCCGCAGCGCGTATTCGCCGGGTATCGACATCTCGCCGGCGACAAATCCCTGCACGACATTTGAATAGATCGTCGTGTCGATCGCATCCGCGCCGGCGCCGGCGTCGGTTAGCGCCATGCGGACCGCCGCCTGCGCCAGCTCCGAATGCGTCTTGTCGAGATGGCGGCCAAACGGCGTCATCCCGACGCCGATGATGTCGACCGCCCGCATCAGATCGCTCTCCCGGCGGCGCGCCAAAAGGGTTTGCGCAGCTCGGCCCGTGAAACCTTGCCAGCGGTCGTGCGCGGCAGGCTGTCGGCGTATTCGATGCGTTTGGGCGTTTTGACCGGACCAAGGCGCGTGCGCGCATGGGCGGTCAAATCGTCGATCGCGGGTCGCTCAACGCCCGCCCGACATTCAATGACGGCCATCACCAGCTCGCCCCACTTTTCATCGGGTATGCCGAAGACGGCGCAGTCCTGCACCGCCGGGTGCGACTGCAACGCCTGCTCGACTTCGGCCGGGTAAATATTGAACCCGCCGGAGATGATCATGTCCTTCTTGCGATCGACAATGTAAAACCATCCGTCGTCGTCGCGATATCCGATGTCGCCCGTATGGTGCCAGCCAAAACGCGAGACAGCCTGCGTCGCCTCCTTGTCTTTGTAATAGCCCGCCATCACCAGCGGGCCGCGCACGACGATCTCGCCGTGCTGGCCGGGGCGAAGCAGGTTCCCGTCATCGTCCATGATTTCAACGCGCGACAGGAGATTGGCCTGACCGCAGCTACCTGGATGCGCGAGTTCGCCTTTGTTATCGAGATGCTGGTGCGGCGGCATCGCGGTGACGCACATCGGCGCTTCGGTCTGGCCGAAACTCGCATTCATCACATTCCCGAAAACGCTGATCGCTTCCTTCAGTCGGTCCAGCGACATCGGGGCGCCGGCATAGGACACATATTCAAGGCTGGAGAGATCGAATTCACGCACCCGCGGATGCGCGAGCAGCATGTAAATCGCGGTCGGCGGCAAGAAGAGGTAGGTCACGCGCCATCGTTCGATTGCCGCAAGCACGGCTTCGGGTTCGAATTTCGGCAGCACGACGACGGTTCCGCCAAGCGCCATGCTGGCGAGCGCCAGCGGTCCCGCCGCATGCGTCATCGGCGCCGCCACAAGGTTCACTGGCGGCTTCTTCATCGGCATCGACGCAGCGAGACTTGAAACCAGCGATTGCCAGACGAGATTGGTCAGCATGACGCCCTTGGATCGCCCCGTCGTGCCGCCGGTGTTGGCGAGAAAGGCCAGTTCATCTGGCGCCCCGCAACGCCTTTCGGGGACTTCCGCGTCGCTCGACCGCGCCAGCCAGTCGCCGAGAAAAGCATCCGCGGCGGGATGCTGTCGGTCGATTGAAACGTAACGTCGAAGACGCGGGCATTCATTCCGGAATTTTTCAATACGGTCGGCGATATCCGTGTGAAAGAACAGCAAATCGACGTCGAGAAGGTCGAGAAGGTAGGCGTTTTCTTCGGCGGACGCGCGATGGTTCGCCATGGTCCAGACGCCGTCGGCGCGAAGAATTCCAAGGATCGATTCGAACGCGGCGGGGTCGTTGCCGCTAAGAACGGCGCCATGCGCGCCCGGCGCAAATCCGTCGTCAATCAGCGCATTGGCGATTTTCTTCGATCGGCTGCGCACATCTGAATAGGAAGCGCTCCATCCGTCCGCCGCCATGCAGGCCCTTGTCGGCGCATTGCGCGCGCCGCGATCAAAGAAGTCGATCATCCGCATGGACGGCTCCGTTTCATCTGCGAACGGTCACTTCCATCGTTTCGGTTTTTAACCGGACATAAGGTGTGGCGGCGACTTTCATTAAACGTTCGACCTGCTTCAGCTCCGGCGACGACAGGGCCGGGAAGTCGCGCGCCGGGGGACCGGTGAGGCGCATTTTGGCGATGTCAGCCGCCGGCACCAGCGCTTTCAGGATCAGCTCGTCCTCATCTTGCGTGCCGTGCTGGCGTTTCAGATCGTCCAGGTCCGGTTGCGGCGGCGGATTGGCGAGAATTTCCTTCGCGCGCGGCGCAGACATGATCTTGTCCATCGCGGCCGGGTCGATCGGCGCCGGCGGGTCGCCGTAAAAGCCGGCGGCGTACTGGATGACTTCGTCGGGCACCGCACCATAACGACGCCCGGTGACGATGTTGAGGACCGCGAGCGTTCCCACAAGTTGTGCGAAGGGCGTCGCCATCGCCGGGTAGCCGAGTTCACGGCGGACGGTCGCGACTTCCTCGAGAACCTCCGGCAGCTTTTCGAGCATGTTTTGCGCAACCAGTTGATTGCGGAGCGTCCCCATCATGCCGCCCGGCACTTGGTGACGGAGCGAGGTGATATCGTATTCGTAGTTCTGATTGACGAGATAGCCGGCGGCCTTGCCGACGCGTTCGAAATGATCCGAGACCGGCTTCAGTTTCGACTTGTCGATGTCGTGCGTATGGCCAAGCAGCTCCATATTGCGGACCATGACGTCGATCGAGGGAATCGAGGGCCCGTTCGCCATCGAACGCGCCGCCGTGTGCAGGACGCTGACGCCGAATTCGACGGCGTCGACATAGGCCTTCGCGGATTGGCCGAGCATGTTGTTGGAGTGAAGTTCGAGCGGCTTCCCGCGCGATTTGGCGAGGAGCGCCGGCACCAGCGTCTTGATGCGATCGCGGTCGAGGACCCCGCCGGTGTCATAGAGGAGAAGGCTGTCGACTTCCGGTATCGCCGACAGCTTATCGGCCTTGTCGGACCAGAATTCGTCGGTGTGAACCGGCGATACCGTATACAGCATCGTTCCGGCGACCTTGCATCCGTATTTTTTCGAATGCTTCGCGAGGCGCGCCATTTTCTCGATATTGAACAGAACGTCGTAGATCCACCAGCTTCTGACGCCGTGAACGCAGAGCCGCTCCATCCACAAATCCATCAGCGAATCCGGCGTGAAGCCGAAAGTCACGGAGCCGTTGGAGCGGATGCCGCCGCGGACCGGCGTTTTCCGGATCTGCCCCATCATCAGATCCAGACCCGCCCATGGGTCCTCGCGGCAATGGCGCACCAGCACTTCAAACAGCGATGAGCCGGCGAGGCTGATGGTCGAATATCCGGTCTCGTCGATGATCGGCAGCGCGGGATAAGCCATCCCGGCCTGCATGCGCATGCCCCACAGGCTTTGCTGGCCATCGCGGCAGGTTTCGTCGAGAAATTTGATATGCGCCATGTCCTGCGCTCCTTAGCCGGCGATCGAGGGAAGGAGTTTTTGCTCCAGCCAGCGCGTGTGGATCTCGTTCGCGCGAAAATCCGGATGGGCGATGATCTTCTGATGCAGACCGATGGTGGTCGGCGGACCGTCGATTTCGAACGCATCGAGCGCCGCCGCCAGCCGTTCGATCGCGTCGGCGCGGTCGCGTCCCTTGACAATCAGCTTGCCGACCATCGAGTCGTAATAAGGCGGGATTGACGCGCCCTCCGTCATGTGGCTGTCAAGGCGCACGCCGTCGCCCTGCGGCGGGTTCCAGCGGCGAATGACGCCGGGACGCGGAATGA
>MEMM01000048.1:19460-29843 GCA_001767925.1 Alphaproteobacteria bacterium RIFCSPHIGHO2_12_FULL_63_12
GCAATATCCTTTTGCTCGATATCGAGCGCGCCGCCGCCGGCGATCTTCAGCTGCCACTCGATGAGGTCGCGGCCGGTGACCATTTCGCTGACCGGATGTTCGACCTGTATGCGCGCATTGACCTCGATGAAATAGATCTCGCCGCGCTCCACGTCATAAAGGAACTCGGCCGTTCCGGCGCTGCGGTAGTTGACGCTTGAGGCGAGGGCGACGGCGCATTGGTGCAGCTCTTTACGCAGCCGCTGCGGCAGCGCCGCCGACGGGGCTTCCTCGATCAACTTCTGGTAGCGTCGTTGAACCGAGCAATCGCGCTCGCCGAAATGCAGCACTTTTCCGGTTCCATCTCCCATCAGCTGGACTTCTACGTGCCGCGCGCGCGGAACGAAGCGTTCAAGAAACAGCGTGCCGTCGCTGAAAGCAGCTTCAGCCTCGGCGCTCGCTTTTTGAAATCCCGCTTCAACTTCGGCGCGATTGTTGGCGATCACCATGCCGCGGCCGCCGCCGCCCGCCGACGCTTTCAACAGCACGGGATAGCCGATGTCGTCGGCGACCCGCGCGGCGTCGGCGGCGCTTGCGATATTGTCGCTGCCGGGAACGAGCGGGACGTTGGCGCGCCGCGCCATCGCCCGCGCGCTCAGCTTGTCGCCGAGCGCTTCGATGGTGTCGGCCTGCGGGCCGACGAAAACGATGTCGTTCGCCGCGCAAAGTCGCGGGAGAACCGGACGCTCCGACAGAAAGCCGTAACCTGGATGCAGGGCGTCGCATCCGGTCTCGCGCGCGGCGTGAACAACGAGCTTCGGGTTGAGATAACTCTTGCCGGCGGGACCAGGTCCAAGGACGACGGCGCGATCGGCGAGCATGGCCGCCGCGCCTTCCCGGTCGGCGTCGGAAACGCCGACGACCGTTTCGATGTTCAGCTTTTGCGCGGCGCGAACGATCCGAAGGGCGATTTCACCGCGATTGGCGACGAAGAGGCGTTTGACCGTCACCGCCGTCAGCTTTCCGATGCAAGGGCGAAAAGAAGTTGCCCCTCTTCGACCATTTGTCCGTCGACGGCGTAAATTTCGCGGATGACGCCAGCTATGTCGGTGCGAACCGCCGTGAACAGCTTCATCACTTCGACAAGGCAAAGATCCGCGCCGGCTTTCACCGTCGCGCCGAGTTCGACGAAATTCGGCTCGCCGGGCTTTGGCGCGCGATAGAAAGTGCCCTGATAGGGCGCGCGTATGGCGAGGCAGCCCTCCGGCGGATCTTTTGGAATAGAAGACGCGGCCGGCGTTTTGGAAGCGACTTTTGCGACGGTGGGCGACCCCGTCGGTCCTGTCGTTCCTTGCGCCGGCCGCGCAAGTGCAGAACCGTCCATAGGGCGGCTCTGAGGGAGGGAGGTAAAGTCCTTTCGTTCTGCGTCCTTTGACAGAAAGATTTCGAATGTCGCGGTTTTGACGTGCAATTCGACCAGAGCGGATGTCTGGAAATCGCGGATGAGCGTCTCGATCTCCGCTTCCGTCGGTTCGGCGGATTTCGCGGCGTGGTCTGTCATATCGCCTCGCGAAGGCTTTCGATTTCGACGGCGCTCAGTCCGGCGCCGCGATCTTTGAGGTTGCGGGAAGTCATCTGTTCAAGTCGGTAAAGCTCGTCAGCCCGCGGATCGTCCGGATTCCATTTGACCCAGCTGTCGCTCAGATGATTGAAGCGCGGCGCCATCTGGGCCGGGCGAAACTTTCCGGCGCGCGCGTTATAGTCCGCGAGGGTCAATACGCCGGCGGTCGTGCGGTACCGGTCCTGTTTCGCCCCGAGGCTGGTCACGCCCGGCGCAATTGATGCGGGCAATGATCGACCAGCGCCGTCGAGCGCGGTCGGCGGAATATGCGATAAATAGCGCGCCGCCTGACGATTGTGTTGCATCATGACGTGACTGCCGAGGCGCTGCGTCGGAAGATCGACAAGCCCGACCATTTCACCGAGAAAGTCGCGGCCGAACTCATCGTTCAGCAGGGGACGAAAGCGATCGGCGCGTTCGTCGACGCTCATCCAGTCCTCATGCCGGTAGACGCCGGCGACGTGGGCGAAATCCTTGATGATCGAGAAATAGGTGATCGCGCCCGCGTCCATCATCTGGTCGCGCGACCAGCCGGCGACGCGCCGCCACAACGCTGCGATCGCCGTCTTGATCTTGTCGGCCAGGGCCTCGAACGCGGCGGCAAGTTCGTCCGCCGATCCCATGCCGACCGGCAAAAATCCTTCGCTCAAGACATCCGAAGTATAGAGCCCGACGCCGATGAGCTTGTCGGCCGTGAATTCCGGGCGGGATTCAAAGCTTCCCCAGTCGTCCATGAGGTAAAAGTGGCAATCCTTCACCTCCATCGCGACTGTCAGATTGTTATAGGGAATGTCGTCGCCGACGCCGTCGAGCCAGGGGTAATCGCCCTGCGCCAGATCGGTGAAATCGCGAATGATAAGTTCCCGGTCGTCGCCGAGACGATAGGGACCGCTATTGTTCAGCGTGACGCGGCTCTCGCATGAAATCAGGAAGCCGTATTGCGACGCGGCGGCGAGGAAGCTGTGCGCTGCTTTGTGCAAGCGGTCGCCGGGACGGCAACGGTGCATATCTGCATGAAAGACCTGCACGCGGCGCTCCGGCAGAAGCTGCACGCGCTGACCGAATTCGCGGGCGTTCAGGTGACCGTCTTCGCGTTGCTGCGCGAGTTTGAATCGCCGCCAGAAATCCATGACGAAGGCGACATCCTCGGCGGCGTCTTCCGGGCGCAACATCCCGAAATTGAGAAGCATCTCGCGCCCGAGCAAAAAGAAAGTCGGCATCGCCCAGCCGGGAAGGTTGCCGAATTTCGCCCCCATCATGCGCGCGCGGTCGCCGATTTCGCAACGGTGCATATCTGCATGAAAGACCTGCACGCGGCGCTCCGGCAGAAGCTGCACGCGCTGACCGAATTCGCGGGCGTTCAGGTGACCGTCTTCGCGTTGCTGCGCGAGTTTGAATCGCCGCCAGAAATCCATGACGAAGGCGACATCCTCGGCGGCGTCTTCCGGGCGCAACATCCCGAAATTGAGAAGCATCTCGCGCCCGAGCAAAAAGAAAGTCGGCATCGCCCAGCCGGGAAGGTTGCCGAATTTCGCCCCCATCATGCGCGCGCGGTCGCCGATTTCCTCGGCGGGCAGGGCCTGATCGATTTTCCGCAGCAGAGCCGGGTAGCGGTAAAAGCACATCAAATAGGAAAGCAGCATATAGGCCGGAACAGGAAACAGCTTCGATTCCTGCACAGTCCGCGTGACGCAGAGCCAGTAAGTATCGTCGCCATTTGTTTGAATGGCGTTATTGGCCTCCAGAATCTGGCGATAGGAGAGCGTCGAGGGCCTTTGGGGCATTGTTTTCCTATATCTCCCGTTTTGCTGGCCAAGGTCCCGGTGACCCCCTGTATATATCAGACGAAAATGTCTGACAATATGAGATGTCTTCGGTTCGGCATTTTCCTTACCCATCCGTGGCGCGGGTCTAGTTCGGGTTGGCGGGAGCTTTCAGCCCACGGCGTCCCGCCCGATGCAGAGGCCCGACGCGCAACGCCGTCAACCCGCCGACGGCGGCGCCCGAAGTCGATGATCCGGGAAAATGAGAGGGCTTTGGGCGATCCGCGCGCGAGCGTTCATCTACCGGGCTGGAAGGTTAAACGGGTAGGCGGCGCCCGCTGATGCAAGCCGAAACCGGATCGGGAAACGAAGGCCGTGTGGATTACGCGCGCGCAATCTCGCGGACAAGGGAGACGACCGAGGGATAGAGCGTGGGGAAGCGGATTAGATCGATGAAGAAAGAGCGGTCGATTTATCTTTGTTCGCGCATGCCGCTGGATTTTGCGAAACGCGTTGGGTCATGATCACAGCGCTAGAATTTTCCACTCGCGGCGAAATCCGCAGCCGCCGCTCAATCACGAAACATCGCCGAGACGAAGGCGTCGATCCGTTTGTTCAGCAATTCAAGGTCCGAGTTTCTCTTCACTTCATTCGAGAGGCCGAATTTGAAGATCATGAAAGCGGATGCCGCGTGGTTCGGTTCAACGTCGGCCGGGATCAATCCGGACTGCTTCGCCTTAGAAAATAGATTCGTTAAAATCGCTTCCTTGGTCAAATAGAAATTCTGACAGTATTCCCCGAGGTCAGGCGTGTATTGCCGCATGTCAGTAAAATTTTCGCAGACGAGGCATCCGGCCTGAGAGGCGGACATTTCCTCGGCCGCCGCATACAAATTGCGGCGGACCGCCTCTCTCGGCGTGATCGACGGATCATTCGTCAATTTTTCCAGATTTTCGATTTGCGTTGCGCAATATCGGCGGACACAGGCCTTGAAGAAATCCGATTTGGCGCCGAAGGCGGAGTAAATGGCATACCGATTGAGCCCTGACGCGGAAACAATGTCGTCAATGGAGACATTGCCAAAGCCCATTCGCGTAAAGAGCTTTATCCCTTCGGATATAGCATAGTCATATTGCTCAGACGTGTGGGTCACTTTGAAGAAATCCGCATTCTTGTCTTGCTCTTGGGCCGGCGCCATGAAACGCTTCGGCGGATTTTACAATTACCTCGCCGCCGAGGCGTTCCACTCATCTCATTTGTTATGATAAGGAAGTGTGGACCGCAACGGCCGTCAATCGGGACGATAGAGGAGCGTGTGATTTGCTTCACAGTTTATATCGATTAAATCTAATGCATCAGGACGCCCGGCGGCAGCAGGGGGTCACCTTGCTCGAGATGCTGGTCGTTCTCGTGATCATCGCGCTTCTGGCGGGTCTTGTCGGCGTCCGGCTGCTGTCGCAGGTCGATCGTTCGAAAGCCGTCGCAGCGAAGGCGCAGGTTGAAAGCCTTAAAAGCGCAATTGAATCGCTCCGCGCCGATATCGGCCGACTTCCGACCGCGGAAGAGGGCCTCACCCTCCTGACGGTCGCGCCGCCGGAGATGTCGAACTGGTTCGGCCCCTATATGGACGCGGAAATTCCCCTCGACCCGTGGGGAAGACCCTATCGCTTCGAAACGGATGCGGCGGGGCGTGAATACTTTCTCTATACCTTGGGCGAAGACGGTGTGGTCGGCGGACAAGGGGCGGGGCAGGATATTGGAAAGCTTCCGCCCGCCGCCCAATAGGCGGCGGAACGCCGCCCGGTCATTTCAAAAGGCCATTTAATAGCGCGTCGAAAGCATCGGGACCGCCGCCAACAGCGTTTGCGAATCTCCGGGGGCGGCCGATTCAATGGTCACGACGATGAGGGCGGGATGCCGGTCCCGATCGACCCAGCTGTCGTAGAAGACAATCCGCCCATCGGCGTCTCGATCGCCATACTGGAATTTCAGTTTCCCGGACGTCGTCAAAAGTTCCCTCTCTGACGCCCGTGAGTCCGCCGTGAGGGGATTGCGGCCGATCACGAGCTTGCCGTCGGCCGTGCGGATGGCGGTTCGCTGAAGCGCCGGCGTCTCGGCTTCGGACCGTGACGCGGAAACAAATCGCATTTCGCTTTGCGATCCGTAAAAATCGAGAATCGGAACGCCATTGCGAATTTCGCGCACCGCCGGCGCGATATTTTCAAACTGCGCGGTCAGGAACGATAAGGCATAGGCGTTTTCGATATTCTGCTGCCGCTTTTGTGCGGCGGCGTTCAGAACCCTGGCCGAACTTGTCATCGACATGGCGGCTATGATCGCGAGCGATAATATGACGAGCGCGATCAGCGTTTCCAGCAAGGTCATGCCGCTTTGCGCTCTTGCGGTCACTGTGCGGGCTCCACAATGACGAACCCGGAGAGTTCGACCCGGCGATTATTTTCCGCCGACGGATCGGTAATGAAAACCGCCACTTCAAACAGCGTTGCCGGATCTTCCGGGCCGCCGGCGATCTGTGCGAGCTGCGCCGCTTCCCGAATTTTGAGGCCGTCGACAACGGTTTCACGGTCGAATGCGAGCGCCGCCGCGCGGACTTCCGCCTTCAGCATCGACAGACGGGACTGGGCCTCGCGATAGAGTTCATAGCGGGCGGTTCGGCTTTCAATCTGTCGCGCGCCGACGGCGAACACCGACATGACGGCGGTAGCAGCGATTGACAGGATCATCAGCGCGACGAGCGCTTCAATGATGGTGAAGCCGCGCTGCGTAAGCTGACGCATCACTGCCGCCTTTCGCGGTTGAGCCGCACGGCCCCGGTCAGCCAGTCGACCTCGATCACATCGGATTCATGCTTCGAAATGATCCGAACGACGCCGCCTGACGACGCGCCGTCTGAATGCAGGCGGATGACGCCAGCGCCGGACGGCGTCATCAATTCCCGCGCGCCGGTGAATTCCAAGGTCACGCCGGGCGACAGGGCGAACGGTTTCTGCCCCTCAATGCCGTATGTTCGCTCTGATGCGTCGAAGATAAAATCTATCGCGCGGTTGGCGGCGATTGCGTCGGCGCGCGAGGCGCGTAGAGCCGTCGCGATGCTTTCCGCGTCCCTCAATCCCCGGTTTTTTTCCGCGCCGGCGACGATCATCGGTGCGAAAAGCACGATCGACATGCTAAGAATCGCGAGCACGACGAGCATTTCGAGCAAGGTGACGCCCCTGGAGCGTGCGCATTTATCCGACGAGAACTTCATTGGCGCCGAGAATGGCTGATAGAACGACGGCGATGAGCGAGCCGACAAGGACGCCCATCACCAGAGTCAAAATCGGTGAAAGCGAAGTCATGATCCGGTCGATGCTGCGGGTGGCGCTCGCTTCCGCATAGCCGGCGGCGTGCGACAGCATGTCGGCGAGCCGACCGGTCTGCTCGCCGACCAGAATGAAATGGCGAACGGTAGCCGGAAACGCCGGCATGTCCGCGATCGCGCTGCTGAGCGAATCGCCTTGGCGCACCCGCTCGCGCGCGCCGCGAAAATAATCGCGAAACGCGGCGTTGCCGAATACTTCCGACGCTTCGGCGAGAGCGTCGGTCAGGGGAGCGCCGGCTTTCAGCAACGAGGCGAGCGTCCGGCTGACGCGCGCCGCCTCGCTGTTGGCGATCGCGCCGCCGATCACCGGGAGCGCCAGCGCCGCCGTGTCGATCCGTCGGCGAAAATCAGGATTGGCGAGCGCGCGCCCAAACCAAATGCCGGCGCCCGCGAAGAGCAAAAAAATCGCCCACCACCACCCGCGAAGAAGGTTTGAAAAGGCGATCAGCGCCGAAAACGCGAATGGCGGCGTCGCGCCGCCGCGCTCATACATCGGAAGGATCGTCGGCGCCAAAACGAGAGCGACAACCAGAATCGCCGCCGTCGCCGCGAAAGCGAGGATCGCCGGGTAAATCATTGCTGAAATGAACTTTCCCCGGACCGCCAGCGATCGCTCGAGAAGATCGGCCGCCATCGCGGCGGCGCCGGCGATATCGCCGCGAACTTCCCCGTTTCGAAGGAGGGCGATTTCAAAAGTTTCAAACGACTCCGGATAGTCGCGAAGCGCGGAGGAGAGTGAACGGCCCTGACGAATTTTTTCGCGCAAATCGGCGATGATCGCCGCTTGCTCCTTTTTAGGGAAAAGCCGTTCAACAATTGCGAGCGCCTGTTCGATTCGCAATTCCGCGCCGAGCATGACGGCAAGCTCGCGATAAAAGAGCGCCGCGGATTTGCGCGGGATTCTGACGCGGGCGCTGCGCAGCGATATTGGAAGCAACGTCTTTTGATCGGCAAGCGCTTCGGCGCGATACGGCGTGAGGCCGCGGGAGCGGATCATGGCGAGCGCTTCATCGCGACTGGGCGCGTTGATTTCTCCGCTGACCGGGACGCCGCGCGAGTCGTAGGCCTTGTAGGTAAAGTCGCTCACCGCGCGCTATGTCCTCACGGCCCTGAGCACCTCTTCGATCGAGGTGACGCCTGACAGGGCTTTATCCAGGCCGTCCTGAATCATCATGCGCGCGCCCTGCGCGATGGCGATTTGCTCGATCTCGGCGGCGGTCGCGCGGCGAGCGATCGCTTCTTCGATGTCGCGCGTGACGCGGATGATTTCGCTGACCGTCGTTCGGCCGGAATATCCGGTTCCACGGCAGTCGGGGCACCCGACCGCGCGGCCGACGGTGGTGCGTTCGTTGAGCGAAACGTCGAACCGTTCAAATATTTTCGCCGGCGCCGGCGCCGAGCCCGCGCATTTGCGGCAAAGCGTTCCGACAAGCCGCTGCGCCGCGAATCCGCCGGCGCAGGACGCGATCAAATAATCTTCAACGCCCATGTCAATCAGGCGAGTGACGGTTGCGGCCGCGCTGTTGGTGTGGATCGTCGCCAGCACGAGGTGGCCGGTCAACGCGGCCTGAACGGCGATTTGCGCCGTCTCTCCGTCGCGAATCTCGCCGACCATCATGATGTCCGGATCCTGTCGCAGGAGGGAGCGCAAGGCGCTGGCGAAAGTGAGGCCGATTTTCGGATTGACCTGCACCTGATTGACGCCGGCGAGGCGATATTCGACCGGATCCTCGACCGTGAATATCTTTCGCGTCGATTGGTTGAGCTTCAATAGGGCCGCGTATAGCGTTGTCGTCTTGCCGCTGCCGGTCGGTCCCGAGACGAACACGAGCCCGTTCGGCGCCGAGAGCGCGCCTTCGAGCGCCAGCCGGTTATTTTCGGAAAAACCCAGCGCCGCCAGGTCGAGTTTCATCGCGCTGCGATCGAGGATGCGGATAACGATGCTCTCGCCGTGTAGGGTCGGCGCGGACGAGACGCGCAAGTCGATATCCTTGCCGCGCACGGCCGCTTTGGCGCGACCGTCCTGGGGGAGGCGGGTTTCCGCAATGTCCATGCGGGCGAGAATTTTCAAACGAGATATCGCCGCGAGTTTGAGCGAATAGTTGATCGGCTCCATATCCTGAAGGTCGCCGTTGATCCGCATACGGACACGAAGGTCCGTTTCGGTCGGCTCGAAATGGATATCGGAGGCGCCAAGCGCGCACGCCTTTTCGATGATGCCCGACACGGTTTTTATCACCGGCGCGCCGCTCGCGAGATCTTGCAGCGCCTCAAGGTCGGCGGCGGAGACTTGCGCGTTCGGCGCCTTTGCGGTGTTTGCGTCGGGCGCGAAATCCTGCAGCGCCGCGTCCACCTCGCTCAACGAGGCGATCAGCCGGACGACCGGCTTTTCAAGCTTGTAGGCGATCGCTTCAGCCGCCGCGATATTAAAGGGATCGGCCATGGCGACGGCGGCGCGTCCATCCGCCAATTCCAGCGGAAACATCCGGGCGCTCTTGAGAAAGCGCTTGTTGAAGCCGGGTAAGCAGGTCTCCGCCGAAAGTTTTAGTCCCAATTGCTTCGTCGTCGACAGCTTGGTGATTGTTGAGAGGAATTTCAGCAACTCGTCTTCGCCCAGAAGACCGAGCTGCTGGACAAGAATAGTCGACGATTCTTTCGATGCGCCTTTCGCCCGGTGCAGCCGGTCGAGCGAGGCTTGATCGAGCATTCGGTGCTCGCCCAACGCCGTCGCAAAAGGATCGCCGACAACCGCTGCGGCGCTGAATGAATCGTTATCGGTGCGAATGGCTGACATCGTTTGAATTTAGAGCCGTTCCCTGAATATTTTTCCAGATACATCGCAGCGGAAATTCCACGAACGCGTTAATCGCTGGAATTAATAGTAAAAAAAGAAAATGTTGCACATGCGAAAAAGTCAGAACGCACGTTCTAATCTTCCCTTGGCGACTGGCTGTTTTTTACGTCGATTCACTCCTATGGTCGGCGTCGGAGAGAAGTGCGGTTTTCGCCGGGAGAGCGCGAAAATCGAACTGGCAGAGCGCTGGGGTCCCGAATCTCGGGAGCCAAACGGGAGGCTATTTGGGGGCGGTCGCTGAGTTTCGGCAAGGCGACAGCGCTGGCTTCAATCTGACAGATTGATCCAAAAAAAGTTCTGAAAACAGACGGCGTACGTTTTACCGCTCTTGATCAAGGGCCGAGCCTCGCTGTCCGGTTTTCCGATCCGGCCTAATTCTGAATTTTGCTATCGACGCTTGAAAAAGACGGGAGAATTTGTGCGCGGAATTTTCGCGCGGGTTGCTTTCGCCTGCCTGACATCAAGCCCCGGTGAAGCAGATCAACGCGAACGTCGCGTAAATCGGCGCGAAACGAGAAGAGAGAGAAAATATGCACGACAGAAGAGATGCATTGAAATTCGGCATGATGCTGATGGGCGGCACGTCCGCCGCGACCGTGGCGAAAGCTTCGGACGTCATTGACGGGCGACAGGTTCCGCAGTCGGGACTGGTGTTTCCTGATTCCGGCGTTCCGAGCATTATCGCTCGGCCAAGCCCGCCCGTGGTTCCCTTCCAGGATCCGCTTTATATCATGCCGACCGCCCAGGCGTTGCCGATGAGCGCGCTGCAGGGCCCCGCGCCCGA
>MEMM01000049.1 GCA_001767925.1 Alphaproteobacteria bacterium RIFCSPHIGHO2_12_FULL_63_12
GACATGCTGGCGATCGTTTTCGCCCTCGCCGCGGTGACGGTGATGCGCGCGGGGCCGCGCCTCGCCATCTTGCAGACGCCGATCCTGCCGAAGGAAAGCCAGATGTTTCTCGCCTGGTTCGGCGGCGCGCCGGGCGCGGCTTCCGCCCTGTTCGTCATGACCCTTCTTGGCAATCCGGCGCTGATCGACGCCGACGCGATTTTGACCGTCACCACGCTGGCGATCCTCTTCGGGGTCGCCGCCGCGCGCCTCACCTCCCGTCCCCTCGCCCGCCTCTATGTCCGCCAGTCGGCTCTCGCCCGGCAGCGGCGGGCGTGGGCGAATTAACCCGCGGCGGCGCAGGAAAATGTCCGCGCCTTTCCCCGGAATTGGCCTTGCCTCCTTTTTGGGCTATTGGCATCGCTTGAGGCGCCGGGCGAGGTCATGACGAATTCAGCCGAGTTTACAGACGCTTCCCCCAGGGGAGCGGACGGCGAGCGAACTCTCGGCCGGTCGAAGGTGCGGTTTCAGGGCATCGTCGAGACGGGCGAGGACGCCGCCGCGACGCCCGAATATCGCAATTTTGAATCCTGGGCGGCCGCGCAGCTGAGCGGCAACGGTCGGCAGGCGGCGCGGCTCGGGCGCGAACTTTATTTCGCCGCGCGTTTCCTCGCCGTTTTCATATTCTTTCTCGTCGTCGTCGGGTGGCCGCTGGCGACCACCATCGGCTACTGGAACGAGGTCGGCTCGCTCAAGGGCTACCGCCTCGACATGGCCTATACGGCGTGGGCGGTCTCGCTCGGCTTCATTGTTGCGCCGGCGCTGTGGCTCCTCGGCTATCTCGCGCTTCATATCATGAACATCATCGGGCGGTCGGAAGCGGTCGCCCTGTCGGCGCAGCAGCTCCTCCGTCCTGACGAGACGGCGATCGTGAACGTGCAGACCGTCGGCGCGGTCGTCCGCGGACAGATGGCCGAGCTGAATTCCGGAATCGACGACGCGCTGATCCGCCTTGCCTCGGCCGAAGCCATGATCCGCCAACATGTCGGCGCGATCGAACAGGCGGGCGCCGCGGTCGAGAGCAAGACCTCGACCGCCGCCGAGCGCGTCGCCGCCGAACGCGCGCGCCTGATCGATCTCACCGAAACGCTGAATGAACGCGCCGACGATTTCGCGACCGCGATCGCGGAAAAAGCGCACGCCAATATCGAAGCGCTTCAAAACGCCGACGGCGCGGCGAGCGCCGCGGAAATGCGTCTTGATGAGCGTCTGGCGCGCCTTGAGGCCGCGGCGCAACGCGCCTTGATGAGTTTTGAAGCGCTGGGGGCCGCGCTTCTCGACGCCGATCAGAACATGCGCGCGACCTCGGGATCGATCGAAAATTCGGCGGCTGAGGTCAAGCGCGCGAGCGAGATCGCCTCGCGCGTTGCTGACGCCGCCGCGGAATCCGCCGCGCGCAACGCCGCCAATGTCGGGATGTTTTCAGGACAGGCGGCCGAGCGCGCCCGCAAGGCCGCCGACGACGCGATTGAAGTCGCCCGCAGCGAAGCCGAGCGTGCGTCCCAGTCGGCGATCGAGTTCGCCGCGCGCGAAGCCAAGCGCGTCACCGACGCCGCCGCGCAAGCGGTCGAGGACGTGCAGGCGGCGACGCGCAGCGCCGTTGAATCGGCGGCGCACGACGCTGACCGCGCCTCGGCGGCGGCAAAGCTCGTCTCGGAAGCGGCGCGCCTTGCAACGACCGCCGCGCGCGACGCCTCCGACGAAGTGAAAAAGGCGAGCGAGTTCGCCAAGGAAAGCGCCGATCAGGCGATCGGCATTTCCGCGGCGGCGTCCGAAAGAATCGCCCAGCGCAATCAGGAACTCGCCGCCGCGCGGGCCGCGCTCGAATCCGAAAATGCGCGGCTTGAATCGCTGATCGACGAGCAGCGCCGCCGCGCCGACCGCCTCGCCGAAGCGATCGCGACGCAGACCGAACGCCTGTCGACCCTCGCCGAAAACCAGCTGCGCGAACAGGAAGCGGCCGCGCGCCTCGCCGAAGCGCAGGCGGCCATCCAGAAATCGCGCAGCGCCGACCATGATCGCGCCGCGAAAGCCGAAGCGGAGGCCATGGCGCGCCTTGAGGCCGAGCGCGCCGCCAAGGCGGAAGAAGAAAAGCGCGCGCGCGCCGAGGCGGAGCTCGCCGCGCAGAAGGAACTGGCGGCGAAGGAACTTCAGAAGGAAAAGCCGGCGCCGGCGCGCGCGCCCGAATTTCGCGTCAAGGAGCCGCCGTCGAACATTCTTGAACTCGGGCGGCGGCCGGCGACCGCGACGGCCAAGGGACCGACCGCCTCGCGCCTTGACGATCTCGCCGATGAAATCTCACGCGGCAAAGAGCCCCGTCGCGCCGACAGCAAGGCGCGCAAGGATGACGTCTCCTGGCGCGAAATCCTCTCAAAAACCGACGAGGCCGAACCGCTCGATCTCGGCGCCGAAGCGCGGCGCGCCGTCGATGAGCGCGCGACCGCCAACGCCGCGATCCGGATCATCGGCGAATTGCAGGCGTTCACGCTCGATCTTGAATCGCGCCTTTACGGCGAGCCGCCGCCGGCGCTGCTGGAACGCTTCGAGCGCGGCGACCGGAACGTCTTTGCCAACCGTCTGCTCCGTCTCAACGAAGCCGACGTCAAACGGCGCATTCGCGGCGAGTCGGCCCGCGACAAGGTTTTTGAAAAAGGCATCCACGATTTCCTGCAAGGCTTTGAACGCCTGCTCGAAGACGCGACGACCTCAGCGACGGCGGATGAGGAGCTTGAGGAATATCTCTCTTCGCCCTTGGGCCGCGTCTACCTGCTCGTCGGCGCGACGGTCGGCTATTTCGCGTAAAGGCGGTCGTCAGGACTTCGGCGCCGATGCCGCCCGGTCCGCTTCATCCAGCGTCCAGACGACCAACTCGCGCTGCACCTTTTCGAGGCCCGCATTGAGCGCGGCCGCGGCGGCGCCGGCGTTATCGGCGGCGACAGGCTCTTGCGCGGTGAAGAGTTTCGACGCGTGGACAAGGCTGCGTCCATTGGTGAGGCGCGCGAAGATCGCGACGTCCGCCGTTTGCGCGCCGCCGAGAGAAGTGATCGTCAGTCTGCGGATGTCGGTTTGCAACGCGAAGGTCGAAATCGGCAGCGTCACGCGCGAGCCGACGCCTTTGACGACGCCGGTGTTTTCAAAGCTGCGGACGAGCGCAGCGCCCAAAAGGCGCGGCGCGCGGTCGACCCACTCGCCGCCCGCATAATATTCGATGCGCGCCGGCTCACGCGAAAGAGCGATCTTCGCGGTATTGAACGCGAGCGTCGCATCCGGCTCCTCGACGCCGAGCGTCCAGGCGACGGGCGCGCGGCTCTCAGTGACGCTCACATCCGTCACCAGATAGCGCGCGGACGCCGGCGGCGCGTCGGGAAGGACCGAGATGCAGGAGGAGAGCGCCAGAACGCCGGCGGCGAGCGCGGCCAGACGCGTCACCTTCGCGAGGCTCGTCGGTTTCATTTGCTTTCCCCTTCATATCGCGGCGTCGACTCGCCGAGGAGATAACCGCGCGGGTCGCGATCGATCTCGCGCAGCACCTGATCGAGCGTCCGGAACATCTGCCGCGCTTCGGCGACGGCGGGACCGACCTGCGCCAGGCCCTGATCGGTGAAGACGCGGATCGACTCGCGGTTCTCCGCGATCGCGCCGCGCATTTCCGCAACCATCGCCTTGGTCTCGACGAGCGTCGCTTTCGCTTCGGCGACGGTCTGCGGGCCGTCCTCGGCCATGATCTTGTCGAGGCTGTCGGCGGTGCGCGCGAGCTTGGCCGAGGCGACGGAAAGATTCTGCATGGTCGCCGAAATATTGTCCTGCTGCCCGGCGAAAGTTCCGGTCAGGGTGTCGATATTGGCGAGGACGCGGGTGAAAGCCTTGGTGTTTTCTTCAGAAAGCAGGCGGTTCGCCGCTGCGATGATGTCGTTCGATCCGGCGAGAATCTGCGCGATGCCGCCAGCGTCCGCTTCGATGCGGGGAACGCCGCGAGTCACGTCCTTCAGCAACGCTTCGTCCGCGCTTCCGCCGACAAGCTGGATGATCGCAAGGCCGGTGAAACCGACAAGTTCAAGTTCGGCCTTGGTGTCCGTTTTGACCGGCGTGTCGCTATCGACCCGCACGCGCGCGATAACGATCGAGGGATTATCCGGCGCGATCGTCAGTTCGCGCACTTCGCCTTTTTGGATGCCGTTGAAGCTGACCGCGGCGCCGACGGAAAGACCCGATACGCGCTCGCGGAAAATGATGTCGTACTCGTCGTAATCCTGTTTCGTCTGGGTAAGGAAAAGGATGGCGAGGAACGCCGCGGCAATGGCGATCAGCACCACCGAGCCGACAAACACGTAACTGCCGCGCGTCTCCATTCCTCAACCCTCTTGCGCCGAAGGATCGGCGTACGCCCCTTTGGCCGACAGCGCCGCCCGGCCGCGCGGACCGGAGAAATACTCCTGGATCCATGGATGGCTGGAACGGCGAACGTTGTCGAGCGTTCCGATCGCAATCACCCTCTTCTCCGCCAGCACCGCCACCCGGTCGCAGGTCGCGTGCAGCGTATCGAGATCGTGCGTCACCATAAACACGGTTAACCCTAAAGAAGTCTTGAGGTTGACGATCAGCCGGTCGAAGTTTTCCGCCCCGATGGGGTCAAGGCCCGCCGTCGGCTCGTCGAGGAAGACGATTTCCGGATCGAGAGCCAGCGCCCGCGCCAGACCGGCGCGTTTGTTCATGCCGCCCGACAGCTCCGACGGGTACTTGGCGGAAGCTTCCGGCGGCAGGCCGGACATTGAGATTTTCATGGCGGCGATATCGGCGGCGAGCTCTTCGGGAAGCTTCAGATGCTCCCTGATCGGCGCCATGACGTTTTGCGCGACCGTCAGCGACGAGAACAACGCGCCGCCCTGAAACATCACGCCCCAGCGCTGCTCGGTTTCGATCTGTTCCCGGGTCGATTTGGCGTAGAAGTCCTCGCCGAATATTTTGACGGTTCCGGCCGACGGCCGTTTCAGGCCGATAATCGCCCGCATCAATACGGATTTGCCGCTGCCCGAGCCGCCGACAACGCCGAGAATCTCGTTCCTGCGCACGGCGAGATCGAGGTTTTCGTGAATGATGTTGTCGCCGAACTGCGTGCGCAGCCCCGCGACTTCAATCACTTTCTCGAATGTAGCGTCGCCAGCCATCAAAAATCGATCTCCAGAAAGAACATGGCGAAGAAGGCGTCGAGAATGATCACGACAAAGAGCGACTGCACGACGGAAAGCGTGGTGCGCTGCCCGAGGCTTTCGGAGCTCCCCTCGACTTCCATGCCCTGATAGCAGCCGATGATCGCGATGACGAAAGCGAAAAACGGCGCCTTGATCAGTCCGACCCAGAAGTTCGAGAGGGCGATCGTCTCCTGCAGGCGGCCGACGAAGAACGCGGGCGATATGTCCATCGCGGTCGCGGCGACGACGCCGCCGCCGATGACCCCGAGGATCGAGGCCATGAAGGCGAGGATCGGCATGAAGATGATCAAGGCGATGACGCGCGGCAAAACCAGCACCTCAATGGGATCGAGGCCGAGCGCCCTTAATGCATCGATTTCCTCGCGAATTTTCATCGTGCCGATCGCGGCCGTGAAGGCGCTGCCTGACCGTCCGGCGACGAGGATCGCGGCAAGCAGCACGCCGAATTCGCGCAGGACCGAAATCCCGACGAGTTCAACCGTGAAGACTTCAGCGTTGAACAGGCGCAAGATCTTGGCGCCCATGAACGCGACAACCGCGCCGATCAGGAACGACATCAGTCCGACGATCGGCATGGCGTCGATTCCGGCTTCCTCCATGTGATAGATAATTGAGGTCACCCTGAGGCGCTGCGGATTGCGGATGACGCGCGCAAACGTCGTCAGCGTGAGGCCGATGAAGTTCAGCACGTCGATCGAGGCGTAATACCCCTCGACGACGCCCCGCCCGAGGCGCTGCACCATCGACAAGAAGGCGTTTCGCGGGACCGGCTCGACCTCGCATGGCGCAACATGCGGCCGCACATTGTCGAGCAATTGCTGGTGGGCGGGGCTGGCGCCGATGATTCTCGACAGGTCGCTTCGCTGGGAACACGAGCGCAAAATCCGTTCGAGGACCATCGCGCCGGCGGTGTCGAGGCGCCCGACCGCCGATACGTCGATGAGGACGTCCCTGCCGACGGTATCGTCCTCGAACGCCCTCAAATCGCTGTCGAGCGCTCCGAGGTGCCGGGCGAGCCAGTCGCCGGACGCGTCGAGGCGCATCAGCCCGTCCCGAACGTCGATTTTATAGGCGGCTGGTTGCATTTCTCTCGCCGGCTCGGTGGTTAACGCCATCTAAACGGCGTACCTCTTGCATTGTGGCAGCCTAGCTTGGGATGATAAATTCATCCTGAATTATGGTGAACGCCGTTAACCCATTTGGGCGTTGACGGCGCGGATTGGGGTTTCGGAGAGAATTTTGGCGGCTAGATCTGGATTTGGTGGGCGCCTGCGCTGGCTAGGGGCCTTGCCGCTGCTGGCAATGGTCGTGGTGATGGCGGCGCTTGCGATCATGACGCTCGCTAATGCCGACGCGCGCCATGGCGGCGCCCGGGAGCATCTGTTCGACCTCTATCAGCGTCTGTTCCCGGCGAAAATTTCGGCCTCCTCGCCGATCCAGATCGTTGAAATCGACCAGGAAAGCATCGACAAGGTCGGCCCGTGGCCGTGGCCGCGATCACTGATCGCCGGCCTTGTTTCCGCCAGCGCCGAGGCAGGGGCCAAAGGCGTCGTTTACGTCGAGGGCGTCGACCGGCCTGATCCGCTGTCGCCCGAGACGATCGGCGATTTCTGGCTTGCCGGCGCGCGCGATGAGCGGCTCGCCCAGCAGCTCGCGCTATTGCCCAGCACCGACAAAATGCTGGCCGATGCATTCGCGACGACGAAGGGCGCGGTCGCGGTCAGCGGAATGTCCGCGGCGCGCGATTACGCGCATCTAACGCTCGAACGGGCGGACGCTTCGTCATCGAAATCGATTGGTGCAGAGGGCGCGCAATATTTCGGGCTTCCGGGCGTGCGCCTTAGCGCGCCGCTAAGCCCGGCCTTGGCGGCGGCGGCAAGTCTCACCGTTTCCGCCTTGCCCGCCGACCGCGACGGCGTGGTCCGCTCGGCGACCCTTTTGTGG
>MEMM01000050.1:0-1768 GCA_001767925.1 Alphaproteobacteria bacterium RIFCSPHIGHO2_12_FULL_63_12
CGATCATCTTCAGCGACTGGCCAGAGTTGATCGCGAATGACGCATAAGCGTGCCGGAAATCGTGCACTCTGAAGTCCTCAAGTCCCGCGCGTTTTTGTATCTTTCCCCATGTATGCCGGATATTTGTGGTGTGCCCAGGGCAGCTTTGATTTGATGGGAATACAAATTCTGAATTGTTGGGGGCGCTCGAACGGCGGCGTCTCAGGATCTCGATGCAACGACCCGACAGAGGGATTACTTTCGGTTGATTGGTTCCGCCGGTCTTGTGGCGCAGCGGCGGCAATATGAGAAACTTCCGCTCGAAATCGACCTCTCGCCACCGCAATCCCTGAATTTCGCCACGTCGCGCTGCCGTATAGGAAATCAGCTCGATACAGTCGACCTGATCCTGTGCAATCGCTTTCTCTTCCAGCAAATCCTCGATCGCCGAAAACAGCCTTCTAGCTTCGTCCTCGCTCAAATACCGTTCGCGCGCTCCATCTTGCAACTTTCGCATTCGGTCGCACGGGTTGCTTTTGATAAGTTCGCGATCAACTGCCCAGCCTAGGGCGGCGGAGAAGGAGCGAACTGCGTGCGCGGCTGCGCCCGAGCCGCCTTTCACCGGTTTGCCGCGACCAGCAGGCTTTTTACGCGCAGACTTACCGTTCAGTACGTCGCTTTGAAATTGTGCGATATCCGTTGGCCGCAGTTCATCGACGACACGCTTCCCGAGTAGGGCGCGTACATGGTTATTGAGATAGCATTTGTCGTTGGCCCAACTTGAAGCTCGCTTGTCCGGTCGGTCGCGCGGGCCTTCTTCGAGGTAAATGTCGATCAGCTTGGTCACGGTAATCGCGCGCAGATTCGCTACCGCTCTTTGAGACCCTGGGTCATTCCCCTTCGCGATCTCGCCAATCAACTCCTGCGCTTTTTTTCGCGCGGCTTCTGCAGTCCAGGGATCGCCATGCTTGCCAATCGTGCACCAACGAAACCTTCCTCGAATTCGGTAGGTGATGGAGTAGACCTTGCGCCCAGAGGGATAAGCTCGGACGCAAAAGCCGTTTAGTTCGGTGTCCCAAAGCCGCGTTTCTCTGCCGTCAGGCGAATTCAGTGCGTCTACGGATCGCTTTGTTATTTTGGCTTTGATTTTCATATCCAGGTCGCGAAGTTGGAGTGTTGAAACTGTTTTTTTGGTAAGCCCACCGGATGCTAGCGGGAAAATCCCCGCTAGCAAATCGCTAGCACTTGGAGCCAAAATTGGGCCAATTTCGGAAAAGTTGATCTTACGGCGGCAAAGTCAAATATTCAAATATCACATTGTAACATATAGACTTTCTGTGATTCTCGCCGGCGGGCCAAGGATGTGAAAAATCTTGGAGGAAAAGCCTTCCAAGCTAAAGACGCGGGTTCGATTCCCGCTACCCGCTCCAGTTCACTCCTTCGCGCCTTTGGCTGCGTCGATCGCTTCCTCGATCACTGACTTGTCGCCGATGTGATTGATGAGGAGGAGAATGAGGCGCGCGTTGAGCGCCGTCGACTGCGCGTCGGAAAGACCTGCATGCGCTTCGATCAGTTTTTGATAGAGGCTGTCGGGGTCGGCGACATTCGGAAGGGTGTTGAGTTTTCCCATTTCACTTTCCCATGTCACTTGCCTTTGGCGCGGTTCAGCGCCGCCGCGATTTTCGCCGGCGTCGGTTTCTTCCAGCGCGCCGCCGCATATTGGTCGGGGCGGAAGAGATAGGCGGCGCCCGGCGTCAGCTCATAGCGTTCGATGAGGACGCCAAGATCG
>MEMM01000050.1:1825-7554 GCA_001767925.1 Alphaproteobacteria bacterium RIFCSPHIGHO2_12_FULL_63_12
GCGTCGCCGAAGGGCGCATCGAGCGGCGGAAATCCGGGCCGCACCCCGCCGCGCCAGTCGTCCTCGTCCTCGCTGCTGAGCCGGCTTTGCGGATAGGCGACGGCTGTTGAAAGGCGTCCCGAATTCACGAAAGGCCGGGCGAAGGGATATTCGGCCGCAAGCGTCAGGGCGGCGTCGCGGAAGGCCGCGCTGATCGCGGATTTGGGCGTCAGGAAGTCGGTCGAGCGCGTTGAATTCAGGATGTTTTCGTCCGCCGTGGTGATCGCTTCGTCATTATAGGTCTCAAGCAGGCTCTCGGGCGCCTCGCCCTTGATGACGAGGTCGAGTTTCCAGCCGAGATTGTCGATATCGGCAAAGCCGCCATTGCAGCCCCTTGCCCCGAAAGGCGAGACGAGATGCGCGCTGTCGCCGGCGAAAATGACCCTGCCGTGGAGAAAGCGCGCCATGCGCCGGCACTGGAAGGTGTAAACGCTGTACCATTCCTTTTTGAAGGCGACGCCGTCGCCGAGCATCGCGCGCAGGCGCGGCTCGACATTTTCCGGGCGGGTCACCGCGTCGCGGTCGATGTTCCAGCCGACCTGAAAATCGATGCGCCACATATCGTCGGGCTGCTTGTGGAGCAGGACCGACTGGCCCGGATTGAACGGCGGATCGAACCAGAACCAGCGCTCCGACGGGCGCTCTTCCTTCATCGTGATATCGGCGATCAGAAAATTGTCCTCGAAGACGCGGCCGTCGAAATCGAGGCCCATCATGTCGCGCACGGACGATTTGTTGCCGTCGCACGCGATCAGCCAGTCGGCGCGGATCTTGTAGCTGACGTCGCCGCAGGCGATGTCGATCAAGGCGCCGGTCGCGTCGGCAGAAACTTTTGTCGCCTCATGGCCGGAACGTATCTCGATATTCGGCATCATCGACGCCGCGTCGTAGAGATATTCCTCGACGTAATATTGCTGCAGGTTGATGAAGCCCGGCCGCTTCTGGTTTTTCACCGGCAGCATGTCGAATTCGTAGACCGGCGTTTTGCTGTCGCCGCGAAACACCTTGCCGACATTCCAGGTGACGCCCTTGTCGACGAGTTTTCCGCCGACGCCGAGACGGTCGAGAATGTCGAGCGAGCGTTTCGACCAGCAGATCGCCTTTGAATAAGCGGGGAGGAAATCCCAGCGCGTCACCACGATGATCCGATGGCCGCGGCGCCCGAGATCGAGCGCCATGGCGAGGCCGACCGGGCCGCCGCCGACAATCACGATCGGCGCTTCTTCAATGGTTCCGGCGGGCGGCGGCGGGGTGACGCCGAGATCTTTCCAGACGGGGATGCCGGTCGGTCTCGCCATATGGTTCAGCCCTGCAACCGCGCCCAGACCTCGCGGTCGCGCTCCATCGTCCAGATGCGCGGCCAGTCGATGCCGTCGAATTCATCCCACAGGCGCTGCACGTCAAAGGGCAGGCAATGTTCAAAAATCGGCCAGCGCCCGAATTTCGGCGCCAGCGCCTTGTGCGTCGCTTCGAAAGCGTCCTTCAGCGTCGCCTTGCGGCGGTGCGCGGCGCCGACCTCGCGGATCATCACGTTGAGGAATTCGCGCGTCTGTTCGACCGCCGCGTCGCAGGCGGCGTTTCCCCGCGCGACCGCACCGCGTCCGCCGATGAGGTTCTCGGCGCGATAGGCCTTCACCTTGTCGAGCGTTCCCGCGGCCCAGTCCATGTGAAAGGCGTCGCCGGTATAGAGCGCGGCTTCGGCCTCGACCAGATCGCCGGCGAACAGGGTTTTGGTCTTTGCGTGCCAGGCGACGATGTCGCCGGCGGTGTGGCCGCGTCCGCAGAATTTCAGCTCGATCTTTCCGCGATCGCCGCCGAGCGGGATTTCGAACGCGTTGGCGAAAGTCTGCGTCGGGAAGGTGAGGCCGGGAATGCCATCCGGCTCCTTGAACAGGCGCGGCATCCGCCCGAATTCCGACGCCCAGTCTTCCTTGCCGCGTTCCTCGATCAGTTTGCGCGTCGTATCGCTGGCGATGATGTGCTCGGCGTTGAAGGCGCTGGCCCCTAAAACCCTGACCGCGTGGTAATGGGTCAGCACCAGATATTTGACCGGCTTTCTCGTGTGCTCGCGCAGCTTTTTCAGCCAGTCGCGGGCGGCGGCGGGCGTTGCGCGCGCCTCGAAGCAGACGAGGAAATCCTCGCCCTCGATCGCGCCGACATTGGGATCGCCCTCGGCGGTCAGGGCGTAGACGCCGTCCGCCAGTGTTTCGAGCTTTTCCTGTTTCGGCGCGGTGTCGGCGGACGAGGCGAAAGGCTTGGCCATGGCAATGCGTCTCCTCAAGGGCGATCTTGGAACTGGACCATATCAATCGCCGGCGTGCTAGGCTGTATACAGGTCTGAAGACGCCACGCGGCGATGGGGCCCGCGCCGGCGGGCCGGGCAGGGAGAATGAGCGATGGCTGAAATGTCCCGCGACGACGGCAACGCTGCCGGTCCGATCGTTGACCGGATCTTGTCGCTGTCGCGGCATTTGGCGCCCGTCGACGAGGTGTTCTCGTTTGTGGCGTCGCGCGACCGGGCGCCGCTGATACTCGGCTCGGCCAGCCTTCTTGGGTCGGCGCGGGAGCGCAGCTTTCGATATGCGCGCGAGTTCTACCGCGACGATCCGATCAAGGGCATGACTCCGACCGGCGGTGCGGGGGCGATCTCTTCCTATGTGATGAGCGCGGACGACATCACGCGGTCCGATTACCGCGAGTTCTGTTTCGACCGTCCCCAATTGCGGCAGAAAATCTGTTTCGAGCATCGGACGGATGGCGGTCGCCTCATGTGCAATTTCTATCTTCGCCAGCCCGTCGGCGCGGCGCTGCTGCGCCGGCTCGAGGAACTCGCGGCGGTGGCGATGCCGTCGCTGTCGCGGCTTGCGCAAACCGGCGCCGCTGGCGAGGCGACGCTCGTCGCGCGGATCGAGGCGCGGCTTGAAGGCGCCTATGGCGAGCTGACGATGCGCGAGCGACAGGTTTGCGCGCGAACGATCGCCGGCTGGTCGGCGGCCGCGATCGCGCTCGATCTCGGCATCGGCGCGGGATCTGTGCTCACCTATCGCCGCCGGGCGTATGGCCGGTATGACTATTCATCGGCGGGCGCGTTCCTGGAGCGAATTGTCCACTAAAGCGGCGCTAGCGGCGGTTCCCTCGGGCCAGCGGGCGGGCTAGATAGGGCCGATGGTACGCACATCGGATAACCCACTCGATTTCACCGGCAAGGCCGTCATCGTCACCGGCGCCGCGTCCGGCATCGGCGCCGCCTGCGCGCGCGCCTTCGCGGCGGCGGGCGCCGGCGTCATAATGGCCGATGTCAATGACGCGAAAAACCGCGACGCCGCCGATCTCATCATGATCGACCACAAGGCGAACTGCATCGCGCACGCCTGCAATGTCGCGAGCGACGCCGATTGCGACGCGCTTGTCCTGCGGGCGCTCGACGAATTCGGGCGGATCGACGTTCTCGTCAACAATGCGGGCATCGTGTCGCCCGGCACTATCCTCGATCTCGATCCCGCGGAATGGGACCGGGTCATGGACATCAATTTGCGGTCCTATTTCGTGCTGACCCAGATCGCGGCCCGGGCGATGATCGACCGGAAAATTCGCGGCGCGATCGTCAACATGTCGTCGCTGAACGCCGAACTCGCGATCGCCAACCAGATCGCCTATGTGGCGTCGAAAGGCGGCGTGCAGCAGTTGACCAAAGCCGCGGCGCTCGGTCTTGCGCCGCATGGCGTGAGGGTCAATGCGATCGGTCCCGGCTCGATCATGACCGACCTGTTGAAAAGCGTCATGGCCGATGACGCCGGACGCCGCAGGATTTTGGCGCGCACGCCGTTGGGCCGCGTCGGCGACCCGGCGGAGATCGCCTCGATCGCGCTCTTTCTCGCCAGCGGCATGGCGAGCTACATCACCGGGCAAACGATTTTCGCCGACGGCGGCCGGGCGGCGCTCAACTATACCGTTCCCGTCGATGATCGTTAGGAACACGGCGCGGCTCGCCGTCGATATCGGCGGCACTTTCACCGACGTCGCGCTCGAACGCCCGGACGGCGCGCTGGTCACCGCGAAAACGCTGACGACGCCGGCGGCGCCCGAAGAAGGCGTTATTCGCGGCGTCGGAGAAGCACTCGCGAGCGCTTCGCTCACGCCCGGCGATATCGGCGTCATCATTCACGGCACGACGCTCGCGACCAATGCGCTGATCGAAAAGCGCGGCGCGCGGACAGCGCTTTTGACGACCGAAGGCCATCGCGATTCCCTCGAAATGGCCTACGAGAACCGCTTCGAGCAATATGATTTGATGATCGACCGGCCGCCGCCGCTGGTTCCGCGATGGCTGCGATTGCCGGTGCGCGAGCGGCTGAACGCGAAAGGCGACGCGCTCATCGCGCTCGATCGGGGGAGCGTTGACGCGCTGATTCCGACTCTTCGCGAAGAAAATGTCGAAAGCCTCGCCATCGGCTTTCTCCATTCCTACGCCAATCCGTCGCATGAACGGCGCGCGGCGGAAATCATCGCCAGAGCGCTGCCGCAGCTTTCGATTTCGCTGAGTTCGGATGTCGCGCCCGAAATCCGCGAATATGAGCGCCAGACGACGACTGTCGCCAACGCCTATGTCCGCCCGCTGATAGAACGGTATTTGCGCGCCCTCGAAGCGGCGTTCGCGGGCCGCGGCTTTGCCTGTCCGTTTTTGCTGGTCACTTCCGGCGGCGGCCTCTGCACGGTCGAGACGGCGGCGAAATATCCGATCCGTCTGGTTGAATCCGGCCCCGCCGGCGGCGCCGTTCTCGCCGCGTCGATCGCGCGGCGGCTCGATATTCCCGAACTTCTGTCGTTCGACATGGGCGGCACCACCGCGAAAATGTGCCTGATCGACGATTTCGAACCGTCGACGGCGCGGGTCTTTGAGGTCGACCGTTCTTATCGTTTCAAAAAAGGCTCCGGGATGCCGGTGCGGATTCCGGTGATCGAACTGGTCGAAATCGGCGCCGGCGGCGGATCGGTCGCGCATGTCGACGCGCTAAAACGCATCGGCGTCGGTCCGGAAAGCGCCGGCGCCGATCCGGGGCCCTCCTGTTACGGGCGGGGCGGCGCGAAGCCGACGGTGACCGACGCCGATTTTCTTCTCGGCCGGATCGTTCCGGAAAACTTCGCGGGCGGATCGATCGCGCTCGACGTTCAGGCGGCGAGCGCGGCGATGATGCGTGACATCGGCTCGGCGCTTTCACTCGACGCCGAGGCGGCCGCGTTCGGCGTCGGCGAAACCGTTGATGAAAGCATGGCGGCGGCGGCGCGCGCGCATGCGGTGGAGCAGGGGAAGGACATCCGCCGGCGCACGATGATCGCTTTCGGGGGCGCCGCGCCCCTGCATGCGGCGCGCCTCGCCGAAAAGCTCTCGCTTGACCGCGTCATCATTCCGGAAGGCGCCGGCGTCGGATCGGCGATCGGGTTTCTCCTTGCGCCCGCGTCCTATGAAATCGTCCGCAGCCTGCCGATGCGGCTCGATGCGCTCGACGCCGGCCGCGTCGATGCGATGTTCGCGGAGCTTCGTCTGGAGGCGGAAAACGTCGTGCGCGCCGCCGAGCCTTCCGCCGCGCTTGTCGAAACGCGCACGGCGTTCATGCGCTATGCGGGGCAAGGATACGAGATCGCGGTTCCATACGATTCACCCTCTCCCGCTTGCGGGAGAGGGCAGGGTG
>MEMM01000050.1:7560-8918 GCA_001767925.1 Alphaproteobacteria bacterium RIFCSPHIGHO2_12_FULL_63_12
CGCCAACACGCGCCGATCTGTCCTCTCACGCCCCCTCACCCCCGTCCCCTCTCCCGCAAGCGGGAGAGGGGAGAAGCGGAGACCTGCGCTCGTCTTTCGAACATGCCTATCGCGCGCTTTACGGACGCATCATCCCGGAGATGGCGATTGAAGCGTTAAGCTGGTCGTTGCGGATCGCGGCGCCTTCGCCCGTCCTTGAGCGTGCCGAGGCGCCGAAAGAGCGACACGACGCTCACGCCGACAGCCGCCGCGAGGTGTTCGATGCGGGATCGGCGAAGCGGCTTTCCTACAGCGTTCACGACCGCGCCTCGCTTTCGCCCGGCGCGCGGATCAGCGGCCCGGCGCTTATCGTCGAGGCGCAAACGACAACGGTGGTCACCGCGCGGTTCGACGCGGTCATCGACAACGCACGCAACATCATCCTGACGCGAAAGGCGACGGTATGAGCGCCGCGGACCTCATCCGCTTGCAACTCCTGTGGTCGCGCCTGATCGCGATCGTCGAGGAACAGGCGCAAACGCTGATGCGCACCGCGTTTTCGGCGACAGTGCGCGAGGCGGGCGATCTCTCCGCCGGCGTCTTCGACACGCACGGGCGCATGCTGGCGCAGGCGGTCACCGGCACGCCGGGCCATGTCAACGCGATGGCGGCGAGTGTCGGATTTTTTCTGCACAAATTTCCGATTGCGACGCTCGCCCCCGGCGACGTGCTGCTGACCAACGATCCCTGGGAAGGGACGGGGCATCTCAACGACTTCACGGTGGTGACGCCGGTTTTCAAAGGCGGCCGCCCGGTCGCGCTGTTCGCGGCGACGTCGCATATCGCCGATGTCGGCGGTCTCGGGTTTGGTCCCGATGCGCGACAGGTTTTCGAAGAAGGAATTCTGGTTCCGGTTTCGCACCTCTTCCGCAAGGGCGAGCCGAACGCGACGCTGATCGAGCTGATCCGCGCCAATGTGCGCGATCCGCGCGCGGCGGAAGGCGATCTCTATTCGCTCGCCGCCTGCAACGAAGCGGGGCTCGCGCGTCTCCTTGAGACGCTGGACGAGTTCGGCCTTGACGGTCTTGACGAGGTCGGCGCGATGATCGTCGAAAATTCGCGGGCGGCGATGCTGGAGGAAGTGCGGAAAGTTCCCTTCGGCCGCTATGACTATGCGATGCGCATCGACGGCTATGACGCGCCGGTCGATCTGGTCGCCGCGGTGACGGTCAGCGCGACCGGCGTCGACGTCGATTTCACCGGCTCGTCGCCGGTCTCGGCGCATGGGATCAACGTGCCGCTCACCTATAGCCAAGCCTACGCCTCGTTCGGCGTTCGCTGCGTCATCGGCAACATGGTTCCGAACAATGCGGGATCGC
>MEMM01000050.1:8975-10292 GCA_001767925.1 Alphaproteobacteria bacterium RIFCSPHIGHO2_12_FULL_63_12
CGAACAATGCGGGATCGCTCGGCGTGGTGCGGGTGACGGCGCCTGAAGGCTCGATCCTCAATGCGCCGCGGCCCTCAGCCGTGTCGGCGCGGCACACCGTCGGGCAGATGCTGCCCGATGTCGTTCTCGGCGCCTTGTCGGCCGCGATTCCCGATCGAACGCCGGCGGAGGGCGCCTCGTGCCTTTATCTTCCGGTGCTGCTCGGCGGGCGTGGCGTCGGCGGCGGCGAGGAATTCATCGTCAATCCGTTTTATACCGGCGGCGCCGGCGCGCGACCCGGCAAGGATGGACTCTCCTGCACTGCGTTTCCCTCGGGCGTGCGCAACACGCCGGTCGAGATCAATGAAGCGGCGGCGCCGATTGTCATCTGGAAAAAAGAATACCGCACCGATTCGGGCGGCGCCGGGCGCCTGCGCGGCGGCCTCGGCCAGACGCTCGAATTCGGTCATGCGATGGGCGCGGCTTTCGCCGTCTCGAAAATGTTCGACCGCATCAGCCATCCGGCGCGCGGACGCGACGGCGGCGCAGACGGCGGCAAGGGCGCTGCTGTTCTCGACGACGGGACAATCATGCGCGGGATGGGGCGGGAGCTGATTCCCGCCGGGCGGCGGCTGGTCGTCGATACGCCGGGCGGCGGCGGCATGGGCGATCCCGCCTTACGCGATCCCGAAAGGCTGGCGGCGGACCAGAAGGCGGGATTCGTCAGCGCTGCGGCGGCCAAATCCGTTTACAAATCAAAATAGTAAATTGCGGCGATAACGCGCCACGAAAACCCGTTTCCGCGCGATATTCCGCCGCTTCCAGAGTTTCAAACAGGCCGACATCGCCGCTTTGGCCAGCGCGGGATTTTTTGCGCTAAGATGATGATCGGCTTTGGTTTTGGCGCCATTGCGCCGCCTCGCCGCGATGGCTAGAGGCAGTGGGAAAGACGTTTCAAACGGCGGCGGCGCGAACGCCCTCGTCCATCGGGAGTGAAACATGAGCAAAGCCAAGGGCGATCAAAGCCCGCTCAGCCTATTTGTGCCCGAACCCGAGTGCCGTCCCGGCGATCACCCCGATTTCAGCGAGATGCTGATCCCGGAGGCGGGCGCCGTCAGGATGCCGCCGATCGATGTCGAACCGCTGCACATTTATGACCTCGCTTATTCAGTCATCCGTGTGCTGAACGACAAGGGCGAGGCGGTCGGTCCGTGGGCTGAAAAACTGGGAGCGGGCCAGCTTTCCGACGACGACCTCGTCGAGGGGCTTCGCCACATGATGACGGTCCGCGCGTTCGATGCGCGCATGTTCATGGCGCAGCGTCAGGGCAAGACGTCG
>MEMM01000050.1:10344-10977 GCA_001767925.1 Alphaproteobacteria bacterium RIFCSPHIGHO2_12_FULL_63_12
TCGCCGGCGGCTATCCGATCCAGACGATGATGAACCAGATCTATTCGAACGAACTCGATCCGGTGAAAGGCCGGCAATTGCCGGTCATGTATTCCTCGAAAGAGGACGGGTATTTCACCATCTCCGGCAATCTCGCGACCCAATTCATCCAGGCGGTCGGCTGGGCGATGGCCTCGGCGATCAAGGGTGACACCAAAATCGCCGCCGGCTGGATCGGCGAGGGATCGACGGCGGAAAACGACTTTCATTCGGCGCTGGTCTTCGCCTCGACCTACAAGGCGCCGGTCATTCTCAATGTTGTCAACAATCAGTGGGCGATCTCGACCTTTCAGGGGATCGCGCGCGGCAATGCGGCGACATTCGCGTCGCGCGGCGTCGGCTTCGGCATTCCGTCGCTGCGCGTCGACGGCAATGATTATCTCGCCATCTACGCCGTCGCCAAATGGGCGATCGAGCGCGCGCGCAAAAATCTCGGACCGACGCTGATCGAATTCGTCACCTATCGCGCCGGCGCGCATTCGACCTCGGACGATCCGTCCGGCTATCGTCCGAAGGATGAGTCGTCGACCTGGCCGCTCGGCGATCCGATCGAGCGGATGAAACTGCACCTCATCCGCCGCAAGCTCTGGTCCG
>MEMM01000051.1:0-3412 GCA_001767925.1 Alphaproteobacteria bacterium RIFCSPHIGHO2_12_FULL_63_12
TCGCCGACGCGTACGGCACGACGACGGCGGCTCAGGTGAAGGCCACCCCTTGGGGCAAGCTCGCCAAGAACACGTTGCCGACGCAGTCGATCAACACGTACCTGACGGTGGACGTCAACGCGATCGTCCACACGTTCACGGGCGGCGCCCTCCCCTTCTTGCTGGGCTACCAGATCGCGTACACGCCGAAGTTCCTCGGCGGCAAGAGTTACGACCTCAACCTCGCGGCGCCCACGGACGCGTAAAATGTCGGCGCTCCTCTCCACCTTCGACTTCGCCCAGGGTGACGCGATGCTCCCGAAACTGCACGACGCAGCCAAGGAGATCCACGAGGACGAGTACCGCCACGCGCGGTCGATCAAGTGGCGCAACGTCCACACGACGAAGTTCGCAGCGCTGCTCGGAGACGACAAGCTCGTGTGCGGGTACGACGGCGAAGCGGGTCGTTGGTGCTTCGCGAGCCTGCGCAAGCGGACGGTCGTGACGATGTTCGGGGTGCGACAGACACGGGTGGTCGAAGAGGTCCCCGTGATCTGGTGGCACGTCGAGGACGACACGGTCGATCCGCCGGCCTTCGTGGCGATCACGGACCCCCGTATCCCCGACATGCTCCTCAAGAGCGACACGTACAAGAACCCGAACCAATTCGGGCAGCGTCTGGAGAAGCGGCGGACGATGAAGGCCGCGAGGAAGGCGAGCCGGCGCAGGGAGTGGAAGGATCGCTTCAAGGAGGCGTTCCCGACGTTTCAGCGTGAGGCCGACGCGCTGGGCTACGGCAAGCCACACAGGTCGACGGCGAACGACGGCGTCAAGACGTTCAGCTACACGGGCGAGCGCGACCGCGACCCGTCGAAGCCCGAGCCCATCAAGGTGAACGACAAGCGGGTGCG
Organism: Alphaproteobacteria bacterium RIFCSPHIGHO2_12_FULL_63_12; assembly: GCA_001767925.1. GTDB lineage: Bacteria > Pseudomonadota > Alphaproteobacteria > Caulobacterales > Parvularculaceae > Amphiplicatus. Next base: position 891 of record MEMM01000051.1, read on the forward strand.
CTGATGCCGCCGCCCGATCCTCAGATGGTGGCGGCGCTGAAGGCGTTGCGCGCGCGATTTGCCAATCCTGCCGCGTACCCCGATCCCATCGCGTCCGATCCTGACGGAATGGTGATGCAGGACGAGGATCTATATCCCATGTTCTTCGGCAGCGAGGACGATTCGCTGGACCAGTTCGGTGAAGTAGGGGAACGAGCCCTCGACCAGATCATGTCCGAGAACGGGTGGAAGAGAGGCACCAACGAGGGTTCGGAGTTCGAAGGGACGTGGATCGTACCTTGGGGCGGCTTCCCTCCGTTCGCGCAGGACATGCACACGGGTCGCCCACTGACGGATCGGCTGATGACGGAAGCACGGGCGCGCGGCGTCGTGCCCACCACAGAGCAACTGAACGCGCAAGGGTTGTACGAGGACGGTTCGGGTCGGTTCGACCCGGATGCGACGAGGCTGACGCCAGAGGAAGTAGAAGAACTGCGTCAGATATCGGAGATGCGTGATCCTTCCGTCACGTACGGCGGACGCGACGACATGCCCCGGCTGGCCGATTGGAAGCACGGCCGAACTTCTGCTCCGCGAAGCCCTACACCCGCCACGCAGTCCGTGAAGACGTGGCCTGCAGGGACGAAGTTCGACTCCGACTACAGGCCGCAGGGCTACAGGTCACCGACTCCCGACCCACGCGCCGAGAGCCTCGAACGGACGCAGCAGAACGCGTCCCGTCCCGTCCAGCGAGGTGACGGCCTCTGGATCGATCCCGCGACGGGTCGGCCGACCGGCACGTCTCAGCGTCTCGACACGTCTGCTCGTCCTCCGAGGCCGTCATGGCGGCGATGACCCGTCAGAACGTGATCGACCTCGCGCGGGCGCTCCTCAACGCGACGGGCGATCTCAACTGGTCGGACGCCACGATGATCGTGCTCGCGGACGCGGCCAACCGCTTCGTGATGGATCTGCTCTGCGCGTCCGATCCGGCCTGGGTGGCGACCCGCACGAGCTTCGTCTGGGCTGCGAACACCGAGCGCGTCGATCTGACCTCGGCCGGCGCGTTGAACGCGGAGCCCAAGAAGATCATCGACGTGTACGAGACACCGAGCAGCGGTGCGCCGTCCGATTCCAACCGATCGACCCCCTGGACCGCCATCGGACACACGGCGAGGCATCGTCGTCAGGGCTACTACCCGCGGCGACACATCGCACCATCCTCGGACGTCGCGTGGAGCCTCGCCGGCAACTACATGTACGCGAGTCCCGTCCCCGCTTCCGCGCGCAACCTGCACGTCGAGTGGGTGCCTCAGGCGACGGCGCTGTCCGCGTCGAGCACCGAGGTGCTGTCGGGCCAAGGCGAGCAGTTCGGCGACACGGTCGCGTTGTATCTGGCCGTCTTGATGAACATGAAGGACAACCACAACCCGTCCGTCCGTGACAGTTGGGCCGACCAGGAAGACCGGATCAAGGTGCAGGCGGGGATCAGGCAGAGCCAGCGGGTGCGGGTCGTCGGGTCCGAAGGCAGGGCCTAGTGCCTGCGTCGCACAGCTTGAAGTACTTCGAAGGCCCGTGGAAGGGTATGGAGTGGCGCGAGCCCTTTCAGACCGACGAGCACTGTTCGATCGGGGTCAACGTGGACCCGTCGCGGTCGCTGCTCGAAGGTCGGCGTCCGATGCACGTCCTCGCTTCGACGAACATCCCTCGAAGGGCACGGCTGCACGTCACCTACAGTCCTTCGGGCGAGCAGTGGGTGTTGGCGGTCGGACTGGACGACGGCGCGTCACCCACCGCGGTCCGGTTCGCTTGTTACGATTTGGCAGGGATCGTCCAGGGGACGGTACACGACCTGACCTCGAGTTTCGGCGAGCTCGCGACCGTGGATTTCGACTGTTCGTTCGTGGACCAGACGCTGTCGGTCGGAGGGAACGCACATCACGTCACGTTGATCGTGACGCTGGGGACGACCTACGTGTTCGACGCCGCGGTGAGCCTGACGTTGCTCCGCAAGCTGAACACCGCGAAGGCACCGACAGGCGACACGCCGCGGATGAACGACGTCAACTTCGGATACGTCGAGACGGTTCCCCGGGGTCGCATCGCGATCGAGCATCAGGGGCGCGTGTACTACGCCGGTTTCCGACCGGGCACCGATTTCCAGTACTCCTCGACCCTCGAAGCGAGTCAGAACCTGGTGCCCGAGGCGATCGTCAAGAACGGAGGAGGGTTGCCTCGTTCGGTGCTCGGGCTCGGCCCGCAGCACGTCGTCTACTCCGACGAGTTCGACCCGGCAGGCGTGCAGATCCACCACGTCTTTTCCGTCGAGGAGCACGAAAAAGTCACGGGGCTCGTCTCGTTTCAGGAGCGACTGGTGATCTTCACCGACCGTTCCATCTACGTGATGAACGGAGGCACCGACGAGTCGTTCCAGATTTCCAAGGTGGTCAGCGGCGTCGGTTGTGTCGCCCCGCACTCCGTCGTCGAAGTGAACGGCAACCTGCTGTGGTTGAGTCACGACGGCGTGTGGGGCTGGGCCGGCG
>MEMM01000051.1:3445-10416 GCA_001767925.1 Alphaproteobacteria bacterium RIFCSPHIGHO2_12_FULL_63_12
TGGGTAACCTCGGGTGGCCCTGGACCGTCCGGTGGAACGACCTCTACCTGTGTCAGTCGATGCTCTGGCGCGAAGGACGACAGGTCTGGTGGTCGCTGCCCATCCAATCGCGTGCCTACATGTCGTTTCCCGTCACCCTGGTCTACGATTGGGAGACGAACGGCTTCACGGCGTTCTCCATGTCACCGACCACGAACAGCGATGCGTCGTGCATGTTCGACGGGGTCACAGTGCCGCAACAGAACGGCCGCGAGCTCGTGTTGACGTCGGCCGGTGTGACCCACCAGTGGCTGCAGACGCCGAACGTCGCCGCGCTGTCCGACGTCGCGGCGGGGCGGGGGGTGCCCGTCGTCTGGGCGTCGGGGCGCATCGACAAGCCGAACGACGCCAAGACCGAGTACCGCAAGGTGCGGCTGAAGATGCTGTCGCGCGCCAAGATTCCGGCGGCGACACCACCCCAGTTCTTCGTGTGGGGCGGCGAGGCCCACCACGACATAGGCAACGCAGTGCGCCAGGAGCAGTCGGGATCGCTGACGCTTCATCCCGACGACACCAAGACCTACTTCTGGGACACGGCGGTGTGGGACACCGCCAAGTGGGCCGAGGCCGACTGGTTCACGTCCAATCTGAAGAGCTCGATCCGGTCGCGTTGGCTCGGATGGGGTTTCGTGGACGACCCACACGGGACGGCACGACCGCCGCTCGTGGCGATTCAGAGCTGGTCGGTCGAAGTGCTCCGCGGGCAGGCCGATGAGTAGAAAGGCCGAGGCACGCGTCGGTGGCGTGTCGGTGCCCTACCTGGGCGGCGACCTGGTCAACCAGCGGATCCAACGGACGTTGGAGGTCATGGCAGCCCGGCTCGGTCTGCTCGGGGTGCTGGCCGACCCTCGGATGTCCATCCCCGAGCTGGTCAGTCTGCAGGGCGTCGGCGGGTCGGACTACAAGCCGCTACGGATTCTGCTGCCGGAAGGGACGTGGTCCTTCGACGCGGCCGGTGTGACCGTGGCTCGGGACAAGATCCAGTTCGAAGCGGTGGGCGGTGGGTACACGGTCTTTCAGCGGACCGCCGTGACGACCACGGGACCGCTGTTGACGTTGGCCGGCGAGGATTGTCGAATCGTCGGCGTCCGCTTCGAGGATGCGTCCACGACGGACTACGCGTTGTCGTTCGCCGATTTCGGGACGTCGCGAACGAAGCAGTGCAAGGTGGTCGGATGCTGGTTTCAGGACTGCTGGCGAGCGATCCATTCGGCTTCGGCCGCTGCGCGCATCGTGGACAACGTAATCTTCGCCCAACGGGACACGACGTATCAGATTCGGTTGACGGCAGGGCTTCTGTCGGTCGTGCAGGGCACCGTGTCGTTGTCCTCGACGGGGCTCACCGTGATCTACGCAGACGACGCGGTCACCAAGAGCACGTTCCTGGGCAACACCTGTCACGGCAACCTCGTGACGTTCGTCCTCGATTACAAGACCACAGGCGCCACATTGAACGTCCAGGCGGCAAACGTTGGAACCGTCAATGCGCGGTGATAGGATGGTGCCGTGGCAACCACAGTGATCACGTTTCCGAACACGTTCGTCGCGGGCCAGACCACGTCGGCCGCACAGATGATGGCGAACCTGAACGCCGTCAAGACCGCGTCGGAGACGGACAAGTGGGGGACGGGGAACCTCCAAGCGCCGAACGCGTTGTTTCCGATCGTGATGGAGATCGACGCCGTGGCTTCCGGCGGCACCATTCTACCCAGATTCGTCACGCCGGCGGGAATCACCTTGATCTTCGTGTCGGCCAGTTTGTCGCACGACACCGAGTCCGCTGCGACCGTGGTCGCGACGGGACAGGTTTATGAGACGACGGTCGCGGCAGGCGATCGCATCCTGACGACAGCGCTCGCCACTGCGGCGGCGGACACTCCTGTGACGACGACCGATTTCTTCCAGGCGTCGGTCCCTGGCGGTACGACGTTGATCTTCGAGATCAAAGAAACGTCTTCGACGGGTACACTGGACGACGTGACGCTCGTTCTGTGGTGCAAGGCGGTCCATCAGGCATGATCAAGAACGACAACCGACACGTCGCCTCGACCGTCTCCGCTCCGCTCCGCGCCACGGGTTCGCCCTGGTCGGTCGGCAAACCGAAGGCGGTCAACCCGGCACGGGACGCGATTCTCAACCTCCAGAAGGGCATCAACCCGCAACAGCAGCTCGCGTCGACCATGAGTCAACAGAATCAGCAGGCCGTGCCGGTCCCGAAGAGCCCGGTGCAACAGGCCGTCGCACCGAACCAGAACGTGAGTCAGGTGGACGCGCTCAAGGCGATGCAGCGCGGGCGGATGCCGGGTGCGTCGCCCGAAGGAATCGCGGCGGGGCAGTCGCAGCTGAAGGCGTCGTCCGGACAAGGACCCGCACCGCTGAACGCCGCGCCGACAGCACTCGCACCCCAGTCGACCGCGCAACCGAACATGGCTGCTGCGCTCAAGGCGATGCAGGCGGGGTCGGTCGGGGGCACCCTGGCGATGGGCGGGGCCCCTCCCGAACCTGCCGCAGGCCCCGGCAACTACCAGGAGACGGGGCCCGACACGAAGGGCCTGGGGACGCAGCCGGCCGCAGGGCTGGGCACAGGCAACCTCGGAGCGGGTCCGGAGCCGAAGGCGAACCCCTCGGGGCTGGTAGGCAACGACGGACCGGCGACGCCCGACTCGGGCGGGGACCCGCAGAACGGTGCGTCGAAGCCGGGTGAGGCAGACGAGTGGGCCGTCGCGAAGGCGAAGCTCGCCGCGTTGGCTGCGCAAGGTCTGGACCAGTTCGGCAACCCGATCGACCCGGCCGATGGACCAGCCACGTCGAAGTACGACAACAAGCAGGGAGGTACCCTGACCTTCGACGAGAACGGCAACCCTGTGAATCAAGACGGCATTGAGGGGCCGAAACAGACGACGGACACCGTGGCGCACGAAAAGGACCAGGACAACAGCGTTTCCGACCCCGACGGCAATTCGGACATCGAAGACCTGATCGACCAGCAGCTCGCAGCGCTCCTCGAAGGAGAGGGCGAGTTCGGCTATTCCGAAAAGGAGAAGCAGGACCACCTCGGTTCGTTGACCAAGCTCGCCGCGCAGAGCAAGGCGGACCTGAGTCAACAGATGGGCGCCCGCGGCATGGGTGCGTCGGGGCTGGTCGGCTCGGGCTTCGGCGACGTGGATTCGAAGATGGCGTCCGACTGGTCGGATTTCGAGCTCGGGGCGAAGGGCCTGTCCATCGAGGACAAGAACACGCAACTCGCCGCGCTCGGCAACCTGTGGAAGACCGCCACGGGCGCGAAGAGCGACGCCGAGTGGCGCGAGAAGATATTCGAGTACGAGAAGGGCACAGCCGACGAAGCCGGGTTCATCAACGGACTGCAGAACAAACTGGCGCTCGAGGGATTCGAATCGTTCGGTGCCGGTGTCAGCGACAAGGCAATCGCCGCTTACCACGCAGGGATGTCGGAAGACGACGTCAAGGCGCACCTCTACGACGCGGGGGGTGGTGTGTACATGTGGTCCGACAGCACGCAGGCAGAGTCGGACGCGAAGAACGCCGCAGGCAAGAGCGACGACTGGACACAGATGGGCGAGCAGAACAAGAAGGACATGTACACGCAGTACATAGGAGCCTCCAACGCCGGGGAGTTCGAAGGGTCGTTCGAGCAGTACCTCGCGTCGAAGGGAATCACCGACTACGACGGATGGCAGCCAGGCGAGATCGTCAAGGGGAAAGATTGATCGATGGCGTCGGGCACACCGAATCTCGCACCCGGCTACCTGACCGCTCTCAAAGAGATGCGTTCCCGGTCGGCCGAAGCCGCCAAGGATCGCGAGTGGCGCGCGGCCCAGGCCGACAAGGGCTTCTGGCGCGACACGGCGATGGACATCGGCAAACTAGGTCTCCAGACCGGCCTCGGGTTGTGGAAGGACTCGAAGGCCGAGTCGACCGCGTCCGAGAAGACAGCGTACGACCGCGCAAAGGGGCTCGCGGACGAGGGGATGTACGGGTTCGACGAGGGCGACACGTCGGGGATCGGCACGGGAATGCACGCCGAGGGGCTGGACGGCGCTGACGTGGGCGCCGTTCCCTGGCGTCCCGTGCGCGCCGCGGAGCCCGAGATGCGCGCGCGGAGCCGTCGTTGGCCGGCGGACGATTTGTCACCTGTCCGCGCATTCGGCGTGAACGCGCCGCTGCCCGACACGACGCCCCGACAGCCGATGGACATCGGTACGTCCGCGATGCCCGATGTAGGACAGCTGAACCTGAAGCCCGACGCGTCCGTGTTGCGCGAAATCATGTCCTACGAGGACCGTGCGGCCACCGTGGGGCAACGAGATCCGTTCGACGAGTCGCAGCGCGTCGCGCGGCGATCGCCATCGCCCGATCGACCGGCGGTGCGGGACCCTGTGTCTTCCGTACCCCTGCAGCGGCGAGCGCCCGATCGATCTACCGAGCCGTCGCCGGCTCCCTTCGACCAACCGGCCGCGCCGTCGTCGCTTCCGTCGATCGGTGCCGTCGAACCGGACAAGTACCCCGAGCTGGTCCGTCTGGGCAGCGAGATGCGTCGTCGTCGGGGGCTGAAGGAGGGTCAGGACGCCACGCAGGCCGAGTGGCAGCGCAAGAACATCGATTCGCAGATCGAAAACCGCGGGCTGACGGGTTACCGGACCTACGAGTCCGAGCAACTGAAGTTTCAGAAGGCGTGGGATTCGAACGACGTCGGCGCGCTCCGTGCGTCGCTTCGTGACGGTCTGCGCCCGATGCGGCTGCAGGAAGCGCTGGAAGCACAGCGCATCCGCGTCGAAGACCTCGATCCCCGGCAGCAGACGATGTTGCGGCAGAACCTGCCCCTCTCGGTACGCATTCCGATGAACGATGCGGAAAAGGCCGATGCAGCGGCGAGGGTCGGGCAGGACGACCGGGTCCTCGCACGCCGCGGACGGGTGCCGCAACCGAGCACGGGCGGTCCGAAGCGACCGATCCCCGGCGTGGATCCGGGGCTCGAGAACATCGACGTGTCCACTTGGTCGTTCGCGCCCAGCGTGCTCGTCTACGTGCCCGAAACTCTCGACGCGAAAGGCAACAAGATCCCGGGGTCGTCCGCGGCACTTCGTCACATGTTCAAGGCGGTCGATCGTGATTGGGTCGCGCAGCGTGCGCAGTCGCTCATGGACTCGGCGAACGCGTCGAAGTACCTGACGGAGTGGAACGCGTACAAGACGGAGAAGGACCCGAGCCACCTCGCAGCGATGGCGGCAGCTCTCGACACGGGCAACAAGCCGTTCCGCGAGGCGCGAGGGGGGATCGTGCGGGAAGCCAGTCCGGGGCAAGCGCCCGCCGCGCTGGAAGAGAAGGCAGCCGCCTCGGAAGAGACGAACACACGTCGCGACGCGTCCGATGCGGGCTCCCGGCAGGCGACCGAACGTGCGTGGAGAAAAGCCGCGATCGCCGAGACACAGGCGACGCTGCAGCCGTCGAACCGCCCCGGCATGTACCTGATGGGGAAGGCGAAGGTCCCCGTTTCCGAAGCGAAACGAACCGTGCTCGAGGAGAAAGTGCCTCAAGGCACGAAGTTCCCTTCCGAGCTGGGGGAGTTGCTTCGTCGGCATCTCGAAACGAAGGAGCGGCTGCGTTCTCAGTACATCCTTCCGGTCACGTCTCCCCCCGAGGGCGAGCGCGTCCCCGGGCCCGGCGAGACGTTCGGGACGCCACGACAGCCTCCGAGTGCGGCCGTGCAGGGGTTGATCGAGCGCTTGCGCGGAATGCCTTTGTCCGCGCGTGACAAGACGAAGGCCCTGCTGGACGCGATGGAACGTCGTGGGTTGGCGTGACGAACCGCCGTCCTTTCTGGACGAAATCGCGGAACGCTTGGGGTTCGGTGACGGTCCCCGGAACCGCGGCTTTCGGCAGGAGTCCGCGGCCGACGCGCTGAAGCGCGTCACGACGCCGCCCCCCGACTGGACCCCCGGCCCTTCGTCACTGGACGACGATCCCGGCCTGAGCCCGACCGACTTCTCGGGCATGGCCGAACGGTTCCGTGACGTACCTGAACCGGATCCGGACGTCGTCGCGAGGAAGCACTTCGCCGAGAAGTACCCTCCCCCTCCACCCGAGCCGAGCACGAAGCGGAAGGCGGCCGGCTGGTTCACCGACAACCCGCGCGACACGACGTTCGCGCAGGACGTCGAACGCTGGATGGGCTCGCAAGACGTGCCCGGCGAGGTGGTCGAGCCTGTCGAGGCGCATCACGATTCCTCGAAGCGCACGTTGTCCGAGCCGAACTGGTCGGAGAAGTACGCCAACTACCCGCTCAGCCCCTCGGGTGCGCCCGCCGTGGTGGAGTCCGTCGTGCGACATGCGACCGGCTTCGACCTGGACGAGACGCTCGGCACGAACATCCGCCCGAAAGGCGTCGAGACGGCCGCGGGTCGCGCAGGGAAGACGCTGACCGAACTACCTGCCGAACTGGCGTCGAGGCACCTCCCCGCGGAGGACGACGTCGCGAAGTGGTGGGACGAGGACGTGAACCTGGGTAGCGTGGGGAACCTCTGGACGGGCGACTCGCACGCGGAAGAGGATTACCTGTCCGAGGGGGGACGGAAGATAGGCACCGACACGTTCGGTCTGGTGGCTGCACCGTGGCACTTGCTCCGAGGACTGGATGATTTCTGGACGGGCGAGCGCCCGACTTCCGAAAAAACGCAACGTTTCCTCGACACGTTGAAAGACGTGCCTGCGCACATGATCCGTTCGGGCGTCGAGACGGTGGCGGACCCGCCGCACTTGTGGCAGGAGGCTCCGATCGAACTGGCCGCGAATCTTGCGGGAGGCAGGGCGCTGCTCGGGGCAGGGGCGCGCGCCGTCGCGAACCGACTCCCTGCGGGCAGGGCGCGCGACGTGCTCGGACGGCTGAGCGGCGACGTGGACATGCCGGCTCGGTC
>MEMM01000052.1:0-7001 GCA_001767925.1 Alphaproteobacteria bacterium RIFCSPHIGHO2_12_FULL_63_12
GCACGCGCCGACGGCTGGCGAAGGTATGACCGCCGTCTCTGTCGTGGCTGCTCGGGTTAACGGAGGCGTGAACGTCAGGCTCGACTTCCACGGGTTCACGCAGATCGTCCAGGTCGATGCTGTGTCGGACCGGATCACCGTGTCGTTCATGGCGCCGTTACAGATGACCGACACCTACGACGACATCCCGAAGATCCGCAACCTCACGTTCGAGCCGGTTGGGGGACGCTGGGTCTGCGCGGGCTGCTGGCTCTGTTCATTCGCATCCCGCCGCCATGACCTGATTGAGCCGGCGCTTCGCGGGGAGCGGATGCGTGTGCGAAAGTTACGTCGTCGAAAGGAGGTGACTCACATGGCGAAGAAGAAGGGCAGGCCGCCGAAGAAGCCGCCGAAGCCGGAGGAGTATCAGGCGCCGTAGGGGAGCGACCGTGACGCTGGCAGCGGGAGGGAGGGGCTCACGTCGGCCCGAGAACGCAGGGCTCCAGACCGGATCACTCCGGTCCTGCCAGTATCGCGGCGTGAGTTCTCGTCTACACGAAGGCCGATAGTGCCCGCGCCCGGCGGCCTGCCAGCGCTTCACCCTGACGTTGTAACCACGTAAACGCGCTTTCCTCTTCACGAATAGCGCGTCGGTGGGGCACGGTGGGGCATCGTGGCCGTCGATCCGACCGTTGCCGACGAACGACCCTCCGAGGATCTCGACGCGCTTCTCGCCTCGATCCAAGAGCAGTACCCCCCGCTCGCCAGCCAGAAGCTCTCGATCCGTCGCGGCCTGAAGGACCGGAGTGGGCGGCTGCTCGAGTTCTACCCAGAATGGGAGAGCTGGAACCCGAATCCAGGCACCCACACGATCGAGGTCCGTGAGCCCGGCCTCCGTGGACGGGTGCTCGAAGAGAGCGTAGCGGGCGACGCGCTGCACCTGCTCGGCGCCGTGGACCCCCGCACCGGCCAGCCGGTCGATCCGGTCTGGCGCACCATGAAGGACGCCTTCGCGGCCTCGATGTCGCCCCGCAATATGGAACGCGAGCAGATCGCCTACCAGACCCGCCAGAAGCGCGGGGAAGAGACGCGCCCGTTCCAGGACTACTTCGAGAACAGTCGTCTCGACGCCTACATCCGGGCGGGCATCTTCCCGATGGTCAACCCGGACTGGCAGAAGCCCGGGGTGTTCACGCTGGAACAGAAGACGCTCTTGGAGCGGATGCGCGAGTACCTCATGACCGGCCGGGCACCGCTTCAAGGCCAGAACGAGATCGGGCGCGGTCTGGACCGGCAGACCGAGGCGGTCGGCGCGGCCAACGGGCTACCGTACGGCCAGGCGCGGGCCGCCGTGGTGTCGCCGCCGGACCTCGCGGCCGGAGCGAACGCGACCCTGTCGGGGCTCGAAGGGCCGTCCATCGTCCCGCAGGGTAGCCGCATGCTGCCCAGGGTGCGATCTGACGCTCCGACCAATATCTTCACTCAGGGTGACGTCGATTTCGCAGCCGCGCCACCCTCCATCGCCCGCCCCTACGAAGTCGAGACGCCACGAGAAGGCGAAGTTGCGGAATACGACCGCGCACAGTCTTCTATCGTCCCCCGGAGCAGGTTCTAGCGCATGGCCCTGATCCCGATCGCCGACGCGCTCCGCGCGGCCCTGGTGCCGGGGGGCTCTCAGTTCTCTGGCAACGGCACCAACAGCGTCATCTCGGCCGCAAATATCCAACCGCTTCTCGCGCGGTTGCAGGCCGAGCAGGCGAGTGCCGCCGCCAGGGGGACCGCGACTCAGCCCGCGCACATCCGAGACCTCTGGGAGCGTATGACGGGCACCCGGACGACTGACCAAGCGCTCAGGAGCGGCAATGCCTTCAGCCTGCCGCCGGGGTACGCGGTGACGCAGAGCATCCCGTCGATCGGCGCGCAGTTCATCAAAGGGCCGACTGGCGACGAGTACCTGTTCAACCAGCGGACCGGCGAGCTGCTTCCGCCCCAGCCGACGTCTTCGGATGGCGGGGTCGGCTACAACGACATCGCGAACATCGGGTCGGCCCAGCCGAGCATCGCCGGGGGCGGCATCGACATCAACGCTCTACTGGCCGCGCTCGCGAGCATGAACACCGGGTCCAGCGGGTTCACCGGGGGCGGCGCGCTCAGCCTGACGCGAGCGCCTGGCACGGGGGCCACGGGGCCGAACCTCAGCATGACATCCGCGATCAGCCCGGACGACCCGGTGCTCCGGTCCTCCACGGTGCGCGGGATCTATCAGGACGGCACCTACGCGCTCCAACTGCCGGACGGGCGCCAGTTCATCTACGACCCGACCGCGGGTACGATCAGCCCGGACACGACGTCGGTGGCGCAGGCGACGACGGGCCTGCCGGGGATCGTCTCGCTCGCCTCGGCGCGCCAACTCCTGACGCAGCAGCTCACCGCCGAGCTTACGAAGCAGCAGGGCGCTGGCACAGGTGTCGCGCCTCAATCCGGCCAAGTCGCGACGGGGCAACCCGCGCAGGCCGGCGGCACCACACCCGCGCAGCAGGCGCAGGCCATCGCGGAGAACGTCGATGACGACACGCTCCAGCGCCTCCTTTCGTTCGGGGGGTCAGGGGTCAATCTCGCGAAGTTCTTCCTTGGCGGGTCGGAGGAAGCGGCCCCGGATGTTCCACTCTCGGAAGGCCAGCCGACGCAGTTCACCACCGACCCTGGCTCGGCGGTCTTCCCGTCGATCCTCGCAGCGCTCCAAGCCGCCAGCTCGATTGCGTCGGACCAGCCGGATTGGGAGAAGGCGGCGCGGGTGGGCGTGGCTGGGGCCAACTTTCTCACCAACCCATCCGTCATGGAGTCGCTGGGTCTCGCAGGGAGCGTCGCGGGGCCGCTCCTCGGAGCAGCAGCATCGTACGTTCCGTACGCCGGGGCCGCGTTGTCCGCCTTCGACATCGCGCGTATCGCGCAAGGCGATCTCCCGGATGATGCGAAAGCCGCGATGGCGGCGATTACGGCCGCACAGGCGGTGCTGACGTTTACAGGGTGGGGCACAGCAGCCCTGCCGTTCACAATCATCCTCTCCAATATCGTGGAAGACCTCGTTTCGGCCCCCGGTACGTACGATCTACGCCGCGCGGCCGATGGCGACGCGCTACGCGCCGGGGTGCCTCGGATCGCGGGTGAGATTCCGTTCGCGACCACGATGGAGGAGCTGAACGGGCTGTTCGGGGAGCGATGGGGCGTCGGGGCGGCCGGCGGCATCGCGTCGGACGTGCGCGCGGAGCTCGGCCCTGGCGGTACAGTGAAGGTGGTAGGCCACCACTTTCCCACCGACCTCACCGAGCTCGGACAAGTCCTGACCCAGCTCTACCAGCGTCAGGCGTCGCTCATTCAGGCTGGCGCGCAGGGTAACCCGCAAGCCCGCCAGTTCCTCCAGGGGATCACGGCGGCGAACACGAAGTTCAAGGGCAACGTCGGCAAGGTCCTACCGTTCCTGGCCGATAGCTTCAAGGTGCCCGCCACCTCCCTTGCCTCGGACATTCAGGTGCGTGACCTCGCTTCGGGGTCAGACCGCGAGAAGAAGCTCGCGAACCTCCTGACAGACGCCATCGGGATAGGACAAGGGCAGATCGACACGAGCGGCGGAGAGGGTGGCGCCAGCAGCATCTTCAGCCCCGGCAAGGACCTCGCGGCGCGCCAACTGCTCGAGCAGCTCGCGCCCGGCCTCGACTCGCGGCCCCGCACGACCGACGCGGCGACCTACGCTGAAGCGTGGTGGCCGAATTACGGTGCGTGGTCCGACATGCCTCCAAGTCTACAACAGGACGCGATCCAGGCGGTCTCACAATCCGGCGGTGGAGTGCTTCCAGAACCCGCCTCGTTACCGCGCAGGACGCCGACAGGCGCTGGCTTCACGACAAATCCGGACGAGTACGCTCGCCAGTGGTGGGGCGAGGCTTTCAACAGCGGCGACTGGCGATCCGACCAATACGCGGGCCTGCGCGCGAGCGCGGAAGCCGAAGCCTCCAAGCCGGGCGGTGGGAAGCTGCCGTCGATTGTCGACATGATGAACCGAGCACCCGAACCGTATGGCGCCTCTCCCACCATTCTCGCCGGTGGAGTGCTCCCAACGGAGTGGGTAATCAATGATGAGGGTGGGGGTGGATTCTGGAAGACCCCCCCGCCGCTGCCGACGATCGCGACACCCTATCCGAACGTCAACACGCCCGGCGTCACGCCGACCGGCGGCAAGACCCAGGAGCAGATCGACCGGGAGTGGGAGGTCGCCAATTTCAGTTATCCATAGCGCCCTAGTGAGCCCATGAGCGTCGAACTCGACAGCCTCATCACGGCCTACGGCCGTCCGGTCATGGTCGGCCAGAGTGACTCGATCGCGATGCGGTCGCGCGCGTGGTATCTCGACGCGGTCAATCACCCGCTGTGGGTGAAGTACATCCGCGAGTCGAACGAGGACCTCGGGTTCTACATCGGCGGGGAGTTCCAGTGGTCGCACGGCGGCGACACGCGGGACCTCCAGCGCCTCAAGATGCAGAACCGGACCGTGGTGACGATCAACCACATCCAGGCGATCGTCGATCTCCTGATCGGCTTCGAGCGCCAGACGCGGTTCGACATCCGGGCCGTGCCCCAGGGCGACGAGGACGACCAGAGCGCCGAGCTGATGACGCTGCTCCTGAAGTTCGTGCAGGACCAGGGCGAGGTCAACGACGTGATCTCGGAGGGCTTCGCGGACGGCGTGATCCGCGGCATGGCGGCCTTCGAGGTCGGCATCGACGACACGGACGAGGAGCCGGGCGAGATCTTCGTGCGCAAGTACGTGCCAGGCAAGGACCTGCTCTGGGACCCGTACTGGAGCTCCTACGATCTGTCCGACCGCGAGGGTGGCGCGCGGTTCGTGATGAAGTACCGCTGGGCGTTCGTGCCGGACTTGTGCGCCCAATACCCCGAGCACAAGAACGAGATCAGGGCGGCCACCACGGATCTCGACATCTTCCGGCTCGTGGACACGATGACCACGAGCGGACCGCCGTCGGACGCCTACGGTAGTGTGTCGAGCCACCCCAACGAGATCCTGACGCACAACACGCAGTTCTACGACCCCGAAGAGCAGCGCGCCCTCGTCATCGAGGTCTGGTACCGGGAGTACGAGCCGTTCTGGCTCATCAAGGACAAGGTGACGGGCCGGACGAAGACCGTCGAGGACGAGGCGCTGGCGCGACGCGTGTTCCAGTCCGACCCGAAGAACCTGAAGCTGACGCGCAAGGAGCGGCGGGTGATCCGGCGCGCCGTCGTCCTGCCCGCGACGTATCAGACGCTGGAAGAGGCCGCGACGCCGTACGAGAACGACGAGGGCACGTACCCCTTCGTGGTCTACATGGCGAAGCGCCACGGCGACGAGATCCTTGGCGTGGTCCGCAACCTGAAGGACCCGCAGCGGATCGAGAACAAGCGCATGTCTCAGGCGCTCGACATCCTCGCGCGCTTCGCGAACATCCGCGCTATGGTGTTCGAGAACACGCTGCGCAATCCGAACGCGCTCGACGACCCCATGGACCCATCGGTGATCTATCTGAACGGGAGCGCGGCCGAGGGGGAACGTCGGCCCTCCTACCTCGTGCCTCCGCTGGCGGAAGTCACGCGCGTCCTGACCGAGCTGTCACAGCAGTTGAAGCTGGCGCTCCGCGAAATCAGCGGCATCAATTCGGATGCGCTCGGCATCCGATCCGACGATACCTCCGGCATCGCGATCGCGCGTCGACAGGCGCAGGGCCAGACGATCGCGACCATGTATTTCGATAACTTGCGGCGCACGCGCAAGCTGATCGGCCGGCGCATGGCGCGCCGCATCCAGCAGACGTTCACCACGGACAAGCTCGTACGCCTCACGGATGCGCGGACCGGCCAGCCGATGCTGGTGCGGCTCAACCCCGTCGAGGCAAAGGGCAAGAGCCGAGACGAGTTCAAGAAGTGGCAGGCGACGCTGGAGCCCGAGCGCCCACAGATCCTCCACGACGTCGAGGCGCTCAAGTACGACATCTCGATCTCGGACACGCCGACGACCCCGACGGCACGGGCGACATCCTTGCTTGCCATCCTCGACATCATCGGCAAGATCCCGGCGCTCGGTCCCGTGATGATCGACGTGATCGTGGAGCTCGCAGACATTCCGCACCGCGCCGAGCTGCTCGACCGGGCGCGACGTCTCATCCCGCCGGAGCTGCGCGGGGAAGCGCCCGCGCCGGCGCCGGGCATGCCGCCGGGTGGCGCGCCGGGTATGCCGGGTGGTGGCGCTGGACCTCCCGGGGCTCCTTCGGGGCAACCCGCGATGGTGCCGACAGGAACGCCGGCGGGCGTACCCGCCGAAGTGCTCACAGGCTGAGTGGATCGTAAGGAGATGGCGCGAATGGCGAAAGAGAAATCGGCAGCAATCCTGACCCTGAAGAAGCCGGGCGTGATGTCGAAGCGTGGCCGTAAGAGCATCGCGGATTGGCTGCGACAGCAGGCCAGCTTCTTGCTCAAGCACGGAGACCAGTACAGCAAGACGCGTTTCACGGCGCGCTACCTGTACCGTTAGCTAAAGGAGAGAGCTATGCAGATCATCGACGAGACCGTCCGACCACTCGACCTCTCGACGCGCGGTGACGACCCGGACCTCAAGGTCGGCGCCCGTGTCTTCGTGCCGTTCACGGTGCTGAACACGCGCGATCGCGGACAGATTTCGCTTCAGGCCAGCGACGGGCGCATCTTCAACGCCTCGATCGGATGCCTGAACGACACCGGCATCGTGCAGGGCTACGAGTCGCCGGAGAAGCCGGCCGTGAGGCAGGAGCCGCCGGACGACGAGCCGAAGACGCGGCGGCGCGGGCGCGGCGAGACGCGAGCCCCGGAGACCGTCTAGGCGTCGATGCCGCTGTCCGACGACGAGAGACTCTTCATCCTCCAGCGCATCGAGCAGTTACTCCTGCTCGGTGTGCCGGGGTTCGTCAAGGTGAAGGTCTCGGGCGGCGGGCGCGTGC
>MEMM01000052.1:7032-8011 GCA_001767925.1 Alphaproteobacteria bacterium RIFCSPHIGHO2_12_FULL_63_12
AGGGGCCGCCAGTCGTGAAGGACGAGCGGCGCCGTGAACCAGTCGAGAGTAACGGAAGGGTTGGCGGCGCGACGCGACGGTAAACATTGACGGATGCGCGCGTCTGAGTGCTAGTGTAGCGGCCACATAGGTTGTAACCCCGGCGGCCCCTCAGAGAGGCCCGGGAGAGAGACGGTTAACACGACGGCTCTTTCCCGGGCCTCTCGTGTTTTCAGGGGGTCGCCGCTCCGGCGATGCGCGGGCGCCGTATTTCTCGCGCGAGGCGACGTCGGCGCCGACATTCCTCCGACGAGGCGGCGGGTCGTCCGATCACGACCAGGGAGCGCGAACGGTGGCGACGGGAACAGACCGAGACCTGACGGAAGAGATCGAGCTGGACCTGCCCGAAGGGGTCACGTTCGAGGATCTCGAGCGCGGCGAAAAGGCCGCGGGCGGCATGCGTCGCCTGCGTCCCGGCGATGCGGAGCCGACGCGTGACGGAGACGGTGCCCGCGAGCCTGAGCATGACGAGCGCGACCGTGGCCGTGGGGGTCTGGGTGCGGCCGGCCGCGAGGAGCGCACGAAGCGCAAGCGGCTCGCCGACAAGCTCCGGGTCGTCGAAGACGAGCGCGACCGGCTCGCGGCGGCCCGTTCCGGCGGCTCACGGATGCCGTCGAGCCGGGTACGCGCCACATCCCCGGCCGAGTTGGAAGCGCGCCGAGCCGCCCTCCGTGCCGACACCAATGTGGCCGAGACCGAGCAGCGCTTGATCGCGCTCCGGGCCGATGCCGACAAGGCCGACACGATGGGCGAAGTCGCGGTGCGGGTGTTCAAGGAGCTGCGCAAGGACATGGGCGAGCAGGCCGTCCGCGTCTTCAACGAGTCCCGCAACGACCTCCTGTCGCTCGACGAGGATCTGGTCAACCGCGTCGACTTCAAGTCAGTCCGGCTCGCCGAGACGATGTTTCGTCGGATGACGTCCGACTACACCGAGAAGCTG
>MEMM01000052.1:8021-12329 GCA_001767925.1 Alphaproteobacteria bacterium RIFCSPHIGHO2_12_FULL_63_12
TACGAGCTGGCCGAAGCGATTCTCGACAAGGCCGGCAAGCTCGACAGTCGCGGACGCCTGGTCACCCCGAAGGCTGCGGACGACGAGCGTGGCCGCGAGCGTGGCCGGGATCGAGAGACTCCGCGCGAGCGTGCCCGTGACGAGGACCGCGACGGTGCCCGGAACGGATCGCGCGAGCGCTTCCGGCCCGACGAGCGAGCCGCGGACAACGAGGAGTACGACGACGAACCGACCGCGGGCCGTGACGAGCGGTCCGAAGCAGAAGATCGGCGGCGCGACGAGCGCAGGCCGGATCGCGACCGGGATGACCGGGGCGCGGGGCAGCGTGACCGTGGGCGCGGCGACACCGAGTTCGACCGCCTGCCCGACACCCCAACCCCGTTCCGCGGCATCCGTCGTCTGACGGACGCGGGATCAGGCCGAGGCGCGAAGATCACCCGGGAGTATCTCGATGAGCTCATGGAGCGCAACCCCGCGCTCTATCTCCAGCTCGCTCCCGACGGGTCGCGCATCCAAGCCTGGCACATGCAAGAGGAGAGAGTTTAAGCCATGGCCGAGACGACCTTCGCGACCGGCAACAGCGCCACCGTCAAGCGGTGGGCCACGAAGTTGTGGATCGAGATGCCGAAGGAGATCGTCTTCGGCAAATGGATGCGCGAGAACGACGACAATGGGATCATCGAGGTCAAGCGCGAGCTGGACGGCCAGCCTGGCGACACGATCTACTACTCGCTCCTGACCAAGCTCGACGGCGCCGGTGTCGAGGACGACACCGACCTGGAGGGCTCCGAAGAGGAGCAGCAGTACAACACCGACTCCATGGCGCTGATCCAGCGCCGGAACGCGGTCAAGCTCGGTGGGCGCCTCTCGCAGCGCCGGACCATGTTCGACCAGCGCATGGGCGCTAAGAAGCAGCTCAAGACGTGGCTTGCCGAGAACATCGACGCCTACATGTTCACGCAGTTCGACTCGAGCCCGACCTCCACGATCTACGGCGGCGCCGCGACCTCCACGGCCACGCTGACCGCGGCCGATCGCTTCACTCCGGCCCTCATCGACAAGGCGGTGGCGAAGGCTCGCAAGGCCACGCCGCAGATCTGGCCGGTGCGGGTCCAGGGTGCTGACTGGTACGTGGTCCTGATCCACACGGACAACTCGTACGACCTCAAGCGTGACGCGGAGTGGCGCGAAGCCCAGAAGGACGCCAAGCCGCGGGCCGATGACAACCCGATCTTCACCGCCATGCTCGGCACCTACGGCGGCGGCGTCATCCACGAACACGTCAACGTCCCTGTGTCGACCACGTACGGCGCCTCCGCCAACCTCGCGGGCGCGTCCTGCTACGTGTTCGGGCGTCAGGCCGGGCTCTTCGCGTGGGGCTCGCGCCCCCAGGCGTGGGAGAAGGAGTTTCAGTACGGCGCGCAGGTCGGCTTCGCGATCGGCGCGATCTGGGCCATGAAAAAGGCGATTTTCGACAGCGTCGACAACGCGATGATCAGCATCAAAGTGAGCCGCTCGAATAACTGATAACCACACATGATCTTCTCTGTTGACGTGGGGCGTGGAGGGTGGCATCTTCCTCTGGAAGGAGGACAGATATGCCACGCCTCTGCGCTCGGTGTCATCAGCAAAAATCAGAGTTCTATCGCTCGAATCAATCCTGGTGCAAGGAGTGCGTCCTTGAGTGGACTCGCGCCCGCCGTGCAGCTAGTCGGCCGGCGCGCGAACAGATACCTGAAGGTCTCAAGCGGTGCGCATGCTGCCGAGAGCTACGAACGCTCAATAGCTTCCGGCTCAGGCCCGACAACGGCCGACCATATGCCTACTGCAATGACTGCGTTCGCCAAGCCAACGAGCGGTATCGACAAGCTGGCGTCGCTCGACGTGCTGCCAAAGCTCGCGGTCCCCGGAAATTGTTGCATGGGCCGCGCGGCCCCCTCGGTGCTCAGTGGGCGTCATGGCGGACAACTGGCCGGAAGAGATGTCCACACTGCCGAGAAGAGAAACCCATCGCCGAGTTTGACTGGAACAAAACGCTTCAACGTCCCAACGGCTGGTGTCGGGTGTGCCAGCTTGAAGCTCACAAGGTATGGGGTCGCACGCCAGCGGGTAGGGCGGCGCAACGTCGAGGCGCCAAGAAGCAGCACGGCACCCGAAAGGGTGCGGTGCGTCGCTTTACACGCGCGGCCATTGATCTCGGTCTTCTTGTTCGTCACCCCTGCGAGGTCTGCGGCGAGATCGAGGTCCACGCGCACCACGTGGATTACGACAACCCGCTGGACGTGCATTGGCTCTGCCCAGTGCATCACCGCGACGCGCACCGCCGCGAGCGGCTGCAATGAACCCGTGGCCATCGCGTCTACCACGCGGGCCGCCTAGAGGGAGAACAGGCGCATGGGCAAGATTTCAGGGCTGGGGATGCTTCAGAAGGACGCCGCCGCGTTCCTCAAGGCGTTGCGCAACCGCTGTTTCAGCAATCCGGCGCTGGCGGTGGGGACGACGACCACGCGCATTCAGATCGCCAATGCGCTGTCCTACATGATCGACGGCGTGCTGTACAGCAAGTCGGCCGAGGACGACATCGTGATCTCGACGCTCACGGCGACGGCGGCGGCGCAGAACAGCCGCGTGCGGGTCGAGCTCAACACGGCAGGCACGGTCAGCTTCGTCCAGGGCGGCGTGCTGTCGACGGCCGCCCCGGCGACGCCGCTGGAAGCGCCGGCGCGCACGGCGAGCCGATGCACGATCGGCTACTTCGATCTGCCCGCCAGCTTCACGCCGGGCACGTCGCTGGCGTCGCTGCTCACGTTCGTCAACGGAGATCCCGATCTCAACACCGACGCCCTCGAAGCGTAGCCGTCCCGCGCTTCGCGAGCCAAAGGAGCCAGTAGCGATGCCAGCGCGCGCAACGAAAGAGCAGGAACTGGAGCACGAGGGCGCGGCCCAGATGAGTCCGCCGTCCGAGTCATCGGGGACGTCCGGCCAGCGCTTCATGCGGCTCGACATCAAGCAGGTGTCGCCGACGCTTACCGTCATCAACGGGGCGCGGGTCGTCTATCTGGGGAACAACCCGAAGAAGACCCAGGCGTGGGGACACACGATCTTGCAGAAGCCCGTTCAGCACGCGGACGGCGCGGTCCGGGTGCTGAAGGAGATCAGCAAGAGCGGGTTCAGCAACTACGACTTCAACAAGTACGGGGACGACGGCGAGGTCGTGCCGGGTCGGCTCTTCCAGTCGCCCGGGGACAAAGATCTCGACGGGCGGCCGTACTCGGTGTGCGAGCACCCCGAGCATCTGCGGCTCTTCCTACGCGGCAAGTCCGTGGACGGGCATCCGGAGTACGAGGTGCTGATCCCTGAGGCGTATCACCGCTTCATGGAGGAGTACGTGCGGCGCAAGGAACGGTTCCGCACGACCGTCGAGAGCACCTACAAAGACACCGGCGGCGTCACCGCCCGCCACAGCGTCCTCGTGGCCGGCTAGGCCCCGCGGGACGAAGGAGACGAGCCATGCCTCAGTGCTACGGACGTCCGGCGCAGCCGACGGCGGTGCCGAAAGAGTTCACGACCGAGGAGTTCACGGTCATCAACCGCAAGCCCGGCGGCTTCGACGGTGACGACGCCGCGCAGGATGCTGCGCTGCGTGAGTTCGCGCCCCTCGGCAAGAAGGAGACGCTGTCGCGGATCGTGAACCACGAGAACGTCGACATCCCCAAAGAGGGCGGCAACCCCTCCAAGGGAGATCGGTAGCCCGATGGGCGCGCGGCCCGCACGGGCCGTCGCCCTCGCTGCGCTCTGCGCGCTCCTCTTCGGCGCGTCGAGCGCGGGGGCTGTGGTGGCGCGCTTCTCCACGGTCACGTGTGCGGCGACCGTCACCACGCTGGTCACCGAGCACATCGGCCGCACCAAGCTCCTGGTCGTCAACCCATCTGGCGGCGCGACGGTCACGTTCGGCCCGACCACGGCGGGTACCACGTTGACCACCTCCAACGGGCTCCCGCTCCTGACGGGCGAAAGCTTCTCGGCCTATGGCGGCGAAACCAAGGTGGAGTACCAGTGCATCAGCGCCGCCGGCGTCACGGTGCGCGTCATGGAATCATTCGAGTGACGTGCCCATTCCACGTCGGGCCTCTCACCGCCTTCCGGTAGAGCCGTGACCCCGACCTGGCGGCTCAAGCGCCGGCGCTCGAGTCCGCAGGCTCAGCGCTTCATCGCGTTGCGGCTCCGGGACGTGACGCTGCGCCACCCGCCCGATGCCGCCCAGGGCGGGGTCGTCCTGTTGGTCCATCTCGACGAGTCCGGCGCCGA
>MEMM01000052.1:12338-12895 GCA_001767925.1 Alphaproteobacteria bacterium RIFCSPHIGHO2_12_FULL_63_12
GCTCGAACGCGACCTCGACGTATTTCCCGAGGACCTTGCGGGCGTGTCCATGGACGGCCACGTGCCCCCGCCCCGCGAGCCCGTGCCCGCACCACCGACCGGGCCGACGCTCGGACCGCCCGGCGGCGGTCTGGGGACGCTGGGATGACCGTGGCGGCGACCTCCCTCTATCGGGGCCGCCGACTGGCGAGCGCGGAACTCGGCCTCCATGAGCCCGCCTTTGCTGACATTGCAGCGGGCGCACGCGCAGACGATATTGTCGGGCGCGTTCGAGCCGCCGCGCGACAGCGGGACCCGATGATCGACGTGAAAACGCATCGCGGTCAAGGACGTCCCGCAATAGAAGCAGCGCCCGTCCTGAGATCGGTACTGGAGGAACACGTCGCGCGCCGTGTAGTGGGGTCCGACGCGCTTGCGCCGCTTGGCGTTGAGGATAGCGACGCAGAAACGGCAGTAGTCACTTCGTCCATGACGTGCTCTACGGGCGACGTGGAAATCATCGAGCCGACGGAACTCGGAGCATCGGTTGCACCACTTCGTGCCATGCGGGCCGACAC
>MEMM01000052.1:12904-13168 GCA_001767925.1 Alphaproteobacteria bacterium RIFCSPHIGHO2_12_FULL_63_12
AAGGCGGAGACGGGCTTCATCGCTCGGCAGCGCCCGCACCAATTCTGCCCCTCTCCGCGCGGCATGTGGAGCCTGGGCTTGATGCCGCGAGCGCGACGGCTCTGGATGAGTTGGGCGTTCACGAAATCGCGGCAGTAGTACTGTCGGCCGTCGCCGGTCGCCAGGTTCTTGCCGAACTCGTCGGCGGGATGAGGCGCCGCATGCCCGACGCACCATCGCATGCCCGGCTCAAGCGTCATCTCCGGGGAGCCATAGCGATGCTGG
>MEMM01000052.1:13184-13636 GCA_001767925.1 Alphaproteobacteria bacterium RIFCSPHIGHO2_12_FULL_63_12
CGCGACGGTACTGCTCAAGGGCTGTGCTAGCACACGGCTGGCAGGCGTATGCGATGCCGTCGCCGGTGCTGCGATCCGCGTTGAACTCGCTGAGCGGACGGAATGCGCGCTCACGAGAACACCAACGGGTACCGGGATCGCCCTGCGGTCGATGACGCGGCACGAGATGCCTCCTTCTACTTATAGGAGGCTATCATAGCATATACGACGTTGGCGAACATTAAGGCAATAGTCCTCTTTAGGTGTGATGAACCCGTGGACGGGACGAGCGATTTTGACGGGGAGTGCGACAGCGTGCTCATCGAAGTTTGGCGCGACCTCACGATCCGCCACCCCTGGATGTCGCTCATCAAGAGCCCGCCTGGTGTCTTCCTCACGGTCGCCGAGGACACGGCGAAGACCCTGACGATCGCGACGGCGGGCGCGTCGGTCACCGCGACGCTGTCGGCCGC
>MEMM01000052.1:13731-14984 GCA_001767925.1 Alphaproteobacteria bacterium RIFCSPHIGHO2_12_FULL_63_12
ACCGTATCCAGCCGACCGGCAAGCCGTACTTCCTGCGCGTGACCGCGCACACCGCGGCCGACGTGAGCCTCACCGTGGACGCCGCCCCGGAGGTCTTGACCGCGCAGGCGTGCAAGATCGTCAAGGACGAGTATGACCTCGCCACCGATCTGGGTATGTTCGTGGACGGGCTCTGGACGCAGGACCGGAACATCCCGATCCCGCTCCTGCCGGAGCAGACGATCAAGGAGGACATCGGGACCGGGGTGACGATGGGATGGCCGCCCACGAGCTTCGCGCGGATCGGCCCGACGCGCATCCGTCTCTCGCACGCCCCGACGCTCGTGAAGCGTGTCGAGTATCCGTACTCGCGCAAGCCCGCCGATCCATCGACGGGCGCGCTGGCGCTGGACGACTACCTGCTGCCGATCTACCAGCTCGGCTGCCTCGCGCAGCTCTATCAGGACAAGTTCGACCGACGATTCAAGGCGACGTTCGACCGCTACGAGTTGGGCATCCGGCGCGCGTACGAGTACGAGACGCGTCAGCGGATTGCCGTGCTCGGACATGCGGCGGGGGGCGCGGTGCGGCCGTCGCCGTTCGGGGAATAGCGCGTGCCCTACGATAGCATCCCCGTGATCGAGATCCAGGCCGGGCGAGAAGGACTCATCGGAATCCGTAATAGAGAGATGATTCCGATTGGAGCATTGGCCCAGTTCCGAAACGGCTCGCTCGAGGACCACACATGGCGCACGATGGGCGGCGCCGCGCTGCACGGTACGCCGGCCGTCGCCGCGAAGATCATGGCCTGTATCGACTACTGGCCCGACTCATCGACACAGCGACATCTCGCCATGCTCGACGACGGCACGCTGCGTAAGGGCGATGCCGACGCCACGACGTGGACGACGCTGGCGACGGGGCTCACCGTCACGGGGGCCGTACCGTTTTGGTCCCTCGGTGGTCAGGAAGCCGCGGGGAACAATCGCAAGGCGTTTTACTGCGACGGCGTGAACGCGCCGCAAGTGCTGAGCGGCGACGGGGTCGCCACGGCGGCGCTGTCGGCCCCAGCGGCCGACTGGACGGGCACGAATCAGCCGCTCTGGCTTGTCGTCCACGAAGGCTTCATGTGGGGCGGCGGGAATAAGAACTCGCCACACCGCATCTATCGCTCCTCACAGGCGAGCCACGAGAACTTCACGGGGGCGCCGTTCACGATCCCCATCGACTCGGGCGTCGGCGAGCGCGTCGTCGGGGCCGTGTCGTACAAGGGC
>MEMM01000052.1:15006-16690 GCA_001767925.1 Alphaproteobacteria bacterium RIFCSPHIGHO2_12_FULL_63_12
CGACACGAACTGGAAGGCGACCAAGGCTGGCGAGCCGGGCGGGACATCCGCCGGCACCATCGCGATCGTCGAAGACGACGTATTCTGGGTCTCGCCGGACGGCTCGTGGCACCGCATCCAGGCCGTGCAGGCGACGGGCTCGGTGCGCGCCACCGACCTGAGCTACCGCAAGCTCGGCAACCTGTTCCGCGAGCAGATCAACACCTCGCGGCTTCAATTCGCGGATCTCCGCTACTACTCGAATCGCCAGCAGCTCATGCTGGCCTGCTCGGCGATCGGCACCACGGCGAAGAACCGCCTCGTCACGATGGACCTCAATCGGCGCGAGGATCTCGGCGAGCGGTGGGTCATCGCGGACCGGGACAACAACGAGTCGCTTTGCATGCGCAAAAGCGCCGACAACATCCTCATTCCCGAGTTCGGCGATGCGGCGGGCCAGTTCTGGCACGGCGATCAGGCGAGCCGGAACGCGAACGGCCTCGGCTACACGTTCGAGTGGTGGACGCACGATAGCGACTTCGGGTCGCTCCAGCCGTCGTGGCGGGGCCGCAAGAAGAACCTGCGCTTCGTCGCGCTCCAGTACGACCCGCGCGGCAGCGTCACGCACACCCTCGAAATCTGGCTCGACGGCGAGCTGCGCCAGACGATCCAGTTCACGCTGACCGCGAGCGGGCCGACGCTCCCCGCGGTCCTGCCGATCACGCTCGGTGGCACCACGCTTGTCAACACGATCCGACGCCGCGCGACCGGGCAGTTTACGCGTCTCGCCGTGCGCGGCTACAGCACCGGCTCGGATCAGGATGTCTCGATCACCAAGCTCTTCATCGGCGCCGAGCTCGCCGAAGAAGGGACGCAGGGGGCGGTGGCGGCGTGACTGCACGAGGCTACAAGGAGATGACCGATGCGTAGATGGCTGACGCCACTGATCCTGATGGTCGCACTGCTGCTTGGCTCGCTTGTAACCAGATCGGATACGGCGGGGCCATGTAGCATATTTAGGAGTTGGAACACTGGCGATTCGCTCACGGCTGGGGACCTCTCGTCGTCATTTACAACCGTTGGCTCGACCAATATGCAATTTTCGTGCCTGGACGATTATTCCGCCACGGAATCCCAGATGCAGACGACGACGGACCCGTATCCGTCGAGCGCGGTCAGCCTCGCGACGACGGGCCAGGGCGAGCTGGAGCGTCTGCGCTACGTCATCAAGAAGCTCACCGGCTGGTCGCAGTGGTACGCCCACACTGAGGCGCTCGCCAATCTCGACCGTGGCGCGATCTGGGGCCTCACGCTCGCGAACGGGACGGACGCGACCAACGACATCGACATCGCGGTCGGTCAGGCGACGGACAGTACGGGCGTCCAGACGATTGCGATCACGACGGCGCTGACGAAGCAGCTCGATGCGGCGTGGGCGTTGGGCTCGGGGGCTGGCGGGCTCGACATCGGGACGATCGGCAACTCCACCTTCCACATCTACCTCGTCAAGCGCACCGACACGTCCGTCGTGGACGCGGTGTTCTCGCGGAACCCGGACAGCACGGGCACGATCACGGTGACCATCGCGTCACCGGGGGTCGTCACATGGGCGGATCACGGGTTGCAGATCGGCTCGTCGCTGGTGTTCACGACGACGGGGGCGTTGCCGACCGGGATCACGGCGGGCACGCGGTACTACGTCATC
>MEMM01000052.1:16718-18479 GCA_001767925.1 Alphaproteobacteria bacterium RIFCSPHIGHO2_12_FULL_63_12
CGGATCGGCTCGATTCCCCGCGAAAGCGCGGCGCTGCTGCTGTTCACCCAACTCGGCGACGAGTTTCTTCGCAAGGTGCCGGTGCTGGATGTCAACACGACGAACCCCGGCACGAGCGCGGTGACGTCAACGCTCCTGGTGCCGGTCGGCGTGAAGGTGCGGGCGTATGTCGCCGGCCACGTCATCGACGGCACGCCGGTCGGGATTTCGGCGTGGGTGTCCTCGCTCGATCAGACCGACACGGCTGCGTCGACATCGGTGATGACGGCCCTCACCACCAGCACATCGCCGGGCTCGTCGTTCCAAACCTTCGTCCGTACGAGCGTCGCGGCGCAGATACGCTACCGGTTCTCTTTGTCGGATGGCTTGGCAATCATCCGGATCAGCACGCACGGCTGGCTGGATACCAGGGGGAGATGATGTGTCAAGCCGGGGGGATAACCTATGGTCATGGGCGCGGAGGTTCCACGTGAAAACATCGCGCAAACACGTAACCGCAGGGGCCGCGGTGCGTTTCCGCTCACGAAGACTCATCTGCATGGGTGAGACTGGCGTGTAGCTATGGAGATGAGCGACTTCTTTGGCCTCGAAGACCTGACGATCGACGGCGAGCCGCTAGGCGGGTGGCTCGACTTCGGGGGCTTTGCTGACGGCTTTGCTGACTCCCCCCCCCCTGTCGTCACGCTCGATCCGTCGTGGTACGGCTCAGCGTCGGAAGGCCAGTACGGCTTCGATTTCGACCGGATGGCTCCGACGCAGATGGACAATTGGGCGCGGTCGCTCGGGATCGAGCTGCCCCCGATGGAGTTCGCGCCCGACTTCCCCGTGGCCGAGGGGATGCCGACACAGTTCGGCGTGCCAGGTGGTCAGGGGCCCGCCCCCGAGTTCAGGTTCGGCGATACCGCCGAAGCGCCGAGCGTGGCCCCCAGCGAGTCGCCCACGTTCGCGGGCGGGGTGATGCCGGAAGACCTGATCCGGCAAGCCGATGCGGCGATGGCTGAGCTGGAGAAGACGGGCGCCCTATACGACACGAACAAGCAGGCGTTCGTAACGGCGACCGGGGCGCCGATCGACGCGACCACGACCCCGGGGCTTGTCGCGCGTATGACAACGGCTCTCAAGCCTCTCAACGATCTGCTCGGGGGTCCTGTCGGGGCTCTGGCGCTGGGGGGGATCGGGGTCGCGATCGCGAATCTGATGACGGGCGACTCGGGCCGGAAGTTCACGATGCCGGAGCCGTCGCCCCTGACGCCGGGTCAGGTGGCGGGCCGTGGTGCCATCGAATCCGCGCTGGGTCCTGGCGGGGTTGGTGTCGGCACCGGCCGCGCGCCCGTGTCGCTCACGGGCACCGGCGGCATCCCGTCGATCGCCCCGAACCTTGGTCCCGGCGCCTCCGGGGCCTCCGACCTTGCCGACGCGCTGCGGTTCGCCCTCGCGGGCAATCGCAACGTGGCCGACACCGCGCTGGGCGCGTCCGCGCGTGAACTGACCACGCAGACCGAGCAGGCGGACATGGAGCGGCTGGCGCGGCTCATCGCGCTCGGGCAGGTGCCGGGATTGCTGGCGGGCGGGACGACGGACCCGATCCTCACCGACATGGAATCGCGGCTGAAGCTGGCGACGGCGGGCGACCAGAGCCAGGCGAACCCGATGCTGGAGCGGATCTTCGCCGAGGAAGAGGCGAAGATCCGCAACATGCTGTTCCGCCAGGTGGGGCGGGACTACGAGCCCTCCTCGCCGGGTATCGAGACGCTCGCGTCG
>MEMM01000053.1:0-1845 GCA_001767925.1 Alphaproteobacteria bacterium RIFCSPHIGHO2_12_FULL_63_12
CACCCGCATCTGTTCGGCGAGCCTGTCGGCGCGCGCGCCTACTTGAGACGCCCACAAGCTGGCGAGCATCTCGCGGGCGGCGGTCTCGTAGTCGCCGCTCCGGAGCGCGGCGAGCATGTTCACGAAGCCGAGCAACCCCCCGAACCCGAGGTTGAAGCGCATCGCGACGAGGACGGCGAAGCGCGCAGGCGAGAGACTCAACGGCCAAACGAGGCTCGCCACGTCCGACTCGGCCGCCGCCAGATCATCGCTGAGGATCTGCTCCATCGCCGCGTCCGACAGGGGGACGGTCAGGTTGTGGCCGTAGCCGATCGTCGGGGTGTTGGCGCTGTCGAGGTACATCACCGCCGACTTGCCCTCGTCGCGCTTGAGCTGGCCGAGCAGGCGGAGGCGCGTCAGGTCGTCCATGGCCTAGCGTCGCCTCAGCAAAACTAAATTCTGTTGCCTGTTCTTCTGCCGTCGCTCACTTTCTTTAATCCATTGGCAATTCCAGCAAAGCGTTTGATAGCCTGGACGCCATCTTCTCGCGCGCACTGCGTTCGGCGTCACTGCGGGCTTTCCCATGATTACCGACGCCGAAGAAGTTCATCGAGCTTCTTGATCGTGTCCTTCTGACTCTCCTTGATCTCGTGGACATCTTCCCGCATGCGCTTGGTCTGCTCCTCGATCACGCCGACCTTCTTGTCGATCTCACCAATCGCCTTGCGGTCGGTCGCCTGCTCTTTCTTCACGGCATTCACTTCGGCATACATCGTGGTCATCCAGGCCCCACCGCCAAGAATGAGAACGCCGATGGCGCTGCCGGCCAGCCATTGCCACGTCACGTTTCGGTCGTTCATCGCGTGAGACTCGGCATCAGCCCACCCAGGACACGCGGAAGCCGTTGCGCTCGATCACGTGTCGCGTGCGAGTTCAAGCCGCGTGAGTCGAGCATGGAGGTCAAAGAGATAGAGATACAATTCCTCGATCTTCTCCAGGGTGATGTCCGCACGCTCGAACAGACCGACCGCCTCCCGTGAGATGCGCGGCAGATGGCCATGCGTCCGCACGAACGTTTCGACCTCCTCAAGCGGCAGGAGGCCGGGATAGGTAGCCTCCCGATCGCTCAGTGGGGGCGCTGACTCAGCCATCGTCTGAACACGTAGTCGGGATTCGTAAACGCCGTGTTGTTCTTATATATGTCAGCGGCCAGGTTGATGGAGCCGAGCCCCTTTTGGCCGCCCGTAGCGGCGCCCAGCACGAGGCCGCCCTGCTGGGCGAGCCGAAAGAAATCCGTGCCAAACCGTAGAAAGTCGGCGTTGTCCGGATCGACCACTAGGAGGCCATCGGCCCGCGTGCCAAGGATGAGTTGTGGGTCGGCGAAATTATACGTGTTGTGCCCGATCATGCCCGTCACGGCGGCGTTGACGCGAATGGGCGAGGTCGTGTGTGTATCCTTGAAGAAGTTGCCCTCCATCACCAAGGCGCCCAGGATGGCCGCGCCCGCTGGACTCAGATCGACGCCGACCGGCGGTCCGCTCTGGAACTGGCAGCCGATGATCTTCACGGCGCGGACGCTGCTCGTCGAGGTCATCCGAATGTCCGCCGTGCCGAGGTTCTCGAAATAGCCGTTGATCATATAGCTGTCACCGCCGAGCAAGTCAATGCCGACGGCGGCCGTTTCCAGGGTGACGCCGAGGATCGTCGTCCCGTGCACAGTGACGGAGATCAGTGTGCCAGTCGTGTTGGCGAGGCCCTCCAGTATCGTCTCGATGATGGATGTCATGTTCGCGGCGGTGCCGACCTGGATGCCGACGCCCTGGAGGTCGGAAAACCAGCACTGGTGCACGGAGTTGCTGTGGCCGT
>MEMM01000053.1:1883-2050 GCA_001767925.1 Alphaproteobacteria bacterium RIFCSPHIGHO2_12_FULL_63_12
TTTCAGGAGATCCCCCGTGCCGGAAAAGGTGATCGCGGATGTGCGACCGTAGCCGAGTAGGCTCATCCGCGTGGGGATCCTCAGCGTGGAGGACGCCTTATAGCTCTGGTTCGTCGGGGGCACGATGACGGCGCCGCCGCCCGTCATGGCCATCGCCGCGTCAAAGG
>MEMM01000053.1:2124-8615 GCA_001767925.1 Alphaproteobacteria bacterium RIFCSPHIGHO2_12_FULL_63_12
CCATTGATTGGAAACCACTGCGTTCCCTGATCCATCCAGAAACCGCGCTCGTTATTGGTCACCCGAGCCAGCCGACCGGCCTCCATCGCCGTCGTCGGCAACAACGCCTTCGTGTAGTTCTTGACCCGGACGAGGTGCGTCGAGCTCAGGGCCGGATCGGCGAGGATCGCGGCGAGGTCCACGCGGTTCAAGATGACGATCCGCCCGTCGGCGAGCGTGATCTCAAACGTCGAGGCTGGACCGAAGGCGATGTCTTCCTTCCCGAGCAACGTGTAGCGGATGGTCTCCGTCATGGTTGTTCTCCCACAAGCCCGGGTTGACTGATCGCGCGGCCGGCCTGCGCGAGTCCGGTCAGCGTGCGATTCAGCATCGCTGGATTCTTGCCGACGGCGAAGCCGTTCTTGACGAGTTCGGGGACGAAGGCGAAGACGAGCCCCCCGACGCCGCCCGCGCCAAGACCGAGACCCCCCGAGGCTGCGGCGAGCATCGAATTCCAGACCGTATAGGCCGTCTCGGGCGGTAGGCCGCGCAGGCGCTCGACGGTCTTATCCACGAGCCGCATCCCGTCGTCCCCGACTAGCTTCAACAGCTCCTCGTGATTCGCGCGGATCTTCGATGACAAGCGGCCGATGTTGAGCGCGGGCGTCTTGCCGAGCGAGGCTTCTCGGATCGACTCCTCGGCAAACTGCTGGAACTTCGTCGCCCCGAGGTCGCGCTTGAATGCGGTCAGGGCGCCTTTCAGAAGATTCGCGCCTTGTGCCCCGCCCATACTGGCCGGGATCTGGCCGAACGTGGCTGGAACCCGCCCAGCTGTCGCCGCTGCGGCTTCAAGATCACTGAGGAGTGCCCCGTAGATCGCGCGGGCCCCTTCGCGCTGAGGCGCTGGCCCGCTCATCAAGGTCTGCCGCAGATCGTTCCGAAGCTGATTCATGCCCTTTAGGGTCATCTCGTCGCCGCCACCGAGCAGCACCTGCACGTTGCGGATGTGGCCGCGGACGGTCTGGAGCGCCCCACTCGCGGGTTCGGCAGGCACCTTGAAGTCGAGCTCGCCGATGACGCGACGGAGATTCGTGCCGCGAACGATCGCGGTGCCCTGGCCGCGCGCCGCGGCGAAGAGGCCCTCGGCCGCCTCCGGCGAGCGGAGCGCTTGGGCCACGCCTTCAATCGACTCCAGCGCTTTCTCATGCGCCCCACGGAACAGCGTCGGCGAGAGACGTGTGGCCGTCCGACCGATGGCGCGCGCCGTGCGACCAACACCGGCCATGACCGAAGGCAGGACGCCGGCGGCCCCCACTTGAAGCGGATCGAAGCCTTCGCGCGCGCCGACGCCCATCTCGGCCGCTTGGGCGACCGTCTCGCCGCCCGCCGACAGCGCCCCCGATAGTAGCGGGGTCGCCGCAGCCACGCCTGGGAGGATCCGCGCGGCCCTGGCGGCGTGGGCCACGCGCTGCTCGGGGCTGAGCGCCGTCATCGTCCCGAAGCCCGAGCGCACGATGCCCTGGGCGATGAGGTCCTGTGGCGAGGGCTCCGTGAGCGGCGCCCACTCCTTCGGGTTCCACGGGACACCCTCCGGGCCCTCGATGACCACGGAGGGATCGATCAGCGAGCGGAGCTTGACGGTTGGCATCAGGGTTTCACTGGCTTGAAGCCGCGCGGAATCGTGACGGCGGGCACGGCCTTCGCAGGCACCGTGAACGCGGGCGCGGCCTCCGTGGTCCGCTTGGTGATCTCATCGAGCAGCCCGCGGAGCTGCTTCAGCTTGCCGAGCGCGATGGCCTCTGTATCCGGCAGGGTCGGCGGCAAGACGCCGGGCAGCACCGAGGGCAGGAGGGCGCGGGCGCGGGCGATGTCCCGATCAGTCATCGTGCCCTTCTCCACGAGGCGCGCAAACGCGGCCACCAAGCCCTCCTTCAACGATTCGAACAAGACCAGCGCCCTGTTGTCCTGCGTCGTATGACCAAGTTGGAGGCGCCCCGAGGCCGTGACGCGCTCGGTCGCAGTCTTCGGCAGTCCGATCTGGCTGAGGAGCGTATCCAGACGACCCAACAAGGCATACGACGGCTCCAGCTCGACGCGCTTCTCAGCGATCTTCTTCGCCGCCGTCGTGGCGGGCTCGCGCGTCTCCTCCTCGATCTTCTTGGTCACACCGCGTCGTTCTGTCCGGATGCGGGCTTCTTCTTCGCGCGTCTCCTTCTCGGTCGCTTCCTGCTTCCGCCGCGTCGTGATCGTCTCCATCGCCTTCCGTGTGTCGAGCGTGCGGCTGCGTGCTTGGCTCGGACGGCTGGCGGCCTCCTTGATCTGCTCGCCGAGCCCCGCAAGGAGTTCCTGCGTGACCTCTTTCTCCGGGTTCGCCAAGGCGGCGCTCGTCTGCGCGATGAAGAGATCGCGGTCACCGGGCCCCAGCTGATCACCGCCGTGCGCGTCCACGATGCGGGCGGCCTCCTGCATCACTTGCGGGGCCACGGCGGGCCCGAGCGGTAGGATGTGGGTCTGCCCGGTCTTCAGGTCGCGGATGACCGAGACCTTCTGCTTGAACCCGTTCGCCTGCTCGAGCTCGGTGATCTGCATCGGGTTTTGCAGGCGTTCCGTCCCGATGCTGGCCGACAACTCGCCTTTGCTGCTGATGTTCACGCGGACCTGGGGAAGCTGAGTCAGGCCCGGGACCGCGCGTCCGGTCGCCGTTCCTGCTCCTGGCATGGCCGGGACCGTCGGCTCCTCAGCTGCGGGCACCGTGGTACCCTGGCCCGTTGCGCCCGCGAGCAGCTCCTTCATGGCCTCCGCGGTCATCGGCTCCGGGGAGGCCGCCAACTCCGCCGCCTTGACGGGATCGGCGCCGGCGATCATCGCCGCGAGGCTGCGCCGCGAGATCGTCTTCGGGCGCGTGGGCGCCTCACCCGTCACCATGCCCCGCTCGATCTCGCCGGTGGGCTCGGTGCCAGTCAGGAGGCTCTGAAGCGACGTGCCCGCGGCCAACGCGCGCGTCGCCAACTCCGTCTTCGCCTTGTGTTCTTCGACTTGCGCGCTCACGAGCTTCTTTTTGAGGTCGAGGTCTTCTTGCCGTGCCCGGATCTGCTCCTGAAGCTGCAAACCCTGAGCGAGTGTGCTTGTGAACCCCTGCGCGAAGCCCGCGCCAGCGCGTCCCATCTACTTCTTCCCCTGCTTCATGGCGAGCAGCGCGCCGACGGCCGCAACCTGGCCGAGCCCGGCCCCGCCCGCCGCTTGCAATTCCGCCCCTTGGCCAGCAAGGCTCGCCAGTGTGCCCGTGGCGCCCTGGAACGTCGAGAAGACAGTTGACGGAGCCACCTGGAATCCGATCCGGAGTGCGTCCTCGAAGGCCCGCTTGCGGACGTCGGTCTCGAGGCCGCTGACGGACTGCGCCCGAGCGACCTCGACGTCGGCGAGGGCGCGGTTCAACTGACCGCCACGCGCCGGCGTCGTGGCGATGATGCTCTCTCGTGCACGCCCGAATTGGCTCTCGACCGCCTCGCGCTCCGGGGCGAAGACGCGAAGGTTCTCGTTCCGGCCGCCGGTCAGAGTGTCGAATAGCGACAGCGCCGTGGCCGACCGCAGCGGGGCCGTCTGGCTCAGAATGCCTTCAGCCCCCGTCGTCGAGAGGTCGGTCAACTGCCTGAGCGCGCGCGTGTTCTCCTGCTGCGCGTTTTTCCCGGCGATGACGGAGGCAATACTGGCCGCGCCGCCAAGCAGGCTCCCCGCGCCGGCGAGAACCGTGCCGGTGCTACCCATGGAAGTCCTCCTTCCGGACCCGGAGGATGTGCATGTCCGTCGGGACGTGATCCACCTCGATGAACTCGGGGAGCGTGGCTACGAGGCTCAACCCGACCGCCTCGCAGTGCTTGACCGCGATGCGCCACGGCGTGTACGCCCAGATCGCCCGCACGCCAAGCTCGGCGAAGCCCCACGCGAGCGCCAGTCGGCTCGCCTCACGGGCGGGCGCCCCCCAGAACCGCCGGCGGTAGAGCACGTTCCCCGCCGCCCGATGCCCCGGCACGATGTCGTCGAACCAGAAGAGGCCGACCACCTGGTCGGGCACGGTGAGGCTCTGCGCGATCAGCAGCCGGCGCTGGCCGGGCGGGTCCGGGTCGAAGAAACGCACGAACTCGACGAGGTCGCCGAGTATGGGATAGGGCGCACCCGCGGGAGCCGGACGCCCGAAGAAAATCTTCTTCGCTGTCTCCTGGTCCGGCATCAGCAACTTCCAGAGCGCATACAGCGTCTCCGGAGGCCAGTGGCCCCGGACGTAAGGATAGAGTCGCGCGTGCTGGCCGGTCATGTCGACGTGCCGAATGCGTGGATGAGTTGATCGTTCGAGTCCGTGAACCGCAGCGCCACGCCCTTGATCGTCTTGACGCCCGTAATCGTCTGTGCGCCCGTCAAGAGAACAGGGCCCGAGGGCAGGTCGCCGAACTGCGCCGCGTCATCGCTCGAGGACGGCTCGCCGACGGCCACACGGTCGTAGATCCGGGCGCGGCCGTTCAAGCCCTGGATCTGGTCGAGTTCCTGGCGGATCTGGCGCAAGGCGTCGTTGATTTCGAGCGCGTCGTTTGTGACGACCTGGAACGGTCCGCGGCTCAACCGATCGCTCATGCCGCTTCCAGTGGCAACGCGATGACCCCAGCACCGTAGACTCGGACCCGCGTCGTCCCAGTGTACCGGAACCGAATGCGCCAAGCGTAGCCGAGCGAGCCCTCCGGGAAGGCGATCAGCTTCCGCGTCCGGGAGCCGGTCACCGAGACCGTGCGCTTGAGTACGCCGTCCACGTACAGCTCGACGGTGACCGTCGCGCCGTTCGTCTCGATGTCCGTCCGCGCCCACAGGAACATCTTGCGCAGGTGCGGTGACACGCCGAAGACGTCTTTGGTCTCACAGTCGAGCGCCACCGAGTTGGTGGCCCCATCTTCCAGGATGTACACGAAGCCGTCGGTGAAGCCCGCTACGAGATCGTCGGTGTCCTCCTCGACAAAGAGACTCCGCGCCGGGTGGTCGTAGAAGTACCACTTCTTCGTCGTCACGCTGAGCACGGCGATGAGGTCCGGCGCGGTGTTCGTGCCGGTCGGAATGGCGAGGTAGTAGCGACCCTTCCAGACCGTCGCCGCCATCGTGGACGCCGCATCCCAATTGATCGGGCTCAGCCCGTTGACCGTCTCGCCGAAGAAGAGCGGAGCGATGTTCTCGGACAGTTCTTCGTCCGGCTGGATCAGGTTGGTCAGGAAGACGCCGTCGCGCGCCACGAACACGATCCCGCGCTCGGTCTTCAATGCCGCTTGGCCCGCTGGCGTGCCGCGGGCGCTGATCGCTTCCGTCGCGTTGAAGCCGCTGATCGAGTTACCGGTCACGCGGTACTTGGTCCGTCGCGCCAGCACCCCGAGCAGTCCGGTCAGCGGCAACGCGCACTGCAGCGGATCGTCGGGGTTGCCGACTTCCAGGAAATTCGCCGTCGGGACGCTCTCAGGCCGAAACCGCTTCGAGAACCAGAGATAGTGCTGATTCGCGGCGTCCCGGCAGAGGAAAGCGTGCTCCTGAAACTCCGTGCACCAGGAGGCCAGCGGCGGCGGGTCGTTGTCCGTCTCCACGGCGGCGCCGAGCGCGCTGTCGGCGATCGTCGAGCCGTAGGCCCAGCGATTCGTCTGGGTTGTCACCGACGCCTGGACGTCGCGCTCCCAGAGATAGGTCCCCCGGCGCCCATTCGCGTCCTCACTCGACGACGTTCCGGTCGGCTCCCAGCCCTGCGAGCCCCGCTGGCTGGAACCGATGTCCACGCTCCATTGCAGTTGTATCCCCGAGCGAGCGCCTGCCTCCCACGGGAACGTCACGCTCGCGGCCGTCTGCGACGGGATTGCCACGCGGGCGTCGAGGAGGTGGATCGTCCCGGCCGCCACGGTGCGATACACGCCGAACCCGTTCACCTGGGCGTCAGTCGGGTGCCGGATGTCGCCGATGGCGAGCGCCTCGGCGGCCAGCGTCACGCTACTCGGCGTCGGCGAGGGGTTACTCTCGTGGGCAACCTTCGTTCCATCGAAGCGAATCTCCGTCGTGACGGCCGTGTAGGCGCCCGTCGGCCCGCTGATGATGCCGAGCTGACTCGTCGGCGCGTTGGCTGGGGCCGTCAGCCCCCAGGTGCGGACCACCGTCCCGTTGTCCTTCCGCATCACGGCGTCGTCGGCAATGAACGCCCAGATCGCCGTGTCGTTCAGCGGACGGAAAGGCATGAGCGTCGTGAAGAGGTTCGCCGAGAGCAGTCCATTGATGATGTTGGTCTGGTCGCGGTAGACGCTGCGCCTCGCCACCTGGTAGCGCTTGCTGTTGATCCGCGCGAGCCGGCGGATCACGAGATCAGCCAGCGCGGTCGAAAACTGCTTCGTCCGGTCAAGACGCAGAATGATGGTGCCCGGCTGGGTGTGGAGATCCGCGTTGATTGCCTTGGCCAGCTCCAGGTCTTCGAGGTTCATCCGATCCCGGCGCAGGTTTACACC
>MEMM01000054.1:0-4855 GCA_001767925.1 Alphaproteobacteria bacterium RIFCSPHIGHO2_12_FULL_63_12
CCTCGCCCAGGCGGGCAGCAGCGCGCTTGCGCCAAGAATGAGGCCGCCGCCGGCGCCAGCCTGCAACATGTGTCGTCTCGTCAACATCTCATTGCTCCAAAATATTAGCCTCAGGCGTCAAAGCGGCCCGTCGGGGGACGGGCCGCCATCTGTGCGGTCAGGCGCTCCGCTCGCCGTCTTCGCCTTCACCTTCACAGTCATGACCGTTATCGTGATCCTTGTCGTCGGCCTTGCCGTCACCATCATGGTCGTGGCCGTCGTCGGACTCGCCGCCATGATCTTTGTGATCTTTGCAATGGTCGTCATCGGACTCGTCGCCATGCGCGAGCACAATGGATTCGCGGTCGATCATCGAATGGCTGTTGTGGTCCATCCCTTCCATTTTCTCGTGATCCATCCCGTCCATTTTCATGTCGCAGGATTTGCCAGCCGCCGCCGCAATCTTCATTGCCGATTCATGCATCGAATTCATGCAGGCGTCATGGGCGCCATTCTCCGCGTCGAGCGCGCAGATCGCAGCAATCCGATAGGATTTGTCTTTTTGCGGAACGAGCAGGAAGTGTACCTTGTCGCCGGCGCCGAAGGCGGCGAGGTCGACCGGCTTCAAAACGCCGAACTCCATGGTCATCGCCGACCAGCCGATCGATGTGATCGGTTTGTGGGAGATTTTGACTTTTGCTTTGGCGACATCGAGGGCGGTGATCGCGCCTTCGCCCATGGGCATGCCGCAATGATCAGCATGTTCCATTGCGCCTGCGGGCTCGGTCGTCGGGTTGTCCATCTTGTGGCCTGAAGGCATGGCGAAGGCAGAGGCGCCGCCAAGCGCCAGTGCGAATGCGGCGGACATGAGCAGGGGTCGATTCATGGTGGTTCTCCTTGGTGTGTTAACGGATGAAAGCTGAGGCGGTTTCGGTTGCGCGGAAGGGGCAACGCGCCGCGGACACGAAAACTCACGAATCCGCGACGCCGCCGCGCTGACGCGCCTCGTCTCAGATCAGAAGTCGGATTTTCAGGGAGACCGGCGACAAGCCGGGCGGCGCCGCCCAGTGAAGGCGTGCAGCAGCCTCTAAAAACAGCGTCGGCGCTTGAGTGGAAGTGACGCTGGACAGAATTGCGATGAACGGAGCTGCCGCAAGCGTCGGCGCCTGCAGCTTCGCGGCGTCCGGCGCGGCGGCGGCTTGGGCTAGCTGACAATGGTCGCAGGCGCCTTCGAACGGTCCGTCGCCATTTTCACCGGAAGCGCTGCCGTGATTATGGTGGCGGAAAGCGCCCGCCGCCTCATGGGAATGCGCCGCGGCTTCGGCAATTTGTGAATCGGATGCGTCAGAGAAATCGGGCAGGCATGCGCACGCCACGTGCCCCGCGCTGAACACGAGGGCCGCGAGCGCCGCGAAGAGATTCTTGAAGCCGAACGCCATCGAATCTGCCGAGGTCGTCGTTGACCCGCCTTTCAGGATGGATTATTTATACCCCAGCGAGGTATCTGTCAAATGGTTAAACACGGCGTTGGCGCAATCGTGACGAGATTGAAGCGCATTGAGGGACAAGTCAGGGGCGTCATCGGCATGGTCGAGGATGACCGCTATTGCATCGACATCCTGACCCAGATTCAGGCGGTCAAGGCGGCTTTGAAAAAAGTCGAGGACGAGATCCTCAAAAACCATACGGCGCATTGCGTCGAGGAGGCCATCTCCAGCCGCAGCGCCGCTGCCCAGCGCGAGAAATTTTCCGAACTCGTGGACCTCCTAGGGAAATACCGAGCGTAAGCTGCGCGCCGGCGTCGCAAAATGCCGGCCGACCCAGATGTAATAAATAACGGGAATGACGATCAACGTGAGGATCGTCGTCGAGACCATGCCGCCGAGCATCGGGAGGGCGATGCGCCGCATCACGTCGGCGCCGAGGCCTTCGGTGAGGAATATAGGCAGCAGGCCCGCCATGATGGTCGCGACGGTCATCAGTTTTGGCCGCAGGCGCAGGACAGCGCCATGCGTGATCGCGTCGAACAATTCGTCGCGAGTGGCGGGCGGATGGTCGCGCACCTGCTTGTCGATATAAAGGAGCATCACGACGGCTGTTTCAGCAGCGATGCCGCCGAGCGCGATGAAGCCGACGGCGACCGCGACCGACATATTGTAGCCGGCGAGATAGACGGCCCAGAGGCCGCCGATAAGGCCGAAGGGCAGGGAGAGCATGATCATCAGCGTGCGGTCGAGCCGCCCGAAATGCAGCATCAGAAGGAGAAAGATGATGGCGATCGCGCTCGGAATGGCGATCTTCAGCTTGGCCGCGGCCTCCTGCATTTGCTCATACTGCCCCGACCACTCGATCGCATAGCCGGATGGCAATGCGATGGACGCCTCCACAACGCGTCGCGCCTCAGCAACGAAACCGCCGAGATCGCGGCCTTCGATGTCGACGAACACCCAGCCTGTCAGCCGCGCGTTCTCGGAGCGGATCATCGGCGGACCTTCAGTGAAGTTGACCGACGCCAATTCGCCCAAGGGGATGTGCTGACCTTCGGACGTCGGCACGAGGACGTCGCCGAGCGCTCCCGCGGTTTCCCGAAAAGGCCGGTCATAGCGGAGCATGATGTCGTAGCGTTCGCGGCCTTGCACGCTCTCAGTGAGCTTCATGCCGCCGAGCGCCGTTGAAATGACATCCTGGAACGCCCCCATGTCGATGTTGCGCCGCGCGAGCTCGGCGCGATCGGGAACGATTTCGAGATATTTGCCGCCGAGCACGCGGTCGGCGAAGGCCGAGCGCACGCCTCTGACGCCGTTGACCGCGCGCTCGACGTCGGCGGACACGCGGGCGATCTCCTCAAGATCGTCGCCGGAGATTTTGATTCCGACCGGCGTCCTGACGCCGGTTGAGACCATGTCCATGCGGATCTTGACCGGATAACCCCAGCTGTTGATCAGGCCGGGAAGCTTCAAACGCTCGTTCAATTCCGCGATCAGCGCCTCGGGGGTGAGCCCTTCTCGCCATTGCGACCGCGGCTTCAGGCGCACCCAGGTCTCGATCATGTTCAACGGCGCGGGATCGGTCGCCGTATCCGACTGGCCGGCCTTTCCGAACACCTGCTCGACTTCCGGAACGGTCTTCAAGAGACGATTGGTCTGACCGAGGATTTCGCGCATCTTGGTGACGGAAGCGCCCGGCAGCGTCGCCGGCATGTAAAGGAGCTGTCCTTCATAAAGAGGCGGGACGAACTCCGATCCCGTCCGCGCGAGCGGCCAGGCGAGACTGGTGAGCAGGAATCCGGCGAGGCCGATCGTTATCCACTTGCGATTGAGCGCCGCACGGAGGGCCGGCTCATAGAGCCGGATGAAGAACCGGTTGACCGGATTCCTATCTTCAGCGGCGATCCGCCCACGGATGAGCCACAGCATGAGGATCGGAACGACCGTCACCGAGAGGATCGCCGCGAACGCCATGGCGTAGGTCTTCGTGAAAGCGAGAGGGGAAAAGAGCCGGTAGCTCTGCCCGGTCAGCGCGAAGACCGGGAGAAACGAGACGGTGATGATGAGCAGCGAGAAGAAAAGACCCGGTCCGACTTCCCGCGCCGCCTCGATGATCGCCTCCCGCCGCACGTTCGGATCGGGCCTCGCGCCCAGAGCGGCGAGTTTTCGGGTCGCGTTCTCGACCATGACGATCGAGGCGTCGACCATGGCCCCGATGGCGATCGCTATGCCGCCCAAGGACATGATGTTCGCGGTGACGCCCTGCGCCGACATGATGATGAAGGCGCCGAGGACGCCGAGCGGCAGGGTGACGATGGCGACGAATGCCGAACGCGCATGCAAAAGGAAAATCAGCGAGACAAGGGCGACGGCGATCCCTTCCTCGATCAGCTTGCTATTGAGATACTCCACCGCGCCTTCGATCAGCGGCGCCCGGTCGTAAGTCGTTACGATCTCGACTCCCTCGGGCAGTCCCGCCTGAAGCGATTCGATCCTCTCCTTGACGGCGTCGATGACGGTGAGCGCGTTTTCCCCATCGCGCATGACGACGATGCCGCCGACGGTCTCTCCCTCGCCGTCGAGTTCGACGACGCCGCGCCGGAGCGCCGGTCCTTCGACAACCGTCGCCAGATCGGCGAGCGTCACCGGCGTTCCGTTGTCGGCGTAGACGACGACCTGTTCGAGATCGCGGACATCGTCGACATATCCTGCCGAGCGGATCACATATTCCGTCTCGCCCTGCTCGACGACGCGGCCGCCGACTTCGCCGCTCGCCGCCCTGACCGCCTCGGCGATGCGCGCGATGGAGACATCGTAAGCTCGCAGCCGGTTGGGATCGATCAGCACCTGGTATTCCTTGACGAAGCCGCCGACCGAGGCGACTTCGGCGACGCCCGGAACGCCGGTCAATTCGAATTTCAGAAACCAGTCCTGAAGCGAGCGCAGTTCGGCGAGACTGCGTTTACCCGTCTTGTCGACGAGCGCGTATTGAAAGACCCAGCCGACGCCGGTTGCGTCCGGGCCGATGCGCGGAACCGCCGCGGCGGGCAGCGATCCTCCGACTTTCGACAAAGCTTCGACGACGCGCGAGCGCGCCCAGTATTGATCGACGCCCTCCTCGAAGATGACATAGACGAAGCTGACGCCGAACATCGACTGGCCGCGAACGTCCTTGACGCGCGGCAGGCCGAGGAGGCTGCGTGACAAGGGATAGGTGACGAGGTCTTCGACGATCTTCGGCGATTGGCCCTCGAAATCGGTGCGGATGATGACCTGCGTGTCGGTCAAATCCGGGATAGCGTCGAGCGGCGTCTTCTGCATCGACAGGACGCCCGCGACGGCGAGCGCCGCCGCCAGCATGGCGACGATGAGCTGGTTTCGAACGGACC
>MEMM01000054.1:4880-7407 GCA_001767925.1 Alphaproteobacteria bacterium RIFCSPHIGHO2_12_FULL_63_12
CTGACATCAGAGTTGGCTCCCATCGTCGTCATGTTGATGCGCGGAATGCTCGGCGTCGGATTCCTTGTCCGCGCGGTCGCCGCCTTCAGACGCGCCGCCGGCGCCATGGCCGGCATGACCGCCCGCCGTCAGCTTTCCG
Organism: Alphaproteobacteria bacterium RIFCSPHIGHO2_12_FULL_63_12; assembly: GCA_001767925.1. Classification (GTDB taxonomy): domain Bacteria; phylum Pseudomonadota; class Alphaproteobacteria; order Caulobacterales; family Parvularculaceae; genus Amphiplicatus. The sequence continues at coordinate 5,020 of MEMM01000054.1, forward strand.
AGCGACTCCTTGAGATTGCTTTCAGAGTCGATGAGGAACTGGCCGGAGACGACGATCGGATCGCCGGCGTCGAGGCCTTCGACGATTTCAGTCAATCCGCTGGCGACGAGGCCTGTCTTGACCGGCATCGGCATAAAGCGCCCGTCACCCATCGCCATGATCACATGCGCGCCGCGCTGATCGCGGAGGATCGCTTCCGACGGCACGGCGAGGCGCGATTGCGACTCGATCTCGAAGGAAACGTCCGCGTAAGCTCCAGGGCGCAGCGCAAGGGTCGGATTGTCGAGAAGGATGCGAGCCTTGCCGGTGCGGGTTTTGGGATCGACCGTCGGATAGACGTAATCGACGGCAGCGGACCGGCCCGCCGCCGGCGCATTCGGAAATGTCACTGAAGCCGGCGCGCCCGGCGCGATCAGCGGGAGGTCCTGCTCGGCGATCGAGGCGATCACCCAAACCTCGCCGTAATCCGCGATTGTTGCGATCTGGTCCCCGGATTTGACGAAAGCGCCCTTGCGTACGTTCAGCACCGAGACGATTCCGTCTCGCTCGGCGTAAAACGGCGTCAGCTCATCGACCGTCCTGCCGGCGTTGATCTCCGCGATCGTCTGGCCCTGAACGCCGAGCGATTTCAGCCGTGTCGCCGATGACGCCGCCCAACTTGAAGAACCGGAATTTAGTGCCGTCACATAATCGCGCTTGGCGGCGATGAGGTCCGGGCTTCTCAGGCGGAAAATAAGATCGCCCTTGCGGACTTCGTCGCCGACAGCGGTGATCACGAGCTCGTCGATCCAGCCGTCGACACGCGAGGTGATTTCCGTCAGCAGCCGCGCGTTATCAGCGACCGCGCCGAACGTCCGAATCGCCCGGCCGAAGTCGACTTCCTTGGCGGTTTCGATCTTGACGCCGAGCGTCTGGATCGTTTCCGGCGCGACGACAATCGCGCTGTCGCCGGAAGCAACTTCGTTTTCATAAACGGGGATATAGTCCATCCCCATCGAATCTTTCTTCGGAACCAGCGAAGTGTCGGGAAGTCCCATCGGGTGGCGGTAGTGAATAATCTCGCCCTTTCCCGAGCCGCGAGACTTTTTCTCCGACGCTCGCGGTTGCTGCTCCGGGTTGTCGTTGCTTGCTGCGTCTGCGCCCGCCGCCGGATGTTCGCTCCCGTGCTGTTCGTCGGTCGCCGGTTTTCCGCAAGCGGCGAGGGCGAGACCGGCGAGCAGGATAGTGAGATATCGTTTCATGGCGTCACCAGTTCGCTGTTGAATTGCGCGGCGAGCGCGACCGCGTTGGCGCGCTCGGCAGCGAGTTGAGAAAGAAGGGCCAGTTGCCCGATTTCAGCGTCGAGCACCTGCGCGTAATCGCCATTCCCGGCTTCGTAATTGCGCCTGAGCGCCGAGATCGTCTCGTCGAGCGCCTTCGCCTTCTGATCGAACACGACGATGTTGCGCTCAGCCGCGCCATGCTCGGCCGTTAGAGAGGTCAGCCGCTGAGTGACGTCGCGATAGACGGCCTGATACGACAGTTCGGCGCCCGACTGGCGCGCGCGCGCCGCGCGAAGCCGCGGCGACTGGCTCTTCGGCGCCCAGAGCGGCACCGAGACCGATACGCCGGCCGCGAACCAGTCGTCGCCAGCGAATGGATCGCCTGACGGGCCAATGCCGTCCTGGCGCTGCATGTAGGTGAAGTTCACGCCGAAATTCGGCCCGAAGGCCGCCTTGCCTTCGCGAACGCCGGCTTTGGCGATGTCGACGCCCGCGTCCGCGATCCGCGTCGCGTGAAGAGCGAGCGCGCCGCCGTCCCACGGCGTCAGCGGCATTGCGGGCGGCGCAAGGTCCGACGTCTCGCCGACGAGGTCGATCAGCGCAGCGTCCGTCTGCGTGAGCGACGATCGCAAGGCCACGATCATCCGCTCAACATCGGCGCGTTCGACGTCGACCTGCGAAAGTCGATAATAGAGCGGCCTGCCAGCTTCGATATCGCCGCGCAGCAACTCTTGAAGCTGGCCGTATTTTTTGAGCTGCATCTCCGCAAAAGCGATCTGCTCTTTGGCGCGCCGCTTCTCGGAGAGAGCCGCAATGAGTTCGGCCTTTAATGACGCCAACCGGTAGGAGAATTGCGCGCTGACAGCCGCCGCCTCCGACCGTTCGCGCGCCGAGCGCGCGCGCCTGACGCCAGGATTGGGGATCTCCTGTGAAGCGCCGATCATTTTCGCCGAGTCCGGGTCGTTCCTGAACCCGACATTCCCAACCGGGATGTCGCCGACGCCGAACGACAGGACGGGATCAGGCAGGGCGCGCTCGGCGGTCGACAACTCTTCCCGTGCATTCGACTCCATGCGAAGCGCAGCGAGCGAGGGATGATCGGCAAGGCGTGCTTCCAGCTGCTCGA
>MEMM01000054.1:7428-10787 GCA_001767925.1 Alphaproteobacteria bacterium RIFCSPHIGHO2_12_FULL_63_12
GATTTCGACATGAGAATTGATCCTGTTACGAACGAAAAATCGCGCGCCATGCGCGCAGTTCGCAATTCAGGATCAAATAAGAAGTACGTCTTTCAGTGTGACAGGCGTCGCTTTGAGCGGGGGACCGTTGGCTGGCGGCGTCAACCGATGACGGACGTGCTTCCCAAGGTCCGCGACGGGCGAAATCTGCAGATCGACCGTGACGACGCTTGGGGACTCGACTGAAACCGCGCTGGTATAGGCGACCGCCGGACTCTTGACGCTGGCGATCGCCGGGCAGTCGCCGCAACCTTGGCAATTCGGGTCATGCCCGGGCGCCGGCGATTGGTCTCCGAGCGGGCTCGGCGTCGCATCGGCGCAGGCGGCCGGCATCGCGGCTTCAACGGCGGTTGCCGGTTCCAGTTTTGGAGGCGAAGTCTCGTCCGCTCGAGCCGCCGAAGTGGGCTGCGGACAAAAATCGGCGCAAGCGACGGCCGGGCTGACGGCCATCGCCGCCGCCAGAACGCCCGCAACGATGCGCCGCAAGAGGCTCATAAGCGTAAGCTAGTCCCTGCCATGGCGTTTACCAATACCGCCCAGACCATTGTCAATCGGTTGTGACAATAGGCTGCAGATGTTAAGCGGATTTGAATGAGCGGCCGCGCCAATCAAAAAGTACACTTGACGTAACGCCTGACGCTCTTGCCAACACATGATCTCTGTTCACCCAAAACCGTCAACCAGCAGCTCACTTCGTCGCCGTTTCAACGCGGGAGCCGTTATCTGCAAACGACGCCAGGTAAGCAATCAGCGCCTTCCGCTCATCCGGTTTTGGAATGCCGACGAACCCCATTGAGGTGGCGGGCACGACTTCGCGCGGTGCCTGAAGGTAAGCGTCAAGTTTCTCAACCGTCCAAACAAGGCCGTTCTTGGCAGTCGCCTGCATTCCGGCGGAATAGGCGAATCCGTCGCTCAATCCTGCGGCGCGTCCAACCACGCCATTCAACGGCGGGCCGACGCGACGCTGCGCCTTTTCGCCGACCATATGGCACGCTTGGCACTTGATGAATGAGCGCTCGCCCGCGGAGACGATGCTCGGATCCGACAAGGCTTTCACCACTTCTTCCGCCTGAACAGGCGTTGACGCATTCACGGTCGGAGCTTGCGCCAAGGCAGGCGCCAGACACGCCCCGGTCATTCCGTTCACGGCGATCGCGGCGGCGATGACCAATTTATCCTGCCTTCTCATCAGCGACTCCAAAAATGCCGCCACCGGCGGCTGCCCCGACGATTAGGGCTCGACGTCACTATACGCACGGCCGCCGCCGATCCCTCAGTCCGCTCCGACAGGATGTCGCCGCAACCCACGACGCGCCGGCCTGTGCGGCTTCCATTCGACAGTCGATCGGCGGGCGCTGAGGGATAGGGCGTTTTCAAACGTAATAAATACTGAACCGACCGTGTTCCCGCACTTGGGCGGCCGACGAAGGAAATGGGGGCGCTCATGGATCGTCTGAGACGCTTTTTGCGATTGAGATGTCTTTTGCTGACGTCAGTCGGCGGAATTGCGGCGGGAGCCACGCCTGCTGTCGCTGAGGTGAGCCAGGTATGCTCCGCCTGGAATGTGAGTCGGGCGATAGAAGTATTGACGACATCCGGTGAAACGGTTGTCTGTCAGGTTCGCTATCGAAAGCCGGACGAAGGTGCGGCGGACCAGATCCTCTGGCGCTCGTCGAATTCCGTCGCGTTCTGCGACCAGAAGGCGCAAGAGCTTGCGTCTCGTTTGACGGCGGCCGGATTTGAGTGCCGCGAGGGCAAACTGACCGAGACCGCGCAGCGTTCCTCGGACCTCGTCTCACTTGGCCGTGCGGATGACGAGACCCCGGCGGAAGGCTTCGATCAACGGGACGCCGAATCCGGCGCTTCCGCCCTGCAGGTTGAATCTTCCCGACCTTCCGGCCGCCGCGTCTATCAGCGCCTCTCCGGCGGCAGCGATACAAAGTGGCATCTTGCCGGCTATGCAGATGCGACTTTCGAGGCCGCAGACGCTGGCGGAGAGACGACGACGAGTTTCTCCACGGCCCGCTTCAATCCGCTCTTCCTCTTTCAGTACAAAGATATTGTATTGCTCGAGGCTGAAGCGGAAATCTCCGTCGACGATGACGGTGAGACCGAGTTTGAACTTGAATATGCGCAAGCCGACCTGTTCGTCCATGATAATCTAACGCTCGTTCTGGGGCAGTTCCTGAGCCCCGTCGGCCAGTTTCAGGAACGGCTGCATCCGAGCTGGATCAACCGCATGGCGGACGCGCCCCCGGGGTTCGGCCACGACGGCGTCCAGCCGACATCCGAACTCGGGGTCATGGCGAGGGGAGGCGTTTCAATCGGCAGGACGCTCGTCACCTATGCCCTCGCCGTCGGCAACGGCCCAACCGTCGCCCACGAGGGCGGCGTCGTTTTTGAGGCCAGCGGCGCTGATGACAATTCCAACAAAGCAATCAGCGGACGACTGGGATTTCTGCCCGTCCCTTATCTCGAAGTCGGCGGATCGTTCCTGGTTGGCGACGTCAGCGGCGTAGCTGACGAAATGGAACCGTCCCCCGATCCCATGCCTGCGCTCGCGCCAAGCAGCGCCAACGTCTCTCTTTGGGGCGCGGACGCCGCCTACACGCGCGGCCCTTGGGATGTGCGCGCTGAATATCTGAACGCGACCCGTGACGCCATCGCCACCGCCTTCGCGGGATCGAACGGCGTAGAGATCCTGCCGGATTTGAAACTGGAAGCTTGGTATGCGCAAGTCGCCTACAGCCTTTCCGACATCACCAGCCATCCCGTTCTCCAGAAATTCGAGCCGGTCGTCAGATACGGCGAGTACAAAGTGAACGGCCTCGATGAACTCGCGGAAGAGGCGGCCGAAAAGCGAATCGATGTCGGCGTCAATTATTGGCTCGCTCCTTCAATCGTCGCGCGCGGCGTTGTCGGATGGCGAGACTTCACGGCCCGCCCAGCAGGCGAGCCGTCTTCCGAGACCCGTTATATGTTGCAATTCGCTTACGGATTCTAGCGCGGCACCGAAAGGCGGCGGTCATGATCAAGATGTTCGGCATTCTGGCAGGGGGCGCACTGCTCGCAAGCACTGTCGCGATCGCACAATCGGCAGATCAATCGGCGACCGACTCTATCGCTTCCGCCTCGGCGCTTGGCAGAGACGTCGACCTTACGCGAGGCGCGAAAGCGTGGGCGGATCATTGCGGCCGGTGTCATAATCTTCGCTCGCCGAGCGAACTCGGCGAGAATGCTTGGGATGTATCCGTCACGCACATGCGCGCGCGCGCCAACCTTCCCGGCGACCTTGCCGACGATATCAAAGCTTTCCTGAT
>MEMM01000054.1:10795-14123 GCA_001767925.1 Alphaproteobacteria bacterium RIFCSPHIGHO2_12_FULL_63_12
CGCAGTCAACGGCCGCGGACGCCGCGCCAATCGAAAAGACCGCAGCCGGCGCCGCTTACGCCCATCTAAAACCCGGAGACGCGGTGCGCGGCGGGGAACTCTATTCCCAGACCTGTATCGCCTGCCATAGCGCCAACGGCGAAGGGGCGTTTGAAGGCGTTCCTAATCTAATGATTGTAAGCGGGCGCCTCTCCAAACCAGACGAAATCCTACTGGCCAATATGATCAACGGTTTTCAGAGTGCCGGATCGCCGATGGCGATGCCGCCGAGGGGCGGGAATCCGGATCTCACTGATCAGGATCTGGCCCACGTCCTCGCCTATTTGCGCACGCAGTTTGAAGAAAGGACGGGCGATCCCGAGCGAAAGTGAAAACGCATCCGTACGGAAACGCTCGATCGCCCGCTTGAACCGCGACCCGGCTCAAACGTCGGCTTTGCAATAGAAAAGTCGGCGGACTGCATCTCAAGCGCTTGACGAAAAATTTGGGTGCGACAGCTCGCCGCCTTCGGGTCAAGTGTAACGTGGAGGGTAGGCGGCGTCTGAAACGTAAGCAGTGTGCATTCAGTTTGCCGATCGCCGCCGGAGGCGCAGACAGGGACGGATATGCGTGTACGTCCGGTCATTCTGCAGCGACAAGACCAGGAAGGCGCGCCATCGGTTGGGTGTGAACGATGAAAGGCCAAGATTCGGTTTTAACAGTCACAAGACACAGCAATGCAAGGAGAAAGTCATGAAGAACCCGTCAGCGATCTTAAAGACATCAATGTTTGCCGCATTTGTCTCGCTCGCCGCGCTGTCAACCGCGCAAGGCGCGCAGGCCCAGAACTCAGCTGCGCCGGACAAGACCGCGGTCGATGACGCCAAGCGACAGGACGAACTGACCACGCTTGGCGAAAAGGCGCAACAATTGAACGAGCAGGTCCAAGAGGCGACGCCAAGCCCAATGGGATCGCCCGGCGGCAAAGCAAACATGAAAATGAAGCGTGACGGCTCGCCCGGTCCCGCCATGGGCATGATGGGAAAAATGAACGTCGAGCAGACGGGCGAGATGGGCAAAATGGGAGCCGGCATGGCGATGTCCCAACCCGGCGATAGCGGCGGCATGGGCATGATGGACAAAATGGGCGGCATGGAAATGATGGGCATGACGGACATGCGCGGTCCGGCGGCGATGCAATCGACGCTGCCCGGCTTTCCTGGTCAGTCGCGCCTTTATCACATTGGAGCGACCGGGTTCTTCCTTGATCATCCTGAACATATTGCGTTGACGCCAGAGCAAAAGCAGGCGCTCACGCAACGCAAGGACCAGGCGATGGCGCAGCAGAACGCGCTAACGCGCAGAATTGAGCAGGCTGAGCAAGAACTCTGAGATCTGACCGCGTCCGATCAGCCGCAAGCCGGAGCGATCGATAAAAAGGCTCGCAGCATCGAAAAACTGCGGACTGACCAGCGGATCGCATTCATCCGTGCGGTAGGAGACGCCGCGAAAGTCCTGACCGATCACCAACGCCATCAGTTGACCGGTCTGCTGCCGCCGGAGCCGGCGGCTGATGCGCCGGTCGTGTCCTCGCCGGATCAGGCGGGTGACGGAACAATGCAGCCAATGGAACCCATGGAACCCATGGAGCCTATGGAACATTCGCCGGAAATGTAATTCTCGATCCTGACGGAGCGCGACATGCGAAAACGGCTTGGGCTGCCGGCGGCGATTTCGTTGTCGCTCATCGCGGGCTCTGCAGCGGCCCAATCTTCGGAAGAACACGCCGCGCACCATCCGCAGGAGCCCGGCGCCGAGGTGTTCGACCCCGCGAACGCACAGACGGCGGCGCCGCTTTCAGGCGATATGGGCCCGATGCAAGAGATGATGCGCGAAATGTTGCAACCTCCGCGCAAGGAACTTTATCCGACGCTGATCGCCCTGCCTGAAATGCCGCCCGACCAACGCGCCTCTGTTGAACAAGCTGCAAATGAGCGCATGACCAGCGGGAGCGCGCAGATGTCGCAAGCGTTAGATCGCCTGATCAGCGCGTCTCGCGACGACGACTATGGGGCGATGCAGTCCGCGGTCGGAGAGATCCGCGAGGCGCTCGGCCGCTTCGACAGCGGCCTTGCGGCGCATCGCGCCCTGCATGAAGACAAGTCGCCGCAAACGATCGCGACGGACTGGTTCAAGACGCAATTGAACATTGCGCCGCCGGCTGCCGATGCGGCTGCAACCGGACCCCTTGGATGGTCATGGTCGCACTGGACGGGAATGACGCTCATTGCCGGTTTCGGAATGGCGCTGCTGCTGCTTAACGTCTGGCGAGCGCGCCGCACAACTCAGGTGCTCGCCAAGCTCGCCGCTGCGCCGGCGCCGCCATTAACGCCCGGTGGTTCGTCGTCCGTATCGAGGGAGCCTTCGGCGTTTGTCCCGCGCTTACCAGAAAATCCCCCACTGCCGTCGCCGATCGCCGCCCCTGCGAATCCTCCATTGGCCGCCGCCCGCCAGGTCGGCGACGTTGAAGCGAATCCAGTTTGGAAGGGCGAACTCGCCATCGCTCAAATCTTTCAGGAAACGCCGGAGATCAAGACATTTCGTCTTGTGAATCCCGACGGCGGCGCGATTCCGTTCCGGCACAGGCCCGGGCAATACCTTTGCGTTTTTGTGACCTCTGACGGCAAAGCCGTGCGGCGCTGCTATACGATCGCCTCCTCGCCGTCGCGCCCGGACTGCATCGAGCTTTCAATCAAGCGCGAGGCAAAAGGGCTGGTGTCGGCCCTGCTGCACGCACAATTGAAGCCCGGCGATCGCCTTTTGGTGGAAGCAGCCAAGGGTTATTTCACGTTCACCGGCGCGGAAGCGGACAGCATCGTCCTCATCAGCGGCGGCGTCGGCATCACGCCGATGATGAGCGTCATTCGCTGCCTCACGGACCAAAGTTGGGCAGGCGAGATCTACTTGCTTCATTGCGCGCGCTCCACCGCGGAGTTCTGTTTTCGCGATGAACTGGAATTCCTTCAGCGCAAACACCCAAACCTGCATATCGTCGCGTCCCTGACGCGGTCCGAAGGCGAAATCTGGATGGGACCGACCGGGAGGCTGACGGCGGACCTAATCCGCGAATGCGTGCCTTCGATCGAGCGTCGACGCGTCCATTTGTGCGGGCCGCCGCCAATGATGGATTTTGTGAAGAAGGCGCTCGACGAACTTGGCGTTCCCAAGGCGCAAATCAAAACTGAAGCGTTTGGCCCGGCAGCAAAGCCGGCCGTCCCTCCCGACGTCGCACTGACTTCATTAACAGCACCCACGCCAGCCGCACGTATGCCGTCCGACGCTGTCTCGG
>MEMM01000055.1:0-2679 GCA_001767925.1 Alphaproteobacteria bacterium RIFCSPHIGHO2_12_FULL_63_12
GCTTCGGCAAGCTCGATCGCAGCGAAGACGGGCGCGAACCCAAGCGCCCGCGCCCGCTCGGCTCCGCCAAATCTGCTCCGTCCACAGATCAACTGGAGCCGGCGAATTTCGTCATCATCTTCGATGTGGTCAACGCGGCCGCGAGCCGCGTCGAGAACGCGCTGTCCGGGCTCGGCGCCCCCTTCCGCCTCGCCGAGAATGTGTGGAGCATCAATTGCGCCCTGACCGCGATCGGCGTCAGAAACGCGATCGCGCCGTTTCTGCGGCCGCATGAAACGCTGTTCGTCATCGACGCGACGCATGGCCGGACCTCGTGGCAGAATTACGCGCCCGAAGCGCACGCCAAGATCACCAAGGCATACGTGCACGGCCGCCTCGGCTGACGCCTCCTCGCCTCTTTGCGGCGCGCACGATTGCAACAGTTTTGACAAATTATTTTTTCCGCCGCGCGGAACTTGCGCGGCTCGAGCGAACACCCATAGCCTCGCAATAACAGTCGACTTCAGCGTCCACTCCAACCGGCGGTTGAATGCGCAGATTGCCTGGTAGCGACCCCTCCGCCCCTCAGTCCCCGCGACGCCCCTTTTCGCACCCTGAAATTAACGCCTTCCCTGTTCGCGCGCGGCGCGCGGGAGGGAATTTGTTTATCGCCGCAAAAGGAGAGAGTTGATGGCGAAACGCTCCGCCCAGATCCGCCGCCGGCAACCGCGCCATGCGGGTCCCCATGAGGATTTTCACGACCGCAATTTCGAAGGCGACAATGTCCGCCGTCTGTTCGACGATACGCAGTGGACGCCGCTCGGTCAGGAAAATGAGCGTGAGCAGAAATACCGAAAGAACATTCGCGCGCATAATGACGCCCAGCAATCGCTGATCGACGCGATCGACGCCTCGCCGCTCGTCTTCGCCGCCGGCGCCGCCGGCACCGGCAAAACCTATCTCGCCGTCGCCAAGGGCGTCGAAGCGCTGGAACAAGGGCGCGTCCGGCGCATCGTTTTGTCCCGTCCCGCCGTCGAAGCGGGCGAAAGCCTCGGCTTTCTGCCCGGCGACGTCGCGGAAAAACTCTCGCCCTATCTGCGGCCGCTGTATGACGCGCTGTGCGACCGCATCTCCGGCAAGCGGCTGAAGGCGCTGATCGCGGAAGGCGTCATCGAGATCGCGCCGATCGCCTATATGCGGGGGCGGACGCTCAACAACGCCTATGTCGTCATCGACGAGGCGCAAAACTGCACCTATGGCCAGCTGAAAATGCTGCTGACCCGCCTTGGCTGGTCGTCCTCGATGATCGTCACCGGCGATCCGGCGCAGTCCGATCTCCTGCCCGGCATGTCGGGTCTTGAGACGGTGATGGGCAAGCTGGAGCCGATCGAGCAGGTTTCGGTCGTCCGCTTCACGCGGGCCGATGTCGTCCGCCATCCGCTCGTCGCTGAATTGATCGACGCGCTTTAAAATCCAGGCGCGATTGGATCCGCCGGGCGTGAGACGGGGGTATGCCGCCGCGCCCGGCGCGCGCCGCCGAATTGGCGATCCGCGGCCGCTCATGCTAAAACCCTCGAAGGGAACGGCAAGGCGGCGTAAGCGGGCGTTTTATGACGAATTACGGAATCGGCGGCGAAGAGGTCCGGCGCGAATCGAGCTGGCGCTATCCGCTCGGCATTTTCCTCGCAACGCTCGTCCTGTGCGCCATTTTCCTCTATTATTATGTCGGACCGAGCGTTGATGAGCTTGGCGGCAATGTGCCGAGCCCGGCGATCAGCGAGGAGCCGATTGCGATTTCGGTCTCCGGCATCGATTTCGCCATCCCCGCCAATTACACCGTCTTTCCGCGCGACCGTCGCGGCGGCGCGCGCGACGAGGTCTGGCTTTACGCGCTGTGGCCGACGCTTTCGGGCTACGCGCCGTCGCGGCGCGAGGATTTCATCGAGAACGCCGCCGATACGCGCCGCATCGACATTCTGATCGCCGCGCGCACCTCGCCTTTCAGCGAGCGCGAACGGATCGACATTCTTTACATGCCGCAGACGATTGACCGTCGCGGCGCCAGAACGCCCTACGGCCTCATCAAATACGAGTTCAAGGAACAGCGCGCCAACGTGCCGACCAGCGGCTACGCCGACACCGAGCTTTATCTCGGCGAATCCGCCGACAAGAGCGTTATCGCGCTTTTCTGTTTCAAGGATCGGGAGGATATTCCAGGACCCGAATGCTGGCGCGAAATGGAAATCGCGCCGAATGTGACGCTCACTTATCGCTTCAAGCGTCCCTATCTCGCCGAATGGCGCAAGATCGATACAGACGTCATATCGTTCGTTGACGGACTAAAACCGAAAAAGGGCTGACGCCCGCGGGCGCCGGCCGCCGCTTTAGTCCCGCCCAAAAAGCGCGCCGATCGCCGTCATCAGCGGCGGGCCGGCGAAGAGGCCGATGACAGCGAGGACGCCGGCGTAGGCGGCCGCCTCCGCGCCTTCGCTCCAGACGCCGGCAACGTCGCTGGAGCCAAGCGCGGCGACCGCCAGCAGCGACGCGGCGACATAGGCGAACAGGCTGTCGGCGAGCGCCATGCGCACCACTTCGCGCGTTTTGCGGCGCGGATTGCGCCGGTCGCGCCAGGCGAGAAAGAGTTGCGCCGAGAGGCAGGCGGCGAGCGCCGACGCGGTCACCCGCGCGGTCTCCGACGGC
>MEMM01000055.1:2793-9351 GCA_001767925.1 Alphaproteobacteria bacterium RIFCSPHIGHO2_12_FULL_63_12
AAGGATGGCGCTGGCGGCGATCGCCGAACTCGGCGGCAGCACGTTGCGGATCGCCGAGAGCATAGGCTGCAGCCCCTCGCGGCGGCGGTTTTCAACGACCGCCGTCATTTCAGTCTTCGCCTTCAGCGATAGAGCGCCCGCGAGCAGGAATATCGGCGCGGCAAGGCAAAATGCGCCGGCGCCGGCGGCGACACGCGCGACAGAGAGAATTTCGGGAAGCTTCGCCCCGCCAGCGAACGCGGCGAGCGCGATCGCCGACACGCCGACGGCCAACGCAAAGAGAGCGGGCGCCGCCGCCTGGCGCGCGGCCTCCGCGGCGGCGGTGAAATTGTCGCCGCCCTCGGCGAAGCTGCGGGAAAATGTCGCCGCCATTTGAACGGCGAGCGCCGCGCCAAGCGCGCCGGCGAGAGCGAGCGCGGCGTTCGCGGTTTCAACGTCGCCGACGCCGCCCGTTTCAATCCGGAGGATCGAGAGGCCGGCGGCGGCGCCAAGGACGACTGCCGCAATCCCGATAAGCGAAAAGCCGGCGGCGGCGCGCCAGAGCGGCGCGCCAAGCGCGAGCAGAAAAACGAGGATCGCGGCGCCTACCAGCGCGAAACCCTCATCGATCAGGGGAATGTCGAGACCCGACTGTTCAAGGACACGGCGCAGGGCGAGAAACAATCCGGCGAGAATGCCTGCGTAAATTGCGCGCAGCCAGAAGTTTTTCGGCGCCGCCGCCGCGATCGTCGCCGGAACGGCGGTCAAAAACGCCAGCGCGGCGAGATAAGCGATTGATAAATCGGCGTCGGCGGCGGGCGCGCCGCGCCAGGCGACGGAGGCGAGCGCCGCCGCCGCGAAGGCGATGACAGCGCCCGAGAGCAACGGCCTTCCGGCCGCCATCCCGCCGATCAGTCCCGGTCCCCGCTCACCCAAGGCGCGGTCTCCCTGATGCCGGTCAACCGCGGCGCTCGGGAAGATCCTCGTCGAGGATCGCCATGTTGAACTGATAACAAAGGTCGCCATCCTCTTCGTCGCGGAAAATGACGCCAAGGAATTCATCGCCGAAATAAACCTCGGCGGAATCATCCTTGTTGGGACGGCCGCGCACGGTCAGATTACCGAGACTGAACTTCGTCCGGAAATATTGTTGCAGTCGGGCGATTTCGAAGGCGTCCATGGGCTTCGATCCTTGATTGCGCGCTCAGTCATAACCGTATCGGGCGCGAACGCAAACAGGTCCCCCGTGCTTTGCAATGACGCCGCCCGGGGAGTAGAGGGATCGCGAAGTTTCGCGGAGTTTTTTGCATGATGAAACCGGGTCTGGCCCTCGCCGTCCTGATGACGCTCGCCGCCTGTTCGGCGCAAGCGCCCGCGCCGCCGGCCCCCAAGGCCCTCTCCTGCGAGGCGAGCGCGACCGGCGCGGTGACGGCGGAAGGCGCATGGCTGCGCGAGCAGAAAGACATCAACGCCAGCTCCGCGGCTTATTTTTCACTGTGCAATGGCGGGACGGCGCCGGCGACGCTGACCGATCTTTCAACGCCGGTCGCCGCCATCGCCATGTTTCACCAGTCGAGCCGCGACGACAAGGGAATCGTCTCGATGGCGCCCGCGGGCGAGATCACGCTTGCCCCCGGCGAGCGCGTCGTCTTCGCGCCGGGCGGGCGGCATGTGATGCTGATGAGCCTGCGCGGCCCGATCGCCAGCGGCGATCACGCGGAACTGACGCTGCGTTTCGCCGATGGCGCGACGATCGCCGTCGATGCCGTCGCGAAATCGAATGTCGAGGCGGCGACGCAAGAGGACCACTGAGAATGGCGTTTCGGGACGACAGGGCCGGCGGCGGGGGCGGCCAGCAGAAGAACGTGCTTGGCGGGCCGCTGGCGCTGTGCGGCGATGATCCCGTCACCGGATTTTACCGGACGGGATGCTGTCACTGGGGACCGCAGGATGTCGGCGTTCACTCCGTCTGCGTCGTGATGACCGACGCGTTCCTCGCTTTTTCCAAAATCGCCGGCAACGACCTCTCGACCCCGCGCAAGGAATTCGGCTTTCCGGGATTGAAGGCGGGCGACCGCTGGTGCCTGTGCGCCGCGCGGTGGAAGGAAGCCTTCGACGCCGGCAAGGCGCCGAAAGTCGTGCTGGCGGCGACCCATGAAAAGACGCTCGAAATCGCGCCGCTCAAGGCGCTAAAGGCGCACGCCGTCGATCTGAATTAGGGCGGGGGACGCCGCGGTCCGGCGACGCCTTCACGGCGGCGGAAACAGCCATTCGAGCGCGCGCAGGAAGCCTGATGGAAACGACGTCGAGTGACTGACGCCGTCATCGAGGATTTCATCGCGCAGGACGAGGCCGTCGTAATTGCGCGCGCGCAGCTTCGCGCCGAAGGCGATCTGGTCGTTGGCGAGATCGACGCCCTTCAATCCGCCCTTGGGCCCTTCAAGATCGCCGGTCGCCATGTAGACGCGCGCCTTCAGCGCCCGATGATCGGCGGCGTACCGCTCCTCCTCGCGAAAAATTTCGTGGTCGGCGTACCAGAGCGCCGGGCTGATCAGGATGTAATTGGCGAAGAGGTCCGGCGCCGTCAGCAGGACATAGGCGCCGAAGGTTCCGCCGAAGGAATGTCCGGCGAGCGTTCGCCGCGCCGGATCGGCGCGATAGTCGCGCTCGACAAGCGGGATGACCTTTTCGGCGATGAAGGCGAGATAGTCGGCGGCGCCGCCGGTTTCATTCTTGATGGCGCCATCGGCGACCGGCGTCAGGTCGCGCTGGCGGCTGGCGATCGGGTCCTCGCCGACGGCGTAGGAAACGCCGACGATGATCGCTTCCTCGATCGCCCGGTTGTAATAGGAAAGCAGCGGCGCGCCGGAGGCGACGAGGAAAAACAGCTCGCCGTCATTGAGATAGACGACCGGATAGCGCCGGTCGGCGTTCTCTGGCCTTGAATAGCCGGGCGGCGTTTTCACATAGAGCTTATACGTCCGCGCGCCCTCCGCGACGACCTCGTGGACAGCGCTGGCGGGCAACGCATACGCGGTCGGCGGTTGCGCCGCGGCCGGCGCGAGCGCCACGAATGCGAGCGCCGCAAGTCCCCAGATCATCGTTTTCAACCCGCCCTCCGATATTGGCGCCATGCGACCTTATTCCAGGCGGCCTTGCCTGCGCCAGCCCACTCCCCTATTTCGACGTCATGGCGAAGTTTGACGACATCGTTGCGGATTTCTCGTTTCTCGATGACTGGGACGAACGCTACAAATATCTGATCGATCTCGGCCGCACGCTTCCTCCGTATCCGGAGGAGAAGCGCGACGCAGCGCACAAGGTGAAGGGTTGTGCGAGCCAGGTTTGGCTCGACCCGCGCCGGGTCGAGGCGAGGCTCGAATTCTTCGGCGATTCCGACGCCCATATCGTCAAGGGGCTGGTCGCCGTGCTGTTGGCGCTTTATTCAGGAAAGACACCGCGCGACATTTTGGAGATCGACGCCTCAGCGGCGATGGCGCCGCTCGATCTGTCGTCGCACCTGACGCCGCAACGCTCCAACGGCGTCGCCGCGATGGTCGCCCGAATTCGCGCGATCGCCGAAGCGGCGCTTAAGGAATAAGGCTGCAGACGACCGGATTTATCGCTGCGCCTGCCCTATCCGGCAAGACGCGCCATTTTCATCTCCTTCGAGGGGTGCATGTCCGCCGTGTCTACCAGATCGCGTATTCGCCCCTTCAGATTGCGTTCAAGATGCTCGATCTGACGATCGAAGATGGGGCATTCGCGCCGGTCCTCAATTGCATGACAGGCATGCGAGACGGTCGTCCGGTCGCGGCCGAATTCCGTCGCAACGTCCCGCAGCGACATGTCGCCGACGACGTGGCACAGATACATCGATAATTGTCGCGCGAAGGCGACGGACGCTTTGCGCTTGATCGCGGCGACTTCCGAATATTCGACGCCGCACGCCTTCGCCGTCAGCTGCAGCGACGCCTTGACGATTTTTCTCCGATAGAAATTATTTAATCCCCCGCTCCAGTCGATTTTCTTCATTCCTTTCCGCTCCCCATAGCCCATTAGGCCAACCGCCTGATTGCAAGTTTAAAACTTGAATCGAAGTGTGGGATAACTTCTCGCGGCCCGGTTAGGATTGGATTAGGATTTAAGGTTAAGGCCTGGTCACGCCGCAAAGGCGATCAGAAGCGCAAGCCCCAAAACGATCGCCGTGGCGAGCGCCATGAAGCCCGTCGGCCAGCTTCTCGCCAACGCGCCTTCCGGTCCATGCACGGCATAAACGCGTGTCATCGCGTCGGCGACGCGGGTCGAGAAAATCCGCCACAAGAGCGACCAGATGGCGCGCACCGCGTCTGTCGCCCAGCCAAGCAGAGCGCGGCCCGGAACGCGGTAGAACCAGTCCGTATCGAGATTGGTTGAGGCGACCTCCGCCGGATACCATTTGACCAGAATAAGCGCCGCGAAAGCGAGCACCGCGAAGAGCAGCAACTGCAACTGTTCGACGATGTGATAGGCGGCGTAAGGGTGATAATCGGCGAGCGCCTCCGGGTAGGGCATCAGCGCATAAAGCGGCTCCGGCCGAACGCCGATCGCGATGCACAAAAAGGCGGAAACGCCCATCGCCAGCAGCATTTCCGGCGGCGCCTCCTTCGGGCGCTTGCCGCTGTCGTGGGCGAAAAAGGTGAAATAGGGAATCTTGATGCCGGCGTGCTCGAGGACGCCCGCTGACGCGAACAGCAATACAAGCCAGATCCAGAAGGCATTCGCTTCGCCCGCCGCGTCGAGGATGAGGCCCTTGGTGACGAATCCCGCAAATCCCGGAAAGGCCGAAATCGACATCGCGCCGATGAGGCAGAATATCATCGTCAGCGGCATCGTCTTGTAGAGGCCGCCAAGTTCGGTCGCCTTCGACGTTCCGGTCCTGTAGACCGCCGCGCCGATCGCCATGAAGAGGAGGCTTTCGAAAATGATGTTGGCGAAGGCATAGCCGACCGCGCCATTGATCGAGGCCGCCGTGCCGAAGCCGATGCCGACAATCATGAAGCCGACCTGGTTGTTGATCGAATAGCAAAGGACTTTCTTCAGATCGTTCTCGATCAAGGCGAAGAAGATCGGGAAGATCGTCATCACCGCGCCGATCCAGATTAGCTCCGGCGTTCCAGGAAAACCGCGCGCGAGGCTGGCGACCGCGAGCTTCGTGGTAAACACGGAAAGCACAATTGTGCCGGCGAAAGACGCCTTCGGGTAGGCGTCCTGCACCCAATTGTGGAGGAGCGGGAACGCCGCCTTGATGCCGAAAGCGAGTAGCATGACGAGACCTGACGCCTTGAGGGCGCCGGCGTCATCGCGCAGGCCGATCTCGCCGAAAGCGAACGAGCCCGTCTCGCGGTAGACGAGCGCGATGCCGGCGAGCAGCACGACCCCCGACAGAACCTGAATGGCGAGATAGCGCATGCCCGCGACATAGGTTGCGCGCGTGCCCGGCCCAAAGACGAGAAAGACGGATGCGACCGCGGTGGTTTCCCACCACACGAACAAGGTGATGAGATCGCCGGCCAGAACGCCGCCGATCGCGGCGGCGGGATACGCGAGCGCGGCGAAATCCTGCAACCGGTCGCGGCTGCGCCAAGCATAGACGATGTTCAGCGCCGCCGCGATGTGAAAGACGACCGCGAACAGGCGCGCCAGTCGATCGATGCGCAGCATCGTCACCGGCTCGCCGAAGAACGACAGCGCGCCATACGCGCCAAGGCCGAGGCGATCGAGCTGGAACGCGCTGATCGCGATGAAAACCAGCATCAGCGGGCGGCGGATCGCCGCATAACCGTTCGGAATGAGCGCGCCGAGGATCGCGCCGACGGAAAGAATGACCGCCGGGTTCATCGCAAGCGCCGAGATGAGGCTATCAGCGCCCATGCCTATTCCCGCTCCTCATAATAGTCTTCCTTGCGGGCGACGAGCTTTCTGAGATGCTGGCCGGCGAGCACGATGAACGAAAAGGCGACGAAGCCGTAGACCGCGAAGAAGGCGCCCAACCCTTCGACCTTGAAGTGCGGGTGCTCTTTTTGAAACTGCGGGAGGAAGCCGGCGCCGGCGACGGCGAGCGCGGCGATGACGAGAACGCCAAGGAGCGCGGTGCGAAAGGTTTTCGTATCCGCCCATCCGGGCTTTTCGCCGTGAGGATGATCGGCCATCAGCGCGCCTCCGTGATTGGCGACAGATAGGAAAAAAGCGGGTCGGCGAAAATGAACAGGAGGAGCGCGAACAGCGCGGTGATCATCGGCGGGATGACGCAAAAAATCGGCGCTTCATGGATAAGGCGCCAATCGACCGCCCTGCCGCCGGAGCCTTGCGGCTTGCCGCCCGCCGCCGCGGGTTCAAGATAAAACGCCTGAACCGGGATCGAAAGCAGATAGACGACATTCAACAGCGACGAAACGATGAGGACGCCGATGATCGCCAGCTCGCCGGCGTCGGCGGCGCCCAGCATCAGCAGGAATTTCGGCCAGGAGCCGCCGAGCGGCGGCAGGCCGACAATCGACATCGCGCCGATGAAAAACGCGATGAAGGTGAACGGCATCT
>MEMM01000056.1:0-242 GCA_001767925.1 Alphaproteobacteria bacterium RIFCSPHIGHO2_12_FULL_63_12
CGCAGCGCAGGCGTTCCTTATTCTCTACGGCGCGGCGCTTCTCATCTTCTTCGGCGGCGTCAGATGGGGCGTCGCGGTGATGAAGCCCGCCGGGCCGACGGCGCGCGCGCTTTTGGGCGCCGGACTGCCGATGCTCGCCGCGCTGCCGCTGTTCGCGCCCGGTGACGCGCAAGTGAAGATGATCGCCATCATGGCGCTGATGATCGTCCTTCTCATCGACGACCTTCGGGCGACGCGGCGCG
>MEMM01000056.1:255-6670 GCA_001767925.1 Alphaproteobacteria bacterium RIFCSPHIGHO2_12_FULL_63_12
TCAATGGTATCTCGGCGTGCGCGCGCCGCTGACGGTGCTGATCGAGGTCGCGTTTCTTGTGGCGCTCGCGGCGGGAATAGGGGGATAGGATGTCGGGGCAAGCCTATCTCTACGCGGCGGCGTCGATCGCGAGCGTTGCGACCGCCGCGCTCCATGCTTTCGCCGGCGGCGCAATGATGGCGCGGCCATTTTATCGCAAGGCGGGTCTGCACGGTCTTTCCACCCACGCGTTTCGCTATTGCTGGCATTTCGTGACGGTCGCGCTGGTTCTCATGGGCGCCGGCTATGCGTATTTGGCAACAGCCCCGCAGCTTTGGCCGCTCGGCGCGTATTTGTCGGTTTCGGCCGCATCCTATTCGGCGCTCAGCGTCGCCGTGTCGCTCGCGGAAAAGGCGCCGCCGCTGAAATCGCCGCCGACGACGCTTGCGGCGATCGTTGCGACATTCGGTTTCGCCGCGCTTGGCGTAGCTGGATTGTGGGCGGATTGACGCGATGGAGCACGCCCGCTTCGCCTACCGCGCCGACCCGGCGGTTCCGGCTTTTGACGATGCGGAGCCGCTGTTCATCTTCGACGGGTTCTGCGTCCTTTGTTCCGAGGGCGTCAGATGGATGGTGAAGCGCGACCCGAAGGGAGCCACGCGCTTCATCACCGTTCAATCGCCGCTCGCCCGCGCGCTCTATGCGCATTACGGTCTCGATCCGGACGATTTCGACACCTTCATGGTGCTGAAGGACGGCGTGCCGCATCTGAGATATCGCGGCTGGCTGGAGGCGGCCAAGACAATGCCGGCGCCGTGGCGCTGGCTCGGCTATGCAGGGCATATCGTTCCCGGCGTCATCGGCGACGCGATCTATGACCTCATCCAGAAGAACCGTTTCCAATGGTTCGGCCGGCGCGACGCCTGTCTCGTCCCGGACGACGCCGCGACGGCGCGGTTTTTGTGAGCGCCGTTAACGGACAGGGAGCCTTCCCCGTGATAAGGTCGCGGCGCTGATCTTGAGGGAGCTATTGATGGCCGGTCCGATACGCTGGGTGCTGTTTTTCGCCGTCATCGTGCTCGCGGGCGCGGCCGTCACCGCGCTGTGGGCCGGGTGGAGCGAGAATCTGCAAAAGGCAGTGGTCACCTTCGCCGTCGTCGCCGTTGCGTTCGTCGCGCTTTTTGCGCTGACCAAAAGCCGGCCTTAAAGCCGGCGCGCAATCTCCTTGCTAGCGCCGGGCGCAGCGTCCTACTTCTGCCGGGCGCTAGCCGGGGAACAGTTTGCAGCCCTCAGAACTCGTCATTCTCGCGGTCGCGGGGTTTGCGTCCGGCTGGATCAATGTGATCGCCGGCGGCGGCTCGCTGCTGACCGTGCCGGTGATGGTGTTCATGGGCCTGCCGGGGCCGGTCGCCAGCGGCACCAACCGCATCGCGATCATCGCGCAGTCGCTGAGCGCCATCGCGTCGTTCCGCGCCAAGGGATTTTCCGATTTCCGCCTGTCGGCGACGCTCGCGGCGGCGGCGTCGGTCGGATCGTATTTCGGCGCGCAGATCGGCGTCACGCTCGACGGCGTCTGGTTCAACCGCACGGTCGCGGCGGTGATGGTCGCGGTGATGATCCTGATGGCGACCGGCGACGACAAAACGAAACCCAAACCCGACGCGACATCGAAGGCGAAAAACCTTGTGCTCGGCCATGTGCTGATGGTCGGCGCCGGCTTTTGGGGCGGCTTCATCCAGATCGGCGTCGGGTTCCTCTTGATGCCGATCCTTTATCGCGTGATGGGGTTGGATCTTGTGCGCGTCAACATGCACAAGGTTTTCATCGCGCTCGTCTTCACCGCCGTCGCCTTCGCGGTCTTCGCTTCGAAAGTCGAGATCGTGTGGGAGGCGGGCGCGGCGCTGGCGCTCGGCACGGCGGTCGGCGGCTGGATGGGCGCCCATGCGACGATCGCCAGGGGCGAGAAATTCATCAAGCGCGCGCTCTTCGCCGTCCTCGCCGCGATGGCGGTGAAGCTGTTGTTCTTTCCCTGACCGCCGCGCCGAGATTGAATCCGCCGGCGAATGCGCGCAATCTTCCGTCGCGGGAGAGGGAGAGCGGGAATGGGCGGGGCGGTCGTTTTCATCGCGATCATCGTCGTCATCGCGATCGGCGTCGCGGTTCTTTTCAACAATCTCGTTGGCAGGCGGCAGCTCGCGCGCAACGGCTGGTCCGACATCGACGTGCAGCTGAAGCGCCGCGCCGATCTCATCCCCCAGCTGGTGACGACGGTCAAAGGCTACGCCGCGCATGAGCGCGCGCTGTTTGAGGAAATCGCCGCGCGGCGCGGCGCCGCGATGGCGGCCGGCGACGATCGGGCCCAGCGCGCCGCGGCAGAAGGGGCGCTGGCGCAACCGGTCTCGCGGCTGGTCGCGCTCGCCGAAGCCTATCCCGACCTCAAGGCGAACCAGAACTTCCTCGACCTCCAGCGCCAGCTCGCCGAGACCGAAGACAAGATCGAAATGGCGCGGCGGTTTTACAACGGCGCCGTGCGCGAGCTGAACACGCTCGTCCATTCCGTCCCGTCGAATCTCGTCGCCGGCGCCTTCGGCTTTCGCGAGGAAGCCTATTTCGAAATCAACGACAGCGACCGGGCGGCGCCGAAAATAGGCGGGTGAAAGCGATGTGGCTAAAAGATTGTCGATGGCCGCGCTTTGCTCCCCCGCTTGCGGGGGAGCTGTCCGCGAAGCGGACTGAGGTGGCCCCCTCCGTCGCCTTCGGCGCCACCTCCCCCGCAAGCGGGGGAGGAAATCTGTGGCGGAAATTTGCGGCTATCGCTTGCGCGATTTTTGCAGCGGTCCTGTCGCCCGCCCGCGCCGAGGAGCGCATCACCGATTTCGACGTCGCGATCGAGGTTGAACAGGACGGCGACATTTTCGTCACCGAGAAAATCGCCGTCAGCGCCGAGGGCTATCAGATCCAGCGCGGGATCTTTCGCGATTTGCCGCGCTTCTTCCTGAAAGGCGCGCGCAAGCTGCCTTATGTTTACGACATCAAAAGCGTGACGCGCGACGGCGACACGGAGCCCTATGCGATCGAGAAGGACGGCAACGCGTATCGCCTGCGGATCGGCGACGCCGATGTTTATATCGCGAACGGTCCGCATCTTTATGAAATCGCTTATGAGGTGAAAAACCAGGTCCGCTATTTCGACGATTATGACGAGATCTACTGGAACGCGACCGGCAATTACTGGGCGTTCCCGATCGATCATGCGCGCGCGGTCGTCACCTTGCCGGGCGGCGCGCCGGCGACGCGGACCGCCGGCTATACCGGCTATCTCGGCGACGCCGACAAATTCTTCACCTATTCCTTCGCGAACGGCCGGCATGACTTCGCCGCGACGCGCCCGCTCGCGCCGGGACAGGGAATGACGGTCGCGGTCGGCTTCGCGAAAGGCCTCGTCGATCCGCCGTCTGCCGGCGATGCGCGCGACGAATGGTGGGCGGAGAACGCTTCGACGATCGTCCTCGGCGCCGCGTTTCTCCTTCTCGGCGGCTATTTTCTCGTGATGTTCGAGCGGATCGGGCGCGATCCCCCTAAAGGCCCGGTCTTTGCGCGCTACGAGCCGCCGGAAGGCCATTCGCCCGCCGCCGTCCATTATGTCTATCATCGCGGCCTTTCGGGGCACGACGCGCTGATCGCCAGCATCGTCAATCTCGCCATCGGCAAACGCGTCGCCATCGATGTCGACAAAAACCGCAAGCTGACCGTGCTGACGAAAAGGCCGGGCGGCGGGGGCGACCAGCGCTTTTCCGACGCGGAAGAAGCGCTGGAGGCGCGGCTGATGACGGGAGGCGACGGCGAATTCTCATTCGGCAAGACCTATAACCCGACGCTGACCAGCGCTTACGAACAATTCCGCAAATCGCTCGCGAAAAGTTACGGCGCCGACTATTTCCGCTGGAACACGCCTTGGCTCATTCTCGCCGTCGCGTGCGGGGCCGGCGCGGTCATTCTCGCCGCCAATCTTGCGCTTTCCTGGACGAGCCTTCACACGCTGGTCGTTGTCGGCCTTGCGGCGATGACGCTCGCCGGCGCCTATTTCCTTCCGGCCCCGACGCCGAAGGGGCAGGAGACGCGCACCGCGATCGAAGGCTTCCGGCTTTACCTCAAGACCGCCGAGGAAATGCACCTGAACCAGGTCGAGGTCGGCTCCGACGCGCCGCCGCCGATGACGGTCGAGCGCTATGAGCGCTTTCTTCCCTATGCGATCGCGCTTGGCGTTGAAAAGCCGTGGACGGAGCATTTCGAGGCGCTGATGCCGAAGGAGGCCGCCGACTACCGCCCGACCTGGGCGCACGGAAATTACGGCGGCGGGCGCAGCCTTGCCGGCCTTAACAGCGCGCTCGTCTCGTCGATGGCGAGCGGCGTTTCCTCATCGCTGCCGCAATCCTCTTCGTCCTCTGGATCGGGCGGCGGCGGCTCATCCGGCGGCGGCGGCGGCGGCGGCGGCGGCGGCGGGTGGTAGCGCGATACATGCGCCGCATCCTTCGAGACGCCGCTTCGCGGCTCCTCAGAATGAGGGGAGTGCGTGTTGAAAGAGTAACGTCCTCATCCTGAGGAGCCCCGGCGTCAGCCGGGGCGTCTCGAAGGATGGCGTTCGGAGCGCCGAAGTCCGCGTGACCCACCGGATGAAACGCCTGTCAACATCTCGTTTTCCGGAGGCGTTTTGCCGCTTTTCCACAAGGGCGCTTTCTTTTGACAGCATGTCGCAGCTGCGGCATGGATGTTTTCCGATTTTGACCGGCGTCCCGCGTCTCTCGCCGGCCCGCTAACCCGTTCTGTTCAAAAGGAAATCCGATGATCACCCACGTCGTCCGCGCGCACCGCTCGAAAGACAATTTGAAGCGCGAAGACCAGCTCGCCTGGAAATTCGCCGAACTCGCCGCCGATCCGGTCGAGGTCGACGCCGAGGCGACGGACATGATCATCAACCGGATCATCGACAACGCCTCGGTCGCGATCGCGTCGCTCAATCGCTCGCCGATAAAATCGGCGCGGGCGATGGCCTATGCGCATCCGCGCAAGGGCGGCGCTACATTGTTCGGGGCGGCGCCCGGCGAGACCGTCTGCGCCGAATGGGCGGCGTGGGCGAACGGCACCGCGGTCCGCGAGCTTGATTTCCACGACACGTTTCTTGCCGCCGACTATTCGCACCCCGGCGACAACATCCCGCCGGTGCTCGCCGTGGCGCAACAGATGGGCAAAGACGGGCGCGCGCTTATTCGCGGCATCGCCACCGGTTACGAGATTCAGGTCAATCTCGTGAAGGCGATCTGTCTGCACGAACACAAGATCGACCACATCGCGCATATCGGGCCGTCGGCTTCGGCGGCCGTCGGGACGCTGCTTGGTCTGCCTGCGGAAGTTATTTATCAGGCGGTGCAGCAGGGCCTGCACACGACGATCACGACACGCCAGTCGAGGAAGGGCGAGATTTCAAGCTGGAAGGCGTTCGCGCCCGCCTATGCCGGCAAACAGGCGATCGAAGCCGTCGATCGCTGCATGCGGGGCGAGGGCGCGCCGAGCCCCGCTTATGAAGGCGAAGACGCGCCGCTCGCGTGGATTTTGAACGGCCGCACGGAACGCGACAAGGGCGGCAGTCCTTACGAGCCTTCCTATCAGGTGCCGCTCCCGGCGAAGGGCGAAGCCAAGCGCGCGATCCTTGAGACTTACACGAAGGAGCACTCGGCCGAATATCAGAGCCAGGCGCTGATCGATCTCGCCTTCCGCATGGGCAAGAAGATCAAGGATTTCGACAAGGTGAAGTCGATCGTTCTGCACACGTCGCATCACACGCATTACGTCATCGGCACCGGCTCGGGCGACCCGCAGAAGATGGACCCGAATTCAAGCCGCGAAACGCTTGATCACTCGATCATGTATATCTTCGCCGTCGCGCTTCAGGACGGCGAATGGCATCATGTGAAGTCCTACGCGCCGGAACGCGCCAAACGCGCCGACACCGTGCGCCTCTGGCATAAAATCTCGACCATCGAGGACAAGGACTGGACGCGCCGCTATCACTCCCACGACCCGAAGGAGAAAGCCTTCGGCGCGAAAGTCGTCGTCACTTTTGACGACGGCTCGACGCTGGTCGACGAGCTCGGCATCGCCAACGCGCACCCGTTCGGCGCGCGCCCATTCGGGCGGGCGGAATATATCAAAAAATTCCGGACGCTGACCGATGAGATCCTCGACCCGAAAGAATCCGCGCGGTTTCTGGAGCTGGTGCAGCGGCTGCCGAATCTGAGCGCGGCGGAAGTGCTGGCGCTGAACCCCGTCGCGCCGAAAGGCTATCTGATCGAGAACCCGGCGAAGGGGATTTTCTGACGATGGCCCTTGGCCCGCATCCTTCGAGACGCCTTCGCTCTGCGAAGGCTCCTCAGGATGA
>MEMM01000057.1 GCA_001767925.1 Alphaproteobacteria bacterium RIFCSPHIGHO2_12_FULL_63_12
CGTCCGGCCAGCCGACCGCGAAATCGGCGCAGATTTCATACGTATCCGCATCAATGACGCGATAGTCGTAAGAAACGCCGCTAACGGGATCCGTCGGCAACGCATTGGCGCAGCCCTCCGCCACCGGAACCCGTCCGGCGCGCTCGCTGAGATAAGCGCTCATCACCGTAAGGTTCTCCGGCAAGGCGCCGGCATAAGTGTAGTGGCAGTCAATGAGTCGCGTCGCCTCGGTAAGCCCTTGCAGCCTTTGTTCATCGGCCATCTGCAAACGCGCCGAATAGGGGCTCCGAACAATCGTGAACGCCCACGCGACCAGCGCGCCGACGACCAGCGTCGCCGCCAGCGCAAATATCCGGCCCGCCAGATCGACGCGCGAGGAATGACGTTCGACATCGCGCGAGTAGTTCCACAGGATCGATGCGGCGATGATTCCGACGACACCGGCCTTGGCGATGAAGCGGGTTCCGATCTCGCCGTTGAGGAACTGGAAGACGACCGCCACAAGGTCCCCGATCAGGGCGCCGGCGGCGAAAATCAGGGTGATATAAGTGAGCCATGCATGGACGCGGCTGCGGCGGCGTTCGGGGTCCTTGCGTTTTTTCGCGGCGAGCCGCCAGCCGAGAAACAAGAAGATAGGAAACCCGACGAGCAGCGCCGACACCGACCAGCGAAGGCCGGTCGCCGCGAACGAGTTGTAGTTGTAATTGGCATTGGTCGTCAGCTGGTCGGCGAACTGGTGATCGATGAAAGCGAAAGCGAGCCCGCCGGTGTTGCCCGCGATCATCCCGAGCAGCGAGAAATAGACGATGTAAAGGAAGGCCTCGCGCGCCGAGCCATAGCTTCGCGGCCGGGGCACCGGCACGGCGAAATCGATGTCGGCGAAGGCGGCGAGCGCGCTGTCGATCTGATCCTCCGGCCATCCGGCTCTTTTCAGAACATCCTTGATCCGGTCCCGCGCTTCGCCGCGTTCAAGCGCCGCCTTCACGAAGTCGAGCAGATTTGCGTCAGCCATAAATCCCTCCTGGCGCCGAAGATTCTACGCTTGCCCGGCGAACCGGGATAGGATGCGCGCTCACAAGAATAAAACGCCGAAAAAACAATGAGTAAGGCAAAAAGACGCTCACCGAGGTTCCGGATGATCCCGCCCCGCCTTCCTCCGAAATGACGTCGATCTGACAGGAGAAACCGCCCATGCCCCATTTGCGACCCCGCGCCAGCCTTCAGACGCATGAGGTGACGAACCAGCCCCCGCCGTTCGAGAACATCAATCTTTTCGACAATGACGCGGCGCTGATCGGGGCGATCGAGGCGGCGGGCGGCGAGACCCATGAGGAGCGCCTGTCGAAATTCGGCGCGCGCTGCGGATCGGCGGAAGTTCTTGAATGGGCGCAGATCGCCAACAAATTCACCCCGCAATTGAAGAGCTTCGACCGTTATGGTCACCGCCTCGATGAAGTCGAATTCCACCCCGCCTATCATTCCTTGATGGACCTTGGGCTTTCTGCCGGCGTTTCGGCGGGGGCGTGGACGACCGATCAGGCGGGGCACGTTCTCCATTCGGCGCTGATGTTCCTGATGGGGCAGGCGGAAGGCGGCGTCTGTTGCCCGATGTCGATGACCTACGCTGCCGTTCCGGCGCTCATGCATGACAAGAAGATCGCGGACGAATGGGTCCCGCGCGTCGCCGCCGCGAAATACGACCCGCGCTTTATTCCCGCCGCCGAGAAAACAGGCGTCACCATCGGCATGGCGATGACGGAAAAACAGGGCGGATCGGACGTGCGCGCCAATACGACGCGCGCGGAACGCGACGGCGATCACTGGCGGCTTTTTGGACACAAATGGTTTTGTTCGGCGCCGATGTGCGACGCCTTCCTGACGCTCGCTTATGTCGACGAGGGGCTGACCTGTTTTCTCGTGCCGCGCTGGAAGCCGAACGGCGAGCGCAACGCGATGCATGTGATGCGTCTGAAGGACAAGCTCGGCGACCGCGCCAACGCGTCATCGGAGATTGAATATCACGGCGCCCATGCCGAACTCGTCGGCGAGATCGGGCGCGGCGTTAAAACGATCATCGACATGGTGCAACATACGCGTCTCGACTGCATCGTCGGCTCGGCGGCCGGCATGCGCGCGAGCCTGGCGCAGGCGCTCTGGCATACCGAGCACCGCAGCGCCTTCCAGAAGAAACTGATCGACCAGCCCGCGATGACGCGCGTCCTCGCCGATCTTGCGATCGACTCAGAGGCGGCGACCGCCCTCGCCTTTCGCGTCGCGCGGAGCTTCGATCACGCCGACGATGACGAAGAAGAAGCGGCGTTCATGCGCCTTGCAACACCGATCGCGAAATACTGGACCTGCAAACGCCAGCCGGGATTTGTTTATGAATCGCTCGAATGTCACGGCGGCGCCGGCTTCATCGAGGAAGGCGTAATGGCGCGCTATTTCCGCGCCTCGCCGCTGAACGCGATCTGGGAAGGCTCCGGCAATGTCATCGCGCTCGATGTGCTGCGCGCTGTCAGCCGTGAGCAGGACAGCCTTGAAGCGGTCGTCGCAGACATCATGAAGGCGCAAGGGGCGAACGGGCATTATGACCGGCATGCGCGCCGCCTCACCGAATGGCTGGAGCCCGGCGCGCTCAACGAGCAGTCCGCGCGCGCTTTCGCCGAAGACATGGGACTAGCCCTGCAAGGCGCGGCGCTCTACGGCGTCGCGCCGGATTTCGTCTTCGAGGCGTTCTGCAATGCGCGGCTCGACCATGAAACGCGCAGCTACGGCTATGGCGCAACCGACGCGTTGTTCGACGCGGAAGCGCTGATCGCGCGCGCGGCGCCGTTTTGATCGATGCGGCGGTCAGAGGCGCTTGACGCTGAAATGGTCGAGCGCCGCCGCTTGCGTCGCGACGACGAAGCGCTCCTTCCGGGCGACATAGTCGGCGGGCAGGACGCCAGATGCGTCCGCCATCGATTGTTTGAGATGCGAATAAGCGGCGGCGACATCGGGCCGCTCAAGTAGGTAGTCGCGGAACGCGAGGTGCCGGAAAATCTGCGGGGATCCCTGTTCGTAAACATGAACATGAAATCCGGTCGTCGCCGCGCCGGATGCCGGCTTGCTGAAATAGCGCCTCCCGGCGATTCCGTATTCGCCGCGCACGTCATAGTGCGCTGACGCCATTCGCGGCGCGCACGCATCAACGCCCGCAAGGTCGCTCGCCTCGATCAGGATGTCGATCACCGGCTTGGCGTAAATCGCCGGGATCGCCGTGCTGCCGATATGATGAATGCGCAGCGCCGCCGGCGATAACAAGCGACGCACCTGCGTCGCTTCGGCCTCGAATGTCTGTCGCCATTGAGGATCATAGGGCGCGATAATCTTCTGCATCAACGCCTCAGCTGGCCGTCGGCGCTTATTTCCTGCGCTTTGGAGCTTTCGCTTTCCTGGCCGGCGCTCGCTTTTTCGCCGGCAGCTTTGGCCGTTTGGCGCCGCTCGCCGCTTTCTTTTTGACAGGCGTCGCCGCGGCGCCCGTCTTCGACGTCGCCATGGCGCGAAGTGATGCGGATGTCGCCGCGGCAAGCTCCTGCTGCGCCGCGACAGAATTTTCCGCCGCTGCTCGGCGTTCTTCCGGTTCCCTGGCCCAATCGCCTTTCAGCATCGTGCGCTGCATCTCAAACGCGCGCATCATCATCGTGACGCCCGCATCATGCGCTTCAAGCCAGGCGCGCCGCCAGTCGGAAAAAGGATCGGAAGACATCGCGTCCCCCTAAGCCGCCGTCCGGAACGTCACGATCTTCGACGGATTTCGCGGCGGCTCGCCGCGCTGGGCCTTGTCGACATTTTCCATGCCTTCGACGACCCTGCCCCAGACGGTGTATTTGCGGTCGAGGAACGAGGCGTCGTCAAAGCAGATGAAGAACTGGCTGTCGCCGGAATTGGGATCGGACGAGCGCGCCATCGAGCAGACGCCGCGCTCATGGCTGACGTCGTTGAACTCCGCCGGCAGCTTCTTGCCGGAGCCGCCGGTGCCGTTGCCTTTCGGGCAGCCCATCTGCGCCATGAAGCCTTCGATGACGCGATGAAGCTTCAGCCCATCGTAAAAGCCGGAATCCGCAAGCTCCTTGATCCGTGCGACATGGGTAGGCGCCTTTTCCGGCAATAATTCAATCGTCACCGGACCGGTGTCGAGCGTCAGGATCATCTTCTCTGTCATAGCTGGACATTTCCTTTGATCTTGCGGGGCGGTTTGATGTCGCAAAGGTCTTTTACAAATCCGGTTTCATCGACGAGATTTGAGTCTTTCAGATATTGAAGGAAAGCCGGACTGTCGGATTTCATCACTTTGATGTCGGGGCGCTCCGCCGCCGGAAGATCGGCCGCGATCCGCATCCGCATGATCGGCGTCGGGCGCTTGGGCGGCTCGCCGCGCTCGATCCGGCGCGCACTGTTCATGCCGTCGACAATCCAACCCCAGACCGTGTAGCGCGAATCGAGGCTCGACCGCGCGTCGCCGATCACCAGAAAGAACTGGCTGTTGGCGCTGTTCGGATCGGTCGCCCGCGCCATCGACATCGCGCCCTGACAATGCGCGCCCCAGACCTTGACCTTCCGGTCCTCGCGCAGCGTTCGCAGCGATTCAGGTTCAGCGGCGGCGAGAACGCCGTCGATGAGTCCGACCCGCGCCGCCTGGCGGTCGCGGCCGAGGACGGTGAAGTTGGCGATTTCCTTGGTGTCATGCGCGAATTCAGCCGGAATATTCGGCAGGTCCGAGCCGCCGGTGCCGTCGCCTTTGGGATCGCCCCCCTGCGCCACGAACCCTTCGATGACGCGGTGAAAGGTGAGGCCGTTATAAAACCCCTTGCGAACGAGCGCCTTGATCTGTTCGACATGTTTCGGCGCCAGATCCGGGCGCATCTCAATATAGAGCGGCCCCGCCGGCAGATCGACGATCAAAAGGTTTTCCGGATCGATGCCGCGCCAGGCGTCCGCCGGCGCGTCGATGACGCCCTGGATCGGATTGGGCGCCTCGTCGTCGGCTAGAACGGGTGAAAAAGCGAGCGCTGCGAGGACGCCCATGACTGCCATACTACGACGCATACTGCCCTGCTCCTTTGGTCCGGCCCGCGGCCGGTCTAGGCCCTAATTGTGACCGTCATTCGTCAAAACAGCGACGACGCCGGTTGTCCAGCCCTATCACGTCAGGATTTGGCGAATTTCGCTCTCAAGGCGGTGGCGACCGCCGGCGGAACGAAGGCGTTAATGTCGCCGCCGAGCCGGGCGATTTCCTTGACGAGACGCGAGGCGATAAACTGGTAACGGACATCCGCCATCAGGAAGACCGTTTCGATATCGTCGTTCAGTTTCTGGTTCATCCCGACCATCTGGAATTCATATTCGAAGTCTGAAACCGCGCGAAGCCCGCGGATGATGAAATTCGCGTTCACCTGTTCGGCGAATTTCATCAGCAGCGTTTCGAACGGCGTCACCATGATCGGCACGCCTGACTTTTTCGAGATGATCGCCATTTCCGCTTTTGTCATCGCCACCCGTTCTTCCAGCGAAAACAGCGGGCCCTTGTCGCGGTTGATGGCGACGCCGATGACCAGTTCATCGACCATCTTCACGGCGCGTTCGATGATGTCGACATGGCCGAGGGTGATCGGATCGAACGTGCCGGGATAAAGGCCGATGCGCTTCGCCATGGATTAATCCTCGCCCTCGCCTTCGCCGATGTCCTCGATCCGCTCGACCGAGACAACCTTTTCAGCGTCGCCGGTGCGGAAGATGGTGACGCCCTGCGTATTGCGGCCGGCGATCCTGACGCCGCCGATCGGCGTGCGGATCAGCTGCCCGCCATCGGTGACGAGCATGATCTGATTGCCCTCATCGATCGGGAACGAGGCGCAGACAGGCCCGTTCCGGTCGTTGACGACAATCGCGATGATGCCTTTGCCGCCGCGGCCTGACGTGCGGTATTCATAGGACGACGACCGCTTGCCGTAGCCATTCTGGGTGACGGTGAGGATAAACTGCTCCGCCGCGCCAAGCTCGGCGATGCGCGCTGTCGACAGCGCGGTCGGGGGTGTCGCCTCCTCGTCGGGCTCCTCGTCGCCCTCCTCGCCCGCCGCGCGCCGCATGGCGGCCGCGTGCTTGAGATAGGCGCGCGCTTCTTCCGTCGTCGCGTCGACGCCCCGGAGGATCGCCATCGAGATCACCTCGTCATGGTCTCCAAGCCTGATGCCGCGGACGCCGGTCGACGTGCGGCCAGCGAACACGCGGATATCTTCAACTGGAAAGCGAATGCACATTCCTTCCGCGGTCGTCAGCAGGACATTGTCGTCCGGCCGGCAGATCTGCACGCCGACGATCGCATCCTGTCCGCTGCGCCATTCCTCTTCGAGCTTCATCGCAATCTTGCCGTTGCGGTTGATGCGCTGGAAGTCGGAGAGCTTGTTGCGCCGAACCGTTCCCGAGCGCGTCGCAAACATGATCTGCAACTGGTCCCAGGCGTCTTCATCCTCGGGAAGCGGCAATATGGAAGTGACGCGCTCGCCCGGCGACAGCGGGAGCAGATTGACGAAGGCCTTGCCGCGCGACGTCGGCGCGCCTTCCGGAATGCGCCAGAGTTTCAGCTTGTAGGCCATGCCGACGGAAGTGAAGAACAACAAAGGCGTGTGCGTGCTGCCGACGAAAAGCTGGGAGACGAAATCCTCTTCCTTGAACTTCATGCCGGAGCGGCCCTTGCCGCCGCGCTTCTGGGCGCGATAGGTCGACAACGGAGTCCGCTTGACGTAGCCGCCATGCGTCACCGTGACGACCATCTCCTCGCGTGCGATGAGGTCCTCGTCTTCAACTTCGCCTTCGGCGTCGACGATCTCGGTCCGCCGCGGCGTCCCGAATTCGTCCCTGACGACCGCCAGCTCGTCCTTGATGATCGTCAGGACGCGGTCGCGATTGCGCAAGATATCGAGATAGTCCGCGATCTTTTCGGCAAGACCCTTGAGCTCGTCGCCGATTTCATCCCGGCCGAGCGCGGTCAGGCGCTGCAGACGCAGATCGAGGATCGCCTTCGCCTGTTCTTCGGAGAGTCTCAGCGTCCCGCCCTCGTCCATCAGGTGGCGCGGGTCGGCGACAAGGAGCACCAGCGGCGCAAGGTCCTTCGCCGGCCAGGCGCGCGCCATCAGCTGTTCTTTCGCCGTCTGCGGATCGGGCGCCTTCCTGATCAGCGCGACCAAGTCATCGATATTGGCGACGGCGATCGCGAGTCCGACCAAGATGTGCGCGCGGTCGCGCGCCTTGTTGAGCTCGAACTTCGTGCGCCGCGCGACGACTTCCTCGCGAAAATCGATGAAGGACGACAGCACGTCGCGCAACGTCATCTGTTGCGGACGCCCGCCATTCAGCGCGAGAAGATTGACGCCGAAACTCGTCTGGAGCTGCGAGTGCCGGTACAACTGATTGAGCACGACGTCAGGCGCGGCGTCGCGCTTCAGCTCGATGACGACGCGGATGCCTTCGCGGTTCGATTCGTCGCGAATGTCGGCGATGCCTTCGAGCTTTTTCTCGCGAACGAGATCGGCGATGCGCTCGATCATCACCGATTTGTTCACCTGATAGGGAATTTCGGTAACGATAATGGCGTTGCGGTCCTTGCGGATTTCTTCAATCGTGGCGCGCCCGCGCATGACGACCGAGCCGCGTCCTAAAAGCAGCGCCGCCTTCGAACCGGCGCGCCCGAGGATAATACCGCCGGTCGGAAAATCCGGGCCCGGCACGATTTCTAGCAGCTCCGTATCCGTGATGTCGGGTTTGTCGATCATCGCGATCGTCGCGTTGACGACTTCGATGAGGTTATGCGGCGGAATATTGGTCGCCATGCCGACGGCGATGCCGCCGGCCCCGTTGACGAGAAGGTTCGGGAAGCGCGCCGGCAGGACGGTCGGTTCTTTCTCGGAGCCGTCATAGTTCGGCTGGTAGGAAACCGTGTCCTTTTCGATATCGGCCAGCAGCGCTTCGGCCGTCTTGTCCATCCGGACTTCGGTGTAGCGCATCGCCGCCGGAGGATCGCCGTCGATCGAGCCGAAATTGCCCTGACCGTCGAGCAGCGGCAGGCGCATGGAAAAATCCTGCACCATGCGCGCAAGCGCGTCATAAACGGACTGGTCGCCATGCGGGTGATATTTACCGATGACGTCGCCAACGACGCGCGCCGATTTTCGATAGGGCTTGTTGTGGGTGTAGCCTGCCTCGTGCATCGACCACAGGACGCGGCGGTGCACCGGCTTCAGTCCGTCGCGCGCGTCGGGAATCGCGCGGCTGACGATGACGCTCATCGCGTAGTCGAG
>MEMM01000058.1:0-25442 GCA_001767925.1 Alphaproteobacteria bacterium RIFCSPHIGHO2_12_FULL_63_12
TCCCGGCTCTGTGTTTAGGATGTACGTTTGAATTTTCTTGAAGCCCATTGCCTGACACGCGCGCGCCGCGGCGGCGTACAAGATCGAACAAGCGTTATATGTTCCGTCTGTGACGAGGCGTGTCACTTCAGCCGTAAGGTATGCGTCGCATCCGCGCGCCACGGGGCGGCCGACACTACAGGCACCGACAATTCGGTCGTCGCCGTCAATCACGCCAAGCGAAAAACGATGACCTTGTACAGGTTTGTGGTGGCGATGGTATGCCACAACGTAGTCGTTCAACTGCTTCAGGGTGAGGGGGATGACACGAAGGCTCAACGCACCACCCTCACCGTCGCCACGCCAACCTCGCGCAGGATGTCGCCGATCATCTTCGTCCACAGAACGCCAGCTCCGGCCGTACCGTGCTTGGTCGGCGGATCGTTGTCGGGCCACGCCAGAACATCCCTGGAGGCGAGCGGCGACCAGTCGGTTTGACGCGCCGCTTGCGCGCCGCCCATGCAGGTCGTGGCGCAATAGCCGACCGCGACCACGGCGTCGGCCGCCTTCTCCCCCTCGACCAGGACGATGGGGCCGGCGTGCGCCAGGATGGCCGGTAGGCGGTACAGCGGCCGCGGCGCGGCCGGCATCTGCCACGTCGTCCCGTTCCACGGCCGGATAACCTTCTTCCGGCCCGGCGACTCGAAGCGGTAGACTTCGCCGGCATAGGAGCCGTCCGCGTAGGTGTAGAGCCACTTGCGCGCAGGGCGCGCAGTCTTCCACCAGTCACCATCGTCATGGGGAGGGTTGGCAGGAACAGCCGGAGTCGAACCGGCTGGCGGCGGTTTTGGAGACCGCGCCGCCCCCACGGGCTCGCTCCTACGAGAGAGGCCAAGCCACATCTCGGCCTCGGCCTTCGCATCGCCCTGACCGATCCCGCTGACGGCGGCCCACAGGGCGATCAGGTCGGCTCCGCCATCGCCGCCGGAGAAATCCTTCCACACGCCGGTCTTGACGTTGATCGACAGCGACCGCCCTTTCGATCCCGTCACGTCACCGACGACGAACTCGTGGCCGTTGAGACGCCCAGCCGGCAGCAGGTGACGGCACACATCGGCGCCGCGCCGCGCCAGCATCCCCGCAACCTCGGCGAACTCGTAGCGCCGCAGGGGCGGAGCCTGTGGGCGAGGCGAGAAGTCCATTAGGCGGCAGCCCCAAACTTCTCGATCTCATCTCCCCAGGCGTCCCATCCCTTTCGTTGCTGCCGTGCGAACATCTCCATGTACGGCCCGGCGACCAGAGCCTCGATGCGCTCATAGATCTCGTCCGGCTTGCGCGAGTGTTCGCGGCGAGGTGCCATGATGACTTGGCGGACTCCCTTGCCGACGCGGCGCGGCTTGCCGCGCGTGCCCAGCAGGCACACCTCGGACATCTTGCGGGTCCACAGCCCCATGGACATGCGAGGCTTGCCGCTCTTGGCGGTCTTGACCCACACGAAGGCGATCGTCTTGAACGTGAAGCCCCACGCCTGCATCAGGGCGATCCCCTGGTCGAGGTGCGAGTCGACGGTCCACATGAACAGCGCGCAATCGGGAGCCGCCCAATCGGCGACCGGGATGTCGGCGAGCGATGTCATGCTCGCCGTCTTGTACTGGCTCTCGGCCGAGCGCGTCGTGATCCCCTTTGCGCTGTAGGCTTTAAATTTCCAAGGAGGATCGGCCAACACGGCGCCAAACTTGTGGTCCGTCATTTTCTACACCTTGGCCGCATGAGATTGCTTCTTTATCCCCGCCCGGATGCACGCCGCACACAGGCGGCGCCCCGGCTGCTTGGTTGGGTGGTTGCAGGAATCTTCGACGTGGCGCGTGCGTGGAATCCACGGGGCCGTCCGGCAGGAGTCGATCACGGAGTCGACGCCGCCGGCGTTCCAGTTCATCTCCCGCATCTTGCGCTGCACGGCGCCGAGAGACATGCCGAGCATTTGCGCGATGCCCCGCTGCGAGTGGCGTCCGGTCGCGACGATGCAGCGCAAGGTCTTCACGTTTTCATCCGACCATAGTGCCGAGATCACGCCCCACCTCCCGTCAGCCACGCCGGCTTCGCCATCTGCTCAGGCGCCGAAGGCTCGTCCCAGCAGCGCGCACGGTAGTCGCAGAACTTGCAACGCCAGTCCGACTCGTCGCCGGCGATGCGTGGCATCTCCTCGGGGGCGCGCGACTCCAGGACGCGGACGGCCCGGTCGGTCAACCGCTGGGCTACGGCGGGGTCGAAGCGCACGATCTCCTGGTAGATTTTCATCGAGTCCACGTTGAGCATCGTGAACAGCGTGTGCTCGACTTCGAGGTAGGCCATGTTCGTCTGAATCTGGCCGTGATATTTCGGATCGGCTTTGGCGACCCCTTCCTTGGCGAACTTGGCGAATTTCTTGGCCGTCGCCTTCTTCGACTCCCACAGGAGCGGGTACGGCATGGCGAGCGGCCCGGCGAGGATGCAGCCGTCGATCTCGCCGGCGATGCGCGCCTGCCCGGTCGTGGGATCGCGTGCGACGCGATAGCCGTACTGACTGCCGTCTTCCTTGTTGGTTCGCAGGTCGAAGCCGGCGAGGCGGAGCCACTCCGCCATCGACTCCTCGGTCCAGAATCCGACCAGGGCGTGGCGCTGCAACTCGCCGGCAGATACGTATTCCTCGCGCGTCTCCTTCTCGACGCGGTGGTAGCGGTAGGCGAGCGCGCGGTCGCACTCGGTCCCGATGTAGCCGGCGCCGATGCGCTTCTGCGCGACCTCGCCCAGTCCCGAGCCGCGGCCCGCGGCGTATTCGGCGTTGCGACGGTCGACGATCACCTTGTCGATCAGCGCCGTCAGCGCCTCCCCGATGTCGGGCGCCTTCTCCTTGCGGGCGAAGTCCATCATCCCGGCAACTCCTCCAGCACGCCGGTCGCCATGGCGCGCACGGTCTGCATGAACTGTGCGGCGGTCATCGTCGCGCCCCATCTCTGGAACACGAGGGTCGCGACGTTGATGCGCGCGTAGGGCTCCTGCTTCTCGAGGAAGAAGTCGCCCATTTCGTTCGCGAGGGTGGCGGCGTCCAGCGGCCCGACCTTGGGCAAAGACAGCGCGAACTGCATTGCCCTGTAGCGGATGTCGGTTTCGGTGGGAGGGGCGTCGCTCACGACGCCAAGCCCTTCAGCGTCGCGACCAAATCGTCCATGTCGAAGAAGACATCCGTCGCGAACTGGTACATGCAGTCCCATCGCTCCGGTTCGCCGTCGAACAGGACGTAGCCCGGCTTATCGCGGCCCAACAGATGCCCCAATTCCAAGTGCCCCGACTTGCCGGCTGGCGTGACCAAGACGCCGATGTCGGCGCCTTCGAGGTGATGCCTGTCGAAGCTGAAAATCTGCCGCGCTGCGTGGCCCTTCAGCGCCTCCCTGTAGGACCGCCCGCGCTCCCGCTCGTATCTCTGCCACTCGTCGTCTGCGCAGGGACCGGCGCCGTGCCAATCGTCGAACACGTCGAATCCGATGTCGCGCAGCGTCACGCCGATGCTCGGGATCGCGGGGTTGCGAAGCGAGCCGATGAGATAGATGGTTTTCAAGACTGGTCTCCGTCGTCGTCGATTCCGGCGTTGGCCTCGGCTTGGCGCGCGAGCGAGAAGGCGACTCCCTCGGGCGACAGCGCCCAGCAGTCAGAACAGAACTTGCGGCTCCGCGCCCCGTAAGCGCCGAACCCGCCACATCCTGGCGTGTCGCACACGGGGTCCGGGGCGACGCCTTTCTTCGGGCCGTACAGATCGCGCAGGTAGGGGCTTTTGTAGCGCCTCATCTACCAATCTCCATGACGGCATCTTCGATGGATGTCACGACGGTCGAGATGCGGCGCAGCATGTCGAAGTAGCGACTGCGCCAATCGTCAGCGATGGCGTCGATAAAAATAATGCGCTTGCCGAGCGCGTAACCGTAGCCGGCCTCGATGCAAAGCCCGAACCCGCTTGGGTTATTTGACCCCATGTAGGCCACTATGACGTTGGCGCGCTCGATCCCATCCAAGTCCCATCGCGTATAAAGAGACGGGTCGGACAGGCCATGGCTGCGCGGGTCTATCGCCTCTATGTCGGTGGGGAGGAGCGCGATAAGGCGATCCTGCCAACCACTTCGCATGTCTCCGGCGAGGTAGATTTTTGTCATTGCCGGCACACCCTGCATTGCATGTTGGAGATTGGATCGCGCGTATCGCGCGGCACGCGGCCGCTCTCGAACTCGCGTCGAAGATCCTTGAGG
Source organism: Alphaproteobacteria bacterium RIFCSPHIGHO2_12_FULL_63_12 (assembly GCA_001767925.1). Classification (GTDB taxonomy): domain Bacteria; phylum Pseudomonadota; class Alphaproteobacteria; order Caulobacterales; family Parvularculaceae; genus Amphiplicatus. The sequence goes on from MEMM01000058.1 coordinate 4,257, forward strand.
GCGGCGGGCCATGTGTCGCGACCGGGGGATCGGAACGTGTGGCCCGTTATCTCCTCGTATCGCTCACCCTCGGCGTACCCCTCGGGGTCGTACTTCCACAGTTCCCACCACTCGATGAGGCGCTGGAAAAAGCAGAGGCGACAGTCGGTGCGACGCGGAATGACGATATTGCGTTCGGCGTTGTGCTTGAGAACCCTGTCGAGGTCGAGCCCGTGCTCACGCAGTGGGAATACCATCTCAACGTTCGGCACCGACTTGTAGTCGCCGCCCTCGCGTTCCTCCTCGTCAGCGCGCAGACCGACATAAAAGCGCGCCGGCGCGTTCTGCATGAGCCACGCAGCGAACGGCTCGATCTTCAAGACCCGCGTACACCACCGCTGTCGCCAGTTCGGCAAAGCGTTGTATTTTTTAATGAGCGCATCTAGACCGCCAGGGAACATGATGGGCGTGATCGGCCCGATAATGTCGCGCAGACGCCGCATGTGCGCCCACCATGCGGGGGGCTCGTTTCCTGTCGGAGTGCAAATCCAGATGAAATCTATCTCTGGATGGATCTCCTTCAAGAGCGTCGCCATGCAGACGCTATCCTTGCCGCCAGATATTGCGCCAACGTGTTTCATCTCCCGATCTCCACGATGGGCGATTTGCGCTTGGCGGCCAAGCGCCGCGCCGCGGCCGACACGACGCCCCACGCCAGTCCGGCCATCTCGCAGACCGCGCGGAAATCCTCGTCGGCGGAGGCGAACCATCGACGGGCGCGCACCCCTGCCGCCATCAGGCGACGGCGCTTCTCCTCGTCTGGCGGCCTACCGTCATCTTCCCATGCCATATCCTCCCACGCCTGTTGGATGACCGCCCGCCACAAGCTTTGGCAGCGGAAGGCGTCGATCTCCATGGGGCGATATTCGTCGTCGATCGGGCGCTCGCCGGAGTCGGGGAGTCCGTCATATGCCAAGGTCGTGAACGCCGTGAACATGCGACTGTTCTTGGCGTTGGTTGGGGTAAGAAGATCATCGTTATGGATGCTCACGCCGCCCGCGCCATACCCACGCTCTGCAACTTGGCGCGTACACCGCGCTCGTTGAACCTGAAGGTGAGGTGACACGCAGCGTTGTAGCGGGTGACGCCCATCGCGGCCTCGCGGGGGATTCGGAGGTAGGCGAGCTGCTTGTCCGACGCCGGCATGTGCAGCCAGCGGCGCGACTTGGCGGCGGCCTCGCTGTCGCCATGCTCGCGCAGGAAGTCGTCCGCTTGGGCGAGGGCGATCATCCTGTCGCCGACCGCGAGGTGCGTGACCCCCTGCCCCTTCGCGCCGCCGATCGCGTGCGTCGTGCCGCGGTAGAAGATCGTCATGGCCCAGGCGTCGAAGGCCGAGGCGACCAGGACCGAGCCGTCGCCCCACAGGTCTTCCCACTTGAAGGGAGATGCGTCGAACAGGTCGATCTCGGTCATGGTGAAGCGGTCGAGCGTGCCGCCCGCGCCGGCCTCTTGTCCATCTACATTTTGGACATCGAAGACATGCCCGCAGATCGCGCACTCGGCGGCGGAGATCGGGACCAGCGCCTCGCACTCGGGGCACTTCTTCTTGGGCGCCTCGCCCTTGCGGCCGCCGTCGAGGTCCACGTCCTGCTCGAGCGAGCCGTGCGTCAGGGTCGAGGTGCCGAAATCGAGGACGATGCAGTCGGTCTTGACGATCCCCGGATACCGCTCGGGGTCGATTGTGCGAAGCCCGCGTCCCACCATCTGGATCATGGTCGACTTGTAGGACGACGGGCGCAACAGAACGATGCAGGAGGTCGGCGGACAGTCCCAGCCTTCCGTCAGAACTGCGACGTTAACGAGGACACGTAGCGAACCCGCCGCAAAAGACTTGAGAGTCGCCTCTCGCTCCGCAGTTCCAGTCTCTCCAAAGACGCCACCAGCGGCCACACCAGCCAAAGCGAAAGCCTCGCGAACGTGACGAGCGTGGTCCACATTGCTACAGAAGACCACCGTCTGGCGATCTCCAGCAACCTCCTTCCACTTGGCAACCACCGTTTCATTCAGGATCTCCTTGTCCATGATCTTGGCGACTTCATCCATGTCGAAGTCGTTGATGGTCCTGCGGACGTGCGCCAATTCCTCGCGGACGCCGATGTCGACGACGAAGGTTCGTGGGCGGACGAGGTGTCCGGCGGCGATCAGCTCGCCGAGCGTCACCTGGTCGGCCACGTTGTCGAAGATGCCGCGCAGCGCCTTCTTGTCGCCGCGGTTCGGCGTGGCCGTCAGGCCGAACAAGCGCGTCTTGTCGTTGAGCGCGCGCGCCCGGTCGATGATCTTGAGATACGACGGCGCCGCGGCATGGTGGGCTTCGTCGACCACCAGGAGGTCGACCGGCCGCATGGCCTCCAGGTTCTTGGCGCCGGCGAGTGTCTGCACCATGGCGAAGGCGACCGGCCGGTGGAACTCCTTGCGGTCGGCGTCGATGACGCCGGTCTGCGCGTTCTTGTTGACCGCATGGAAGGTGCGCCGATTCTGGTCGACCAGCTCGTCGCGGTGCTGGAGGATCATGGCGCGCTGCTCGGGCGCGAGCATCCGCCAGACCGCCGCCGACAGGGCGATCGTCTTGCCGAAGCCCGTTGGGGCGACCCCGAGCGTGTTGCCATGCTCGGTCATCGCCTCGACGGCGCGGTCGACGAAAAGTTGTTGGCGGGGTCGGAGGAGCATCGGGGCTTACGCCTCTGGCGCGGCGTCCTGGGCCGTCTCGCGGCGGCACTCGATGGTCACGTTCTCGCGACCGATCAACCAGACGATCACGTCGTCGACTTCGGTGTATGTGCGGGTTTCCCCGCCGTCCGAAACGATAAAAACCTGACGGTTCATGGCGTTGTGCCTCCCTTGCGGAAATAGTAATCGTAGGTGTGCGGGCCTCGCCGCTTGCGGTACAGGGTGCCTTGGCCGGTCCCGGCCACGATCACTCCGTCCCCGAAGGAGAACTCGGCCGGCAGGCCGGCCCGCAGGACAAAGTTGGCGAGCCTGGCGAGCGCCTTGGCGCGGGTCGTCCATGGGCGGCCGGGCACGTCATCTTTCCGGTGCTCGCGCTCCATCGCAAGGTCGCCCGAAAAGTAAACGAAGGACTGCCCTGGCTTCAGGGTGCGGATGCGCTCCGCCGCTGCCTCTGGAGTCATAATGGACATTGCGGCGACCGATCTGGAATGTCAAAGGTAGAAATCTGTCTTTCTACCTATTAACCATTCTTTAACCGATCCAGGCCGGCTTGGTCGGTGGGCCGCCGACAGCGACCGAGGGCCGCGGGGCGACGTTCTGCGGCGGCACTGGAGCAGACGGCCAGCCGTTGCCGGCGGGCGGCGCCTGCATCGGAGACGGGGCGGGCGATTGCGGGGGCGGTGGCGGCGGAGCCTGAGAAGGTCCCCAGGCCGGCTGGGCGGGCGCCCCGCCCGGCGTGGCCTTCGGCGCCGGCATGAACTCGCCACGCACCAGGGCCTCGAAATCCTTCACCGTGTCGGACTCCGGGTTGGGCGACAGGTAGCGGACGTTGTTCTTGTCCTCGTAGCCGTCCTTGCCCTTCTCGACGCCGACCCTGACGGCGACGAGAAGGCCGTCGAGTGCGAAGTACGACTCGATCTGGTAGCCCACCATGTTGGTCGGCCCGGCCTTCTTGCCGACCTCGAGGATGTGACGGATCGCCGCCATTCCCGCCTGGACGTATTTCTCGGTGCCGCCGACGCCGATCTTGTCCCACACCTTGCGCTTGTCGAACGGGCCGTTGCACAAGGTCATCTCGACATCGAGGTAGCGCGCGTCGGTCGTCTTCGAGGGCGTCTCGGCGATGCCCATGTCGAAGTTGTGCGGCCGCAGGGTCAGGATCGCCCAATGGCGCAGGCCCTTGGGAAGGAGTTCACCGGAACCAGGCTGGGTCGTCGGTGCGGTCGAGTAGTCGAGGTGCGGCATGTCGGATGCTCCGATGAGGTGGAAGGTGTGAACGGTTACGGTTTCCAGGGCGGATCGTCGGCGGCGTGCTCCGTCTGCACGTCGATGACCATGCCTTGCGAAGGTGCGGCGGCGGAGGCCGGGGGGAGGGGGGACACAGCCTCCGCCGCCTTCGGCTCCGGTAGCGCGTAGGCCAATGCCCGTCGCCTGCCGGCCGAACGAATCTTCTCCATCAGCTCGCCGAGGTGCGGCTTCTCCACCGGATCGAGCTGGCCCGAGCGGTCCTTCGCCGGGTAGCCCCACTCGTTGAGCGTCTGCGTGACGAACACGCGATGCTTGCCGGACTCGCCGAAGTCCATCTCGACCATCGAGATCACCTGGTCGACGATTCCGGGCAGGGCGCGCGAGGTGCCCTGCCCCTCGATCTGCGGCACCCATTCGGTGCGGCCGTAGTCGTCCTTCACCTTGTCGAGGATGCCGACGAACCAGACCGACTTGCCGCGGGCGTGCTGGAGCTGGGTCAGGAACGCGATCATCTCCTGCCCGAGGAGACCGTAGGCGCCGCGGATGTCGGGCTTGCCAGTCTTCTCCGAGAAGGCGCGCGGCTGTGTGTTGCACCACGCGAAGCACGTCCTGGAGGCGACGGTGATCGAGTCGAAGAAGATGGTCGTGAACCGCTCCAGGATCGCCGGGTCGCCGATCAGGCCGATGGCGTACTGGTAGTGCGCCGCGGAGTACGGCTGCGACGCCGCGACCGCCGGGTTCGGCCCGCCGATCCAGCAGGCGAGGTGTCGCATGAACTCCCATGTGTTGAGCCCGAGATCGGTGGCCTGTTTCCGCACGTCGATCGAGGTGCCCTGCCAGCCGTCGACCGACAGGTCGCCCGCCTCCATGTCGACGAACAGCGTACCCGCCGGGTCGAGCGTCCACAGCAGCGAGGTCTTGCCGATGCCGGACGGGCCGACGATCACGCCCTTGATGCCGGGCGCCCGCTGCATCCGCTCGTCGGCGGTCGTGAATTGGAGGGGCATGTGGTCAACTCCGAATGACGTTGGGGATACGCAGTTCCCAAAGGCCGTCGCTGCGTTCGTGCCACTCGCCAACGGAGATCGAGCGGCCTTGTGTGTCTTCGACTTCGACGAAGCGCCCGCTCTCGTGGCTCGGCGGGCCGTCGAAGACGATGTGAATTTCCTCCGGCTTCACCACCCCTACTCCTTCTTCTCGAGGACGATCTTCGGCTCGCCATACTTGACGGTGCGCGCGGCGGTCAGCGCCCGCTTGCGCGGGTCGTCCGGCGGCAGGGCGTCGAAGATCTTCTCGGGGACGGTGAACTCGATCTTGAAGAAGTGCTGGATGGTTGGCCAATCCATGCCGCTCGCGATCTCGCGGAGCCGCTGCTGATCCCACTCGACCTTCTTGGCGATGTCGGCCTTGGCCTCCATGCCGCCGTCCACCTCGAAGCGGACGGTGCCGTGCATCTTGCCGGAGGCGACGTAGGCGATGTCGGATAGCGGCCGCAGCCGCTCCGCGATCACGCCGTCGACCTCCGTCAGCGCGGCTTTGGCGCGCAGCAACTCGGCGTTCGTGTCGACGCGGTAGTCGTAGAGGTCGGGAAGCGCGAAGGTCATCAGCGCGGCGCGGTTGGGTTGATTCGTGGTCATCGTCATTCCCATTCCAAAAACCGTTCGAGGACGAAGCGCCGCTCGTCCATCGTCTTCGCTGCGGCCAGCAGGCCGAGGAAGCCGAGCATCGGGATCGACCGGCGACCGATCCATCCCTCCAGGCGCTTCGGGCTCGTCGGGAGTCCCGCCGCCGTCAGCGTCTCGGCCTGTTCGCGTACCGTGTCGCCGAAGACGGCGAGAACGGCGCGGACATCGAGTTTCGGGGTGGTTGGCTTCGTCATCGCGCGACGAATATGACGAAGACGTAGAACACCTGTCAACAGTATTTTTACTTTTCCACCGGACCACCCCTTGATGTCCTACGTCTTGTAGGATTATAAGATCGCTGTCCATCGCGTCCGTAAAACCAGAAACACGAGGAATCTCAAATGGTTAAGGCGACGAAATTGGGAGGAGCCGACATCCCCGCAGGCCCCGTGACGCGCGCGGAGTTCGGTCGAAAATTATGGCGCTTGATGACGGAGAAGGGGTGGAATCAGAGCGAGCTGGCGCGGCGTGCCAGCAAGTTTCTCGAATCGCCGATGCACCGGACGGCCGTCTCCGGCTACATAAAGGGGCACAATTTCCCGAACCCGTTGTCGGCCTACGCGCTGGCGCGCGCACTCGGAATCGAGACGACCGAAATGCTGCCGAATCTCACGGAGGACTCGGTGCGATCCTCGCCGGTCCTGCCGCTCGAAATGCGGGCGATCCCCGGTAGTCCGAGCCGCGTGTGGTTGACCGTCAATCAGGAGGTGTCCTTCGACACGGCCCTGAAGATCATGCAAATTTTGCGCGGCACGGATGTTGACGAGGACCGCAAAGTGTAGGATGATGCGTGCATGACGTTCTACACGCACTCCCAGGCGGCCGCCGCGCTCAACAAGTCGCCGCGCACGCTCGACCGGATGCGTTCGCGCTTCGCGGCGCGCGGCATCTCCTTCGGCTACAAGGTCGGTGGCACCTGGGAATACGACGACTCGGACATCGCACTCGCACGGAGCCGCACATGCCCGCAGCCAAAGGCACCCGCATCGAACGGCGCCACAACGGCGTCTTCTACATCGTCTGGACCGGCAACACTCGCGGCCGCTCGACGGGGACGCGAGATCGCGCGCTCGCTGAAGCCGCTCTCGCCGAGTTCATCGTCGAGCGCGGCCACACGGATGGCGTCGGCGGACTGACCGTCGCCGGCGCGCTCGACTACTACCGGACGGAGCACGTCTTCGCCACGCGCCCTGACGGCACCTTCGTCGTCGCCTCGCGCGATCCGCTCTACTACGTCCGCAAAGACGGCGTGCCGGCAGGAACGATCCCGACGCTCGCGGCGCATTTCGGCACGACTCTGGTGCGCGACGTGACGGACGACCAGGTGGCCGAGTACGTTGCCCAACGAACTTCCGGACGGTTGGGCAGAAAGGTCGGCGCCGGAACGCTCCGCAAGGAGCTGGGGTGCCTCATCGCCGCCATGAACCACAGCGCCAACAAGAACCTGAAGCCGCGGCGGATCGCCAAGGCGGATATCCCGACCATCGCCCTGCCCGAGGCGCCGCCGCCGAAGGATCGCTGGCTGTCGCGTGCCGAGGCGGACGCGCTCCTGGCGGCCGCGCAGTCGGAAGGCGCGGAGCGCCTGACGCGCGCCACCAGGTTCATCGCCGTCGCCCTCGGCACCGCGGCACGGCGCCGCTCGATCGAGACGCTGACGTGGTTCCAGGTCGACCTCGATCGCGGCATCGTTCACTTCAACCCGCCGGGCCGCCGCCAGACCAAGAAGCGCCGCGTGCCGGTCCCCATCTCCGACGCCCTGCGCCCGGTCCTGGAGCGCGCACGCGCGGAGCGGACCAGCGAGTTCGTGCTGGACCACGACGGCGCGATCCGCAAGACCTTCGAAACGGCGATTGCGGCCGCCGGCCTGAAGGGCGTCACGCCCCACACTCTGCGGCATACCTGGGCGACCTGGGCGGCGCAGGCGGGCATCGCCATGTGGGACATCGCAGGCGTCCTCGGCGACGACGAGGCGACCGTCCGCAAGAACTACCTGCACCACGCGCCGGACCACTTGCGGTCGGCAGTGAATTTCTGGCGCGACCGCACCACTGGCGCGATGAATCTGTCCAAAGTTGACGAAACCTGACGGCACGATCGCCAGGAAAGCCGCGTCCAAAGCGCGTTCTACAGATTGGACCCCTCCCTTCACACGGGAGAGGTCGTAGGTTCAATCCCTACAGCGCCCACCATGGAAAAGCCGCGGAACTCAGCGGCTTTTTCCGTCTGTAGAACGACTGTCCGTAGGACGAACGAATCGGGCCTTTGGCACGATGTTGGCGCGATAACTTACTCGATGATCGTCCAGTCGTCGGCCAGCATGTCGGCCTGCGACGCGAGCCATGGCACGACGTAGCCCTGCGCCGTTTTCATGTCGATGTGGGCGTGGTATCGAATTTCCGTTCCCTCCGGGTAGATACCCAGGAGAGGCGGCCGGTTCACCTGGAACACTGACCCTGGCACGAGGAATAGGAACATCCCTTTTCCATTCCAGCCAGCGCGCGCGACGCGATGCCCCGCCTTCATGGCGACAATGGCGTGCCCAAACGACATGGCAACGACCGGCTGATAGGCCGCCTCGAATGTCGCCCTGGGGGACCAGGACGTATAGCCGTCCTCGTATTTGACGGCATAACCGTCCTGCATCTCCCGCGGTCCATACGGACCCGGAGCGCGCTCCTGCGGCCATGCGGTGACTCGTTTCGTGCCATAGTAATCCTGGGTCATGTTCGCTCTTTCTCTGGTTGTGTTACAAAACCTCTGCACCTACGCGCAAGTGCAGAGGGGCGTGACGGCCGGCGCAGCGATTTCGTTAAAGGGTGTACCAGTCCTCCGACATGATGTCGGTCTGCGACGCCAGCCACGGCACCGTCTGATTCTGCGCCGTGAACATGTAGATGTAGGGCAGCGTCATCTTGGAACTCTGGTCCGGCCGTTGGAGGGCGAGCCACATGCCGCGCCCATTCCAGCCGAAGCGGCCGACGCGAGCGCCAAGCTTCAAGACGCGCAGCGCATCTCCGAATGTCATGTTGGCCTGCGAGCAGCCGCCGAGACCGCCGCTAAGTTGGCGCGCCTCGATCTTCGCCTTAATGTCGCTTGCGGTATCGCACATCGGCGCGCCGGGAGTTTCATCGTATCTACTCATCTTCACTTAGCTCCTTCAAGTTATTGGCGCGATGCCGTCGCGCCGGCGGATTCCTACCTCGCCACTCCCTTGATCTTCTCGAATGTCCGGTAACCGCCGAGCCCGAGAATCCCCATCAGGACGGTCATCAGGTATTCGATCTGAATCGCCGGCGGCAGGGGCATCGTGGGCGCCCACACGGCGAAGCCCCACACGATCAGGTCGCGCAAGATGAAGTTGTAGGCGAGCGCGAAGCCGCACACCCACATGATGAACGGCCGCCCGCCGGCGACGAACCGCGAGCGGTGCGCCGCCTCGATCTTGGCGATGTCGAGCTGGGCCAGGACCGGCAATTGCTCGATCTGCTTGAGCGCCAGCGCCGCCTTGGCGCGCTCCTCGTCGGACGTGAACAGGTTGTCGAGGACACCGCCCACGGCCGTCACGATCGAGCCGGCCGCCTCTCCGACGCCCTTGCCGACCAAGCCGCCCAGGATGGGGGCCATGGCTATTTCTCCTCCAGGAGGTAGACCGCCGAAGCGAGGTAGGTGATTGCCCCGAGCAGTTCTCGCACCGCGGCATCTTTATCCATGCCGCCGGCCTCGAGCGACTTCTTCACGGCCTGACCGATGGCGAAGCCGGTCCCGACCTCTCTGCCGATCTGGACGTGTCGCTGGGCGATCCACGGGAGGCCGCTTTGGCCGTGCCTCTGGTGGCCCTTCCCCGTCGCCGCGAAGTCGTAGGCGCGATCCAGGATGGCCCGCAGGGCGGAATAGTCGTTATCGCGATCCATCACAGCTCCTTCGGGTCGAATCCGTGGACCTTGGACACCTGATGTGCGAGCGCCGCGAAGCCCTTGCCATGCGTGCGTTTCAGGCCGAGTTCGTCCTGGCGCAGGTGGATCATCTCGTGCGCCATGGTCTTCATCAGCGTAACCAGGTGCCCAACCTTCTCGCCCGAGATGTCGATGCAATGGCCGTCCTTGTCGACCGAGTGCCATCCCATCGCCTCCGGGTCGCTGGTCACGCGGAAGCGGATTTCGTCGCCTGGGGGCAGGCCCCACCGGGAAAACGGCGGCATCGCCCGCAGAAAGTCGTAGGCGGCCTCCAGCGTGGCGGGGGTCAGGGGGAGGGTCATGCGGCCTCCACCATCTCGACAGCATCGACGTAGGGGTAGGCGTGGATCGGGATGTACCAGGTGATCCCGTGCTTGGGATGCACGGTGAACAGCATTTGCGACGGGTACTCGAACGTGAAGTTGCCGCGCGACGCATACTCGTCGTAGCCCTTGAGCGAGCCGTTGACGATCAGCCGCGGCAGCATCAGCGTCGTGTGGAAGTGGCCGCACATGAGCGTATCGAAGGGCGCGTCCGCGCCCTGCCCCTGCGCCGAGGCGCGCATCGCCTTCTTGTAGGCGCCGCGCATGATCGGACCCAGCGGGCCGATCATCCCGTCGCCGCCGCGGAACTGGTCGCCGTGCGTCAGCAGGAAGCGGCGACCGGCGACATCGAAGCGCACGTCCGGCGAGAGCGGGAAGTTGAAGGTGAAGCGGTCGTCCTCCTGGAGGAGCCGTTGAATCTGCTTGTACGTGTGGTAGTCGGCGTTGGTCCGCACGTAGCCCTTGGCCTTCGGCTTCTGGCTCATGCGCCCGTGGTTGCCGGGAATGCCGACGAGGTGGACCCTGCGGAACACGTCGGCGATGCGCTTGAAATGCGCCGCCAGAAGCGACGACAGGTCGAAGGTGCATTCGAGGATCGGCTTCTCGTTCGTCTCGGTCAGCTCCTCGTGGATCTCGCCCGTCACCATGTCGCCGCCGAGGGCGAGCACGATCCCGTCGTAGTCCGGTTTGGCGAGGTGCTTGGTCAGAAGCTCGACGGTCGTAGCGAAGATCGTCTCGAACCGGCGCTCCATGATCGCCCAACTGTAGGCGTTGGTCCCGCCCATCTCCTCCCGGCTCACGACCTCGCCGGCGTGGATGTCGGACAGGAACAGGACGGGCGTGCCGGGGCTCGACTTGGGCAGGCTTCCGGCCGTCGACCACGCCGGGCTCGGCAGGATGCGCTCCCGGTTGAAGGAGCGGTCGATCGTCTCCAGGCCCTTCAATAAGCCCTCCTGGCGGGCCTCCTCGCGCTGGGACTTGGTGGCCTTCTCGACGTGTTCGATGACGGCCTCGCCATCGGGGAAGGTTTGGCCGGTTTCGCGCTCGAGGGCGGCTACGAAGGAGCGTCCTACGCGCTGCTTTCGGACATGCGCCTCATCCCGGTATGCCGGAACTAGCCATTTTCTGACGGTGTTGAATTTCGTGTGCTGCTTGTCTTTTTGTTGGACCGGCCACAACGCATGACTGATGGCGTTGTATGTCAACCCCATCGCCCGCAGTTTTGCTGCTGCAACCTTGAAATCCTTCGGGTAGTCGAGTTGGCGCCCATGGTCGCGGTTCATCGCGATCCCGAAGGTCACAGCCTCATCCTCGGTGCCGTCGAAAACCTCGCACGGCACCTTCGCGATGCCGGCGTGCATCGCAGCGCGCCGCCGGTGGAATCCGTCCACCAGATGCCATGAGCCGGCCCGGTCAATCACGATCAACGGATGCACGTCCAGGAAGCCGCGCTCGCGCATGTCGGCCGCGAGCTTTTCGACGTGCGCGGCGTCGGTGTCGGCGCGCATCTGGAATGCGGCCTCGTCCGCGATAATCGAGGCCGGAGGAAGGGAAAGGAGTTTCGCCAATGTGTCAGCTCCACACGGGATTCGGGACTACTGGCCGGGCGAGACGCCCCGGCTACGCAAGAGGAGGTCTAGCTTGGCCTCGATGCCGGCGAGGCGTTCGCCGAGGTTCGCGTTCTCGATCCGCTCGACCCGCCGGTCCAGACCGCTCAGGCTGGCCTGGGATGCGCCCCAGGCGATCATGGCCGCCCCCAGGAGAGGCAAGAGCCACTGGAGCCACCTGTTCGGCTGGGAGGGGTCGGGGAGCGTGGACATGGCGTCAGATGGAGACGCCGAACGACATTCGGCGCGTCGCCATTTCCTCGACCTGCAAGGCGGACGCTTCGCCCATGGCGGTCACGCAGCCGTTGGCGTCGGCCATGACCAGCAGGACCACCGGATTGCCTGGCGCCGCGAACACGCCGACCCGCGCCGCCGACAGGTCGCTGACGGGCGGGATGGCGTTGTAGTTCGCCAGGAACATCGTGCGCGCGTCGTCGCTCATCTCGATCCACGTCAGGCCGGCGTCCTGGGCGCGCGCCTCCATCTCGGCGAAGGCCGGACCGGGGCAGAGCGCCATGTCGAGGGCGGGCGCCTCCGCCACAGTGGGCGGGGCGGCATCCGTGGTACAGGCGAACAGGAACAGCGTGGCGGCGGCGGCGGCGGCGAGGACTTTCATGGCATCGGCTCTCCTTTGGAGGGAAAGAGGGGCGGCCCCATGAGGCCGCCCCGGTCGTGAACTACCCGGCGTACTGATCGCGCCCGCGGTAGGATGGATCGGCCAGCAGGACCAGCAACTCGAACGCGAGCGAGCCGTTGCAGGCCATCGCCGGATCGTAGGAGCCGCGCACGTCGCCCGTTGTTGCGGTGGGCTCGGTGTCGACGCCGGCAACCAGCGTGCCGTTGAGGACGTGCAGCGGCTCGATCTCGATGTGGCCGTTGACCGCGCCCGCGGTCGCGAAGGCGGCCGCGGGAGTCACGGTGATGTCGTCGCCGGCCGCGACGAGTCCGGTCGCGATGCGCTCCACCGAGTCGGTCTTCACCACGCCCGCCGCGTCGGCGTCGGCGTGGGTGACGGACAGGCCGACCACGGCCACGGTGTTGGCCTCGACGGTGATCGCGCCGCCAGTGGTGATCGCCACCTGCACGACGCTCTTGAGTCCGGTGATGTAGCCGGCGCACGGAGCCACGAGGGCCGCGGCGGTCGGCGCCAGCAGGTCGGTCTGGTTGATGAAGAATGGCACGTTGATCTTGTCGACGAACGGCGACAGCATGACGCCATCCTGGAGTTCGCCCAGGATGACCGATCGCTCGGGCAGGAACACCGGAAGGCCGAGCACATCGCCGGTGCCCACGGTGAGGGACGTGATGTTGACCGATGTCTCGACGTTGGTTACGGTCTTGAACGCCTTCTTGCCGGTCAGGGTGGTGCCGCTGGCGGACGATTCGACGATCGTGTTGCCGAACTCGTCGGTGCCGGTGATGGTCAGGACGGCGGTCGTGGTCCACGCGGCCACGACGTTGCGCGGCACGTCGGCCACGCCGTCGAGAGCGGCGGCGAGTAGCGCGGCGGCGACCGTGGTGCTGACGGAGAACACGCCGGCCGTGGTCAGGTCTTGCGACTCGATGTAGCCGTTCGCGTCGGCGGTGTCGGGGGCGCCGAGATTGATGCGCGCGACCACACCGGCGGTGACGCGCTCCATCGCGCGATCGAACGACGGGGAGCCGTCGTTCTCGCCGACCATCTCGAACTGGACGTAGAGATTCTTCTGGTTCGACACGTCCTTGTCGAGAACCATGTCGACCGACGTGATTGTGACGTTCGAGGTTCCGAACGACACGGTGAAGTTGGCCGGCGAGGTGTACTTGTCGCCGCCCTTCGTCGCGATGATGTGCCCGACCGAGCCGCGGAACGTGCCCGCGTTGGTACCGTCCGGGTACGAAACGTCGAAAGTGCCGCTCGCAGCCAAGTCGGCCGCAATGGTGTGTTCCACGACCTTGAACATGGGGTTCTCCTGATGGCCGCCAGCGGCGACGAGAGTGAAGATGGACGTATTCTACATTTTGGACGGCGTGCCGTCCACAAGAATCTTTCAGCCGATTCTTCCGGGCTCCGTAAGGCCCCTGACGATGTTCCTAACGATGTTCCTGACGATGGGGCGGACGATCCTGTCGAGCAGCGCCCCAATCCCGCCGAGGCTCTTGCCCGCATAGGAGACCGCCCCCGCGGCCAGCGCCAGGATGGTCTCGGCGTTGATCGTGAGGGCCTGCCCGACATAGGCGATGGCGGCGGTAGCGAGTTCCAGCACCGTTTCGGCATTAAGCGTCAATGCCTGTCCGGTGTAGGAGGCAGCGCCCGAGTCGATGGCGATCGCTAGGTTGGCCTTGAGCGTCTGGCCGGCATAAAGGACGGCACCGCTGTCGAGGGAGAGTGTGGTGCCGGCTGCGGCCACCAGTTCCCAACATCCCGTATCGTAAGCCGCGCCTTCAGGTCGCGCGGTTCCGGCAATGTCGATAGGCGCGTTGGTCGCGTCCGTCGTCCCGCTGTCGATCATGTCCGCGCCGGTCTTTAGCCGGAAGTCGCGTGTCGCGGCGTTGACATTCTCGAACTGGTTGGCGTAAGTGACTTGCGTCACGCCGGTCGGGGGCGATGCTAGGTCGTCATGGCAGGTCGTGTAGGTCGGGTTGACCGTACCCGACTTCAGCGCAGCAAAACCAAAGAAGCCGCAGTTCTTGAATGTCACCGTCCCATTCGCCGCCGTAGTGATCGCTTGCGCCGGGGCGGCGGCAAGGTCGGCCGGAGCCACGATGGTCAGGTTGGTACATGCGATCGTGGCGAAATTTCCGCACAACAAGGCGCTTGTGGCCCCGCTGCCGCGAATTTCGATCAAGCTGTTTCGATATGTGCCGGTCGAAGTGGAAATAGCCCCGGTCGTACCCGTGGACACGACGCTGAAGATGCAGAAGTCGATGGTCGGCGAACCGGCCGTATCACGATAGGCGCGCGCCGACGTTCCTGTGGCATGAGTATTTTCGAGTTGCAGCCCCTCCATGCGGAAGAACGTCTCGCCGCCGCTCAACGTCTCGGCGTTGGCCGACGACGTGACAAACGCGCCGTTCGAGGCGTTGGCCCGCAGTGCGTTGGTCTGCACGTTCGCGTTGTCGCGGAAGCTCGCGCCTGGCATACACGTCAAGCGGCGGTAATGCGTGGCGTCGGTCGTGGCCCCGGCAATGGTGGCAACCGTGCCTGCCGAGGAAAACGTCTCGTTAATCAGCTTGCCGTCATGCTGCTCGTCGGTGCCGGTGCCGGCGCGAAGATCAACATCGGTGGCATCCTCCCACAGCGCGATGGTGGAGTAATGAAAAGCCTCCGTACCAGGATCGACGGAGCCGATGGACGAACTGACAATGGTAGCCATCTAGCGGATCGCCTTGTCGATGCGAACCGCCGCGATCTCCTCGCGCGTGTAGTCGGTCTTGCCGAGCATCACGGCGGTCACAAGATCGAGCCGATTGCGGCGCTTGGCAAGCACCTTCCCGTCACGGTCGATCTGCGGGTCGCGCAGATACTCCCACTCCGCCACGGTCCCGGGTACTACGACGACACCCCAATCGCCGGAACCTATAAATTTATTTTCGCTACGCGACGGAACCCAACCGTCCGGCAGCACCTCGATCACGTCGCCGGGCTGCGAGCGCCGCGCATCGTTCTCGGGGTTTCCGGTGGAGGGTTTCGCCGCAACGCGGATGACGAGCTGGGCCATCGGCCGTCACGAAACCGTAAAGAGTCCGGTCGCCGCCGGCTGGAGCGTCAGGTCGCCGGAGACGTTGCCGAAATCGCTGGCCGCGACGTAGTGCGCGATAATTGGCGACGTACTGGCAGTTCCGGTGTCCTTATAGAGCGTCAAGTTGCGGCCGGTGGAGAAGCCGCTGGCGTGCTGCGCGATCACCTCGTCGTCGCAGTCCACCGTAACGACGCCGGCAGCCAGCGTCACCGTCACGTTGTCGAGCGTGGGGCCGCCAGCCGTGTAGTTGGTTCCCGAAACCTCATTCGTCACGTCGTCGATGAAATCGTGCGCCGACGCGCTCGGCGTGTACGTCACCGTCGAGATCTTCACCTTCAGCGTGTCGCCGTCGAAATCGACCTTGGCCGCAGCGTCGAGTTGCGACTTGAGCCAATTGTGATTCATTACCCACGCCATCAGCGTGCCCTCGCGTTTTCACGATGCGCCAGCTCGCGCCGCAGCCCGGCGATCTTGCGCGTCCTCGCCTCCGACTCGGGACGGCGCTCCCAATCCGCGATGGCCTGGCGCAGGCGCGCGGTCCGCAGAACGGCGCGATCGCGGCGCTGGGCCATTGTCGGATTGATGACGACCTCTTGGCCGGCGACGGCCGCCGCCGCGGGGGCGGGGGCGGCAGGCACGGCGACGGCGGGTGCCGGCTTTCGCCGACGGGTGAACGGCCACATGCGAGCCTCCTATCCTGCGGTGCCAAGCTCGAGGACCGGGGCGCCCGAGCCGATTTCGCCGGTCTTGACGAACAGACGCACGTCCCACCGGCCGCGCATTTCGCCGACCTTCTCCACGGCCTCGGTGAACGCCTCGATGTCGCGCGCCGCCGACGCGGCCTCTGTCGGCCGCTTGCGCTGCAACGTGACTGTCGTCCCGCTCAGGGTGCCGCCGATCGAGATGTCGAAGGAGTTCCCCGAGTAGCGGAGCTGGAGCCAGTCGGTCCCGGTGTTCTCGACCGTCACCGCCGCCCGAACGAGTTGGTCGCTGTCGGCCATGCCCTGAATCCGATTCGTTCGTAGACGGGTATTCTACATTTTGGACAATGTGGAGTCGCCGAAAGACGGCTATTCCCTGTCCTCGGCCGCCTCCCGCGCGGCCTCGCCATAGGCCAGCAGGCGGTTAAGCTTGGCGTTCCACGGCGCCGAGCGCACGTCGCGCACGTTGCGGGTCAAGAGGTGCTGGGCCAGCTCGGGGTCGAGAAACATGCGGTTGACCAGCGCCTTCACCTCGTCGTCCGAGTTCGGCAGCAACCCGATCGCGACACGAATCCGCTTCATTATCATGCCGGTCGTGATCGCGTTTCCGGTCGCCGCCAGGACCGCGGCCTCCATCATGCCCCACGAGCGGTCGCGCTCTGCCGTGGCGGACCCCACGGTCGCCTGCAACTGGCGCTTGGCAAGCGGCTCGAGGATACGCTGGGCGCGGCGCAGGGCGTTCATCTCGCCGGGCGCGGAAAAGACCGCGGCCAGCGTGCGCTCGTGCCCGTCGATGAACTTGACGAGCTTGGCCGCCGAGACCGGCCCGTCCGGGCCGGAGGTCAGGCCGAGGTTCGCATTGGTCACGCGGTCGACCATTTCTTCGACGACGGCGCGCTTCCACCCGGCGGCGGCCTCGGGATCGCGTGCCAGCTTGGCGACGATCTCCTTCATCGCGGTCTCGGGGTCACGGTGCGAGAACACGGCCTTGGCGGCCTTCACCGGATCGGCGTCGATCAGGAGCGACGTGGCCTCCCGCTGAATGTCGCGCTCGACCTCCGCCTGCGCGCGCTCCGCCTCGGCGACCTTCCTCTGCTTCTGAGATTCGGTCAGCTTGTTGTCGGCCTTGATCGTCTCGATCTCGCGGCGACTCGTCACGACGGACGCGCGGCGCTCAGCGACCGCCTTCTCCAGGTCGCGTTGCAGAGCCGTCGACGCTGCACGCTTGTTGACGACATCGCGCAAGGTCGCCGTCGCCTCGTCCTTGAGGCCGGGCATGGACGAGAACATGCCTTCTCGGTTGGCTATCCATGCCCGCAGGCGGTTCGGATTGATCTTGTCGTTGCTACCAACGACCTTCGCCATGTCGGCCAGCACGTAATCGCGCGCGGCCGCGCGCCCCTCCGCCTCGGATTTCGACCCCTTCAGGATGCGATCCAGATCGGCCGCGACCTCTTTACCGCCCGGCCCGGTTTTGAGGAATCGTCCGGCCGTCGCCGTGGGCGGCGTGCCCGAGCGCGACAGGTCGTCGCGCTGGATGTCCCGGCGCAGCCGCCCGCCCTCGCCCTGACTGAACTTGGGCGCGAAGTCTTCACGGGTCGAGCGCACCGCCTCCTGGGCGCGTCGCCCCGCCTCGGCTGCGGCCGATGCTGCGCCCCCTTCAGCCAGCGTCTTCGGCGGATCTAGTTCGGTATAGCCAAACTGGTCGCGAACGCGCCTCCCTTCCGCATCTAGCCTCGGAGTCCAGCCTTCCTGAGAACGTGCAACACGCTCTACCCTAGACCTCCACGTTTCGCCACGCCGTAGAGGCTCTTTGGACCCTGTAGATGTGAGTGCGCGATATTCTTCGTCTGGCGCATTGCGGGCGTCCAATTCGCGGATGCCTTGCCTCTGGCGATTGGGCGACCCCAATGCGGGTGGACCCACGGCCTCCGACCCCTCGTCCGCCAGCCTGCCGGCTTCGTCGTCGATGTGCGACTTGAGCGCCCGCAGGGAGCGCGCGTAGCTGTACTCGCCGCGCTTCTCGGCGCCTCTGATGGCGTCCGACAGGAACGGCCGCATCTCATTCAACGCCTTGAAGGTGACGGTGCCGCCCTCCTCCCTGGTGATCGGCTTGCCGGCCTCGTCGACGAGTCCGGTCTCGACCTTCTTGGCCCCCAGCCCCTCGATCTGGCGCAGCCACGCCTCGGGCAGGACTTCGCCGGGCGGGACCGTTTTCGGCACGTTCGCCCGAATATCCTTCACGACATCGACCATCGGCCCAACGTCGCGAACGACCGCCCCCTCGGGGTCGATTCCCTGATAGTCCGCCCGCTGCTTGGCGATGGCGGGCCGCATCGTGTCGTCGACGACGGCCTTGTCCAGCCGCTCACTGGCGGCGCCCTCGCCGCCCTGGCGGCCCTGGACGGCGCCTCCCACAGCCTTCTCGCCCTCGACGGCGCCCTCCGCGGCCTGGCCGCGCGTCGCAATCTCCTGGTCTTTCCTCGCCAAGCGCGCCTCGCGCGCCGCCTCGGCGTCGGTCATCTTCTTGGCGCTCTCGGCGCGCGCGACATCGAGTTCGCCGCGGGTCTCGCGCGTGACCTCGGCCGCGGCGCGCTGCCGGGCGGTCGCGTCCGCCTCGACGAACCGCTGCGCCGCGCGCGGCTCGGCGTCCGGGTCGCGCAGGCCGGCCACCTTCTCGACCGCGGCCTCGCGCGTCTGCTGGTCGCGCACGACGAAGGGCACGGGATCGCGGCCGCGCGCCACGCCCTCGGCGGTAATCAGGCCGGGGTCACCCGACGCCAGGCCACTGGTCGGGTCGGGCTCGCCGTGGGCGCGGGCCTCCTCGACGCGCGCGCCAATGTCGCGCGCCACGTTCCGGGGGTCTTCTGCAGTCGTCTTCTGCGCCACGCGCGCCGCGCGGTCGGCGACTCCACGGGCGACCGGAATGAGCGTCGCCGGGTCGACCTTGATATTCGGATCGGGGCGCGTCGCGCGGATCCCGCGCACCGCCTGGGCCGGAACACGGCCCGCGCTGGCGGCCGTCGCGCCCCCAACGCCACCGGCCATCATGGCGGCGGCGTCCACGCCAGGCGTGTACCACTGGTCGCGCGGCACCGTCTCCTGGGCGGCCGTCAGGGCGGCGCCGGAGCCCGCCCCCGCCGCCAGGTCGGTTGCGAGAGCCTTGCCGGGCGTCTGCAAGTACGGCCGCAGGAAGGCATCCGCCAGCCGCGGCGCGACCATCCGGCCCGCGGCGTCGGCCGTGCGCTCCGCGGCGGCCTTGGCGAGTCCCCCGCCAGCGACCACGGCCTGGGTGCCGATGTCGCTGACGTTGTAGGCCAGCCGCTCGCCAGGCGTCATTTCCGCCTCGGGGACCGGATCGACCCCCATGGCGCGGGCGACAGTGCCGCCCGCCTGCATGATCGACTCCTTGCCGAGCGGGCTTGGCCCGAAGGATGGCAGATCGACGCCGGGCGCCAGATTGGCGCCGCCGACGATCAGGTTGGCCAGGCCGGTCGACAGGTCGGCCGGCAGGCCGGCCGTCCCCGCAAGGCCCGCCCCGACCCCCTGCGCGCCGATCTGGAAGCCGCGCGGCGACGGCAGGATGCCCGGCAGAATCGGCTTGGTAGACGGCCCGCGCTGTCCGGGCGCGCGCGGCGCGATGGCCTCCGCGTAGCCGGGGTCGGTGTAGGAGAGGTCGCCGCCGCCGGGGGCGGCGCCGGCCAAGGGCGGCGCGGGAGGACCGGCGGGGCGCGCGGGCGGCGCGGGACTCGTCGACGCCAGCGCAGCCGAAATCTCCTCGGGCGTGAAGTCGTCCGGAAACTCGTGGATCGTGCCCTCGAACTCGACGCGCGGCATCTTACTGAACCATGACCGGGCGGCCATCGGGACCGCGCTGCCACCGCTGGACCGGGGCGGCTCCGGCTGGAGCCGGAGCGCCGGCAGGGGCGGCGCCAGGGGTGCCGAGCACCGACTGGATGGGCGGCTTGCCGAGACGGCCGCGCGCGACGTTGGCGCGGTCGGTCGCGATCTGGTCCATGCGGCGCAAGCCCGCAAGGAACTGCGGCTGGGACGAGAAGAAGCTGGTCGGGTCGCCGACGACGCCACGGAACAACTTAATGTCGTTGTCGGACACGCTGCGCCCCTCCTGACCGGCTAGAGCCTCGGCCGCCGAGAAGGCCAGCAAGGTCGAGAGCTTTTCGATGTCCGAAAGGTTCGGATCGAACACCGCCCCGATACGATCCGCCGTTTCCGCCAGGGCGCCATTCAGGTCGCCGGACGCGACGAGTCCGGCATTGCGAAGCTGCTCCGTGACATTCTGGCTCAGGCGACGCACGTTGCCGGCAAGCCCAAACAAGGTCGGGTCGGCCGCGCCAATATCGTAAGTCGTTTTCGTGAGTTTCTGAAAATTCTCCATGGCGATGTCGACGCTCTGCAACTTCGCCTCGACCTGCGGCCGCAGCACATCCTTCGCCTTCGCCGCCTGCGACGGCACGCCCGGCTTGCCGACCGTCTGCGGGGCGGCGCCGATACGGACGTTCGACGGAGAGGTCGGGTCGGCGTACTCTCGCTCGCCGAACAGGGCGGCGATCCGCTGGTCCTCGGGGAGGGCCAAAGCCTCCGCGCCCGCCACCTGCGTCTGCGACGGCCCGACCGCGAGCGCCTGGCGGTCCCCGGTGAGGGCGTTGAAGATGCGCGCCTTGGCGACGGTCTCGGTGTCCTGGCCGACGACTTGGGAGCGGCCGCCGAAACGCGGGTCCGGCGCTCCGCTGGGCATCTGGCCCGGTAGGACGGTTCCGCCGGCCGCGATGTCGACGGGATCGAGCATCTTCCGATCGAAGGCGCCGGCGCGCGACTGGTCGGCGGTGTAGCGCGTGCCGGCAAGCGACTGGTCAGCGGAGTAGCGCCGGTCGCCCGACTGCACGCCCTCGACCTGCATCGCCTGCGCCAGACTGTTCGCGGCGTTGCGCCCGGCGACCGCATCCCGGTCGGGAAGACTAACGGCGTCGTTCACGCCGATCAACTGGCCCGAGCCGACGACGGCACGGCCCAACTGCGGGTCACTCACCCCCGGCTGATTCGCCATGAAGAAGCGCCACAGATTGCCGACGTTCTGCGGGAAGGTGCCGCCCGCCTCGGCGGCGCCGGCCGCCATCTCGCCAGGCGCGCGATCGAGCAAGCCGGCCGACGCCGGATCCGGGGCGTTGAGGCCGAAACCAACGGTGTCGCCCGGCGTCTCGTAGGGCCGCGCCGTCCGCATGA
>MEMM01000058.1:25465-26218 GCA_001767925.1 Alphaproteobacteria bacterium RIFCSPHIGHO2_12_FULL_63_12
AGCGGCCCCCGGCCGCGGCCCGCAGGGCGTCCGACTCCAGTGCCGTCTTGCGGGCGTCAGCGCGGCGCGCATCGGCGGTCGCGGCGTAGGCGTCCATCTGATACTTGGACGGCCCGGACAGGAGCGCCTTCCCGATGTTGGAAATGGCGTCGCCGATCTCATTGTCGTAGCCGAAGGCGTTGGCGATACGGGGCATCAGTAGAGTCCTGGGAGGCCGAGACGACTCCCCATCTGAGAATAGGGTATCGTTGGCGCGCCGCCGCCGAACAGTTCCCCGAACGACGGCCCGGCGCCGAAGGCGCTGGCAAGACCGGCCACCTGTCCACCGGCCGACAGCAACTTGCCGAACGAACGCAGGCCGCCGCCGGTGCGGTTTGCGGCCTCCAACTCGAACGGCAGGATGCCGGACGAGCGGCGCGAGAAGTCGCCGAACGTCGCCTGCTTCTGGCCCGAGCGCGTCAGGTCGATGGAGTTACCGAGAGCGAGGTCGCCATAGCCCGCTAGGTTGCCCTGCGCGACGCCCTGCGCCTTGCCGCGCGCCAGCGCGTCGGACATGGCGCGCGCGATGGTCGACTTGACGATCTTGGGCGCCGATCCCGCGACCGGCACGGCCGGATCGGTCGGGCCGACCTTCGTGTCGATGGCGGACGCGCGCACACCCTGAGCGCGGCCCAGGCTGGCATCCTGCCGGCCGCGGTCGAACCCATGGAGGGACGTGTCGAAGGTCGCCCCGGCCTCGCGGTCGAGAGCGGC
>MEMM01000058.1:26241-26886 GCA_001767925.1 Alphaproteobacteria bacterium RIFCSPHIGHO2_12_FULL_63_12
CGCGGTTCTGAGCGTACATGCCGCCGACCGTCATCACGGCCGCGGCGGCGGAGAGGGGATCGCACATGCTACCCGTTCCTGACGTTCAAGAAGCTGCCGCTTCCAGACGACGGCGACCCCGGCGTGAACAGGCCCGTGCCAGTGCCGCGGAAGCCCATCCGCTCGGCGCCGATCGCGTTCGCCCCCATGTTGGCGAAATCGGCGAACAGCTTGCCCAGCGGCGAGAAGATCGGCGGGGCCGACAGGGATTGCGCGCGTGCCGCGGCGGCGGCGCCGACCGCGCCGGGGTCGGCCGAGGCGTTGAGTTGCGACATCAGCTCGGAGCGGGCGCGCTCGACATTCGACCGCTGCTCGTTCCCCGCGGCGACGCCGCGGTTCACCAGGTCGCCGCGCTGGGTCGCGTAGGACTCGTCCAAGTCGCCCATGCTGCGCGCGCCGGCGCTGCCGGCCAAGGTGCCCTGCCGCGACAGGTTAAGCACAAGCTGGCGCCGCGCGTCCGCGTATTGCTTCTCGGCCTGCGGCATGTAATAGGCGTCGCTCGCCTTCGAGACGTTCCCGTAGTAGTCGTCGTCGAACTGCGAAAACGTCTGGTCGATCTGCCCCTGGCCCGCACGAATGCGCGCCTGGCGCGCTTCCTCCGCCTGC
>MEMM01000058.1:26901-29575 GCA_001767925.1 Alphaproteobacteria bacterium RIFCSPHIGHO2_12_FULL_63_12
CAGTTTTCCCAAACGTAGGTGACGAACCGCTCGCGATTCTTACCGTACACGTATTCCCGCCCCTCCAGGCGGGCGCCCAGCAATTCGAGCCATGCGCGGGCGCGGCGATGGCCGGCAAGGGAACGGCACTCGGCCCTGTGCGCCCCCGTTTTGGTCAGCGCAGGTATCATAGCCTGCCGCACGAAACGGGTCGCCGAAAGGCCAATCTCGCCGAAACGGTCGGTGGCGAACATCCAGACCGACCAGACGCCCGGCCACAGCGCGAGCGCCCCCAAGCAGCAGATCGGCTCGCCGCCGAGCCCGAGCGTCCACGCGAACTCGCCGCACATGCACACGTCGCGCGCCAAATCCTCCGGGGCGTCGGTCCAGCGCGTCGCGTAAATCTCCTTCCGATCGGCCGCCCGCATCCGCTGCGCCACGTAGAAGGCGTCGTTGTAGACGAGCGGCACCCTATCCACGGGGGACTTCTTCGTAGTGCAGGGCGAAATTCGCGATCCGCGCATACCCAGGCGTCTCGCACACCATCTCGACCGCGTAGACCGGGCTCAGGCCGGACGCGCGCAGATCTTCCGACGTGTAGGTGTCGTTGGTGATCGTGCCGAGCGTGGTCTTTCGCGCCTCGTTGCGCGGATCGTGCAGAAGGCGGATGGTCCACGTGCCGTCGACCGCGACATCGAACCCGGTCAGGAACTTGTCGGTCGCGACCTTACCGAAGGTCAGAAACGGCGTACCGATCGTGACGACGTACAGGTCGTTCGCGTCCGTATCGTATACTGCGCCAGTGTCGCCGCCGTACAGGTAGATCGTGTCGCCGGAGCGCGCGTAGACCTTATTGAGGATCGTCGTGTACCGCGAGAACACCGCCCCGTTATCGTAGGTCGACCACGCGCTGATCTTGGACGACGGGAAAAACGAGAAGACGTAGCTGGTCTCGTCGATCGTCAGGAGGTAGCGGTTGTCGATCGGCTCGATGACGGCGACGGCAGCGGCGACCTCGGCGGCCGTCAGAGACGCGACCTGGGCGTTGATGATCGTATCGACCGCAGTCCCCACGTCGTTGACGTAGACGTTGGAGACGCCCTGAACCTGCCGGATCGAGCGGATGCCGGAATCGGAAAGGTAGAACAGGTCGGAGTCGCCGTAACCGAGGACCGACAAGGGCGCCATCGTGCCCGTGTTCTCGAGCGTCTGGATGTGGACGTTCTTGGAATCGTCAACGTCGATGTACCAGACCTGGGCCGAGCGACGGGCGAAGAAGACGAGGTTGCCCTGGAACTTGCCGACCGAGATCAGAGCCTCGGAGCCGGAATCCTGGCTCGCCATGTTCTGGAATCCGGCGCCGGTGTCGGCGACGTTCCACGCGGTCGGGTCGTCGACGGCGCAGAAATAGGCGATGGAGCCGGCAAGCGCGTAAACCTTGGACTTCTGAGTGAACGCGAACTCACCCTTGCTGGCAGGATTGCCGACGAAGCCGAAGTCCTTGTCGTCGATCTCGATGGAGAACTTGTCGCCGACCTCGTAGGTGCCTCCGATGGTCGCCGTGTAGACCTGCGCCTGGCCGGACACCGCATCGACGCCGCCCGTCATGGTCGTGTTGTTGGTATCGACGGTCACGTTGCCGCCGGTCACGGTAATGACGACCGCGAGCGCGTTGGGCGTGGACCCGGACCCCGTGGCCGCCGAGATGATGACCTCGGGGCCGTCGCTGGTAGCCGTGTACTCGGGGGTCGAATTATAGGTGTTGATCTGCGTCGCGATGTTCGCGGCGGTCACGCTATTGCTCGTCGCCCAATCGACAGCGACGTTAAGAATCTCGACGCCATCGACGGTGATGCTGTCGAGGTTGTTGGTTCCTGGGTTGCTGGTCCCGCCGGTGATCCGAAACCGCGCCGTCGCCAGGGTCTCCGACACGCCGGGGACGTTCGCGACCGTCTCCGCCAAGGTGATCGACTGGTCGGCGGTGCCGCCGACGACGTTCTCGGTTTCCCTGGCGATCGTGAACGGCGTGCCCGCGACCGCCGCAGTGATCGTGACGACTGCGCTGGCGCGCGTCGCCGTGTAGGCGGCGTCGGCGTCGATCAGCGCCTTCAGGTGTTCGGCGATTCCATTGTTGTTCGCCATCGCCGCGGTGACGATGCCGCTATTCCAGTCGGCGACGACCGTCCCGTCGTAGAAGTGGTGGATCGTGCCGTCCGTGAACTCGGCGATGGCGTAGATCGTGCCGTCGAAGACCTCCGTGTCGACGATGGCCGACATCGCCACGGCGTCGGGATGCTGAAGGCGCTGGTAGGTGACGCCGGCGGGGATGCCGGCCGGGGTCGATGCGGAGCCGAATACGTAGAGCGCGCCGCCTGCCGACTCCATGCCGAAGGTTCCGGCAGGGAGGGTGTACTTCGGCACCCACCGCTTGCGCTTCTCGATCTCGCCGCCGCGCGTGATGTGCGCGTTCTCGCAAGTCCAGAGCGTGCCGGGCACGCCGGCGATGCGCTTACGGCGGCGATCGAGTCCACCTTTGAAGTCTTCCACCACCCCATAACTCATGCCGGGTACTCCGCCCACGGCAGTTGAAAATGAGGCCCATCAGGAAAGCGCGCCCAGTCACCGCCCCACTCCAGCGGCACGCCGCCCGCAGTCGCCGCCGCCTGCATGGCGCGCGCGAGACGCCGGTAGAGCG
>MEMM01000058.1:29597-48953 GCA_001767925.1 Alphaproteobacteria bacterium RIFCSPHIGHO2_12_FULL_63_12
CGGGCGAGCGCAGCCCCTCGATGACGGCGAAATCGGTGTCGGTAATCTCGATGGCGCGCTCGACGACGCGCACGAGGTCGGGATGGACTCCCGTCAGCTTCTTGCGGCTGCCGCGCCCAAGGACGAAGCCCATGTCACGAACTCGATGCCGCGATCTGGATCGTCAGCGGCCGGCGCCGGCGCAGGTCGGCCTCGCCGCCGCCGATGACCACCGGGCCGGACTTGATGGCGTTGATTCCGAGCCGGGTCAGCCGCGCGCTCGCGAGCTGCTTCTTCGTGTCCTCGTCCTTCTGGCCGGCGCGCATCTCAGCCGCGGCGAACAGGACGATCAGCCGGTCATCCAAGTCCGCCGTGTCGGCGTCGGCCGTCAGGGAGCCGAGCGCCTTGATGCCGGAGAAACGGATGGTCGAGACCGTGGCCGGCATCGGCCAGACCTCGAACTGAAGGGATCCGCCGTCATCGTACCAGTCCCACTTGAGGACCGGATCGGAGCGCACATCCTCGCCCGAATCGAACTGGTTGTAGTCGATCTCGGTGTCGATCCCGAACGTCACGGGTTGCCAAAGCGACCCCCACCGGAAGACCGCGCCATCGACGCGATCGGGGTTGATCGCCGCGGGCCAGTCGTAGAACCGCTGGCCGGCCGCCGTCGCCTTGTCGGCGTGGCGGACGCGCAGGTGCGGCCAGGTGTAGGTGTCGTACAGAAGCTCCTGGTGGCGGCGGAGCAACTGCTGCAACTGCCCGATCTTCTCCTGGCCCACGGCGGCCGAGGCCGACATGCCGATCTCGGCCTTGAGTTGCGCCACCAGTTGGCCGAGCGTGGTGCCGCGGGCCATGGGCTACGCCGCCGTGCGCTCGCCCTCATCCTCGCCCTCGACGGGCTCGGCGGGCGCGTCCTCGGGCAGGCTGACCGGCAGGCGCCCGCCCATCGCTGCGGGGCCGAACAGGTCGACGATCGCCTTGGCGCCGAAGCCGGGCTTGCCGCTGGGGCCTGGCTGACCGTAGACGTTCTCCAGGCGCTCGCGCTCCGCGCGGTGCGAGGTCTTGTCCATGCGGGTCGGCTTGATGTCGACCACGGCGTCCGCGCCGTGGATCGCCCGCAGGACCATGATTTCGGGCGCGGTCACGTCGGGCTTCGGGATGACGTGGCTGAGGCTTCCGCCGAGGCGAAGCATGACGGAGTAGTGTTGCATTTTCAGCTCCTTTGATGAGGGACGAGAAAGTGACGACCGTGGATGGTCGTCACTTTCTACAACGATGTCAAGCGATCGAGAACACCTCGTTCGAATTGAGCTTGTCCACGACCATGCCGCCCGTCCAGGTCATCGCCCGGTAGTAGACGTACTGGTCGGCGGGACGCGCCGGCGTGTGCATCTTCCGGTCCTCCCCCTCCATCACATACGGCTTGATGTTCTTGAGGTCGAGGAGGTAGGCGTACTTCGCCAGGCCGAGATCGTCGAGCGTCGGATCGTAGAACAGGTTGACGCCCTTGAACGACATGTCGCTGACAGACAGGTCGATCTTGCCCGACTTGTTCCAGCCGTCCTGGGTGAACGTGCCGTTCGTGCGAAGCTCCATCTCGAGCGCGTCGAGGAAGTCGGAGCCGGCCGGGAAGAACTTCGGCTTGCCGCCGAAGCGCCGCACCTGACGGAACTCCTGCTGGAGCTTGCGCGCGAGCGGCTGGGCCGACCAGGTGGACGAGTTCGA
Organism: Alphaproteobacteria bacterium RIFCSPHIGHO2_12_FULL_63_12; assembly: GCA_001767925.1. Taxonomy (GTDB): domain Bacteria; phylum Pseudomonadota; class Alphaproteobacteria; order Caulobacterales; family Parvularculaceae; genus Amphiplicatus. The sequence continues at coordinate 31,305 of MEMM01000058.1, forward strand.
TGCGACGGCGAGCGCCGCCCGATTCCGCCACCAGGTATTCTGCGCGCGGTCGAGGCCGCCGGTGACGCCGACCGTGGGGGCGTCCAGGATGAACGCCAGGATTCCGGGCGAGACCTTCGCGTCCTGGGAGCCGTCGCGCCAGAACATGTTGTTCATGCCGCGCGCCCAGCCGTCCATCATGTCGTCCACCTTGTCGTCGAGAAGGTTGACGAGCAACGCCATCTCGGAATCCGAGTGCTGCGAGGTCTTGGCGCCGGTCGTCGAATCGACGACCGAGATGCCGGACTGCTTCAGCTCGGTTCCGGTTAAGCTGATGCCAGCGTGGATCTCGTACCACTTGTACGACCACCGCTTCAGGTTCGCGGGATTCGCGTAGGACACCACGTCGTCGTGGGTGTAGCCCATGATCGTGGTCGTCGGGTCGCCCTTGACGGGGCCGGTGATGAACTCCTTGGAGGTGCCGAAGGTCTTCTGATTCTTCAGCATCGCGTCCAGGAGCGGACGGTCCTGGATGGTCTGGCTCATCGCCTGGCCGCGGATGTGGAAGTCGAGGACGCCGTTGGAGATCGACGCGAGTTCGTTTGCGGTGAAGGGCATGGTTTGCTCCTTGCCTCGTTGTGACCGCCTACGCCCCCATCTGAGCGAGAGCCGCGTTGGCGGCCTCGATCGAGTTCTTGGGCACGGCGATCGGTTTTGCGGATGACCCGTCGATCGGGGGAGCCACGGCGTCCTTCTTCGGAGCGAAGGGGCGGAGCGATGCGTTGACCGCATCGAGCGCGTCCTGCGCTAGCTTGGCGGCCTCCGCGCGGTTGCGCGGCGGACGCTCTTGCCGAAGGGCCTTGACCTGGGCCTCGACCAGCGGTAGCTTCCGGGCGTAGTCGGGATCCTTCTTGGACCACTCCGTCTCCCACGCGCTCACACCTGCCGCCATGTCGCTCAGGAGGGTATGGCGCTCGCGCGCTGTTGCCTCGTCGGTGGTCCGCTGCGTCGCCGCAGCCTCCCGCCGCTTGGCCGCGTCCGCCTCGGAGCGAACCCGCGACAACTCGCGCGCCCGATCCTCGGAGACGTGCCCGAGATCGACATCCTTCCGAAGGTCGTCCGGCAGCACCTCGCCCGTGACCTGAAGCAATGACTCGTAGAACGGCTTCAGGGCCGCGAGCGCCTTGTGCGGGTCGCCCTTCATCAAGGCCATGATATTGAAGCCGGTCGTCACCTCGTCGGGAGAGAGGTCGGCCCGCTGCATCATGGACTGCATTTGGGTGAAGCGTTCCGCCATGGGCTCGAGCTGAGCGATCCTCTCGCTCTGCGCGCGCTCCTTGGCGATTCGCCGCATCCATGCCGGGTGCTTGTGGAAGGGGAGTTCCTTTTCCGCATCGTCGCCGGCTTCCGCCTCGCCCTCGGGCTTGGCGTCGGCCGGCGCTTCCGCGTCGGATCCCTTCGCGTCCGGTTTCGCGACTGGCGGGGCCGCGGCCTTCGCATCCTCCGCGAGACGGATCTTCACCGCTTCGAGGACGGAGGTCGGCTGTTTATCGCCGGTCTTCGTGGTGTCATCCGCAGGGGACGAGACTGCGGCAGGAACGTTAGCGTCCATGGCGGATGCCGTGTCGGCCATTACCGGCTTGGCGGCGTCCGATGCTGACGGGGCATCGGTCATTTTTAGCGTCTCCGTTTTTGGTTCCCCGCTTCTGACGGCGGGGTTCTCCGCTACTGGTCCGGGCGGCTTCCGGGTTGCCGAGGTTAAATCCCAGCAAGAGTCATCATCTACATTTTGGACAAGGCGCGCAACCTTTTACATCCCGCTCATCGGCGCCGGGAACGCCGGCTGGCCTCCAGGGGCGACGCCGGGCGGCGCCGGAGCGTTGTTCGCGCCCTGATCGCCTTGCGCCTCGGGAGCGCCCTTTGGCGCCGGATCGTTCGGATTCGAGTCGTTGCCGGTGCCCGCCGGCGCGGCCGCGGCCTTGGACGCGGCGTTCATGGAGATGATCGACGGCAGGCCATCCAGCAGAGCCTCGGTCAAGTCGACGCCTTCGTCGATCGCCTCGGCCATCTTGCGCGCGACCCATGCCGGGTTGAATCCCGGAACCTGGATAATGACCGGGATCATGCGCTCGAGGTTGGCGATGTCCTGCTCGCGGTTCGGCCGGCCGTTCGAGCCGGCGACGATTTCGAGGTACACCTGGTCGGCCATGTCCTCGCGCGACATCTCGGGCCACGCTGCTCCCGGCCCGGCGATCCGCTGCGCCGTCTCCGGCGCGATCTCCAGCAGCATGACCTCGCCGCCGGCGCGCGCCAGCTCGGTCAACGTCTCCTCCAGGTCGTCGACCGCCGACGATAGGGTGGCGACGTTCGATCCGGCGGCAACCGACACCTCCGTCGCGGAGTCGCCGGACGTGCCGCCGAAATTCGCCTGCTGCGATCCGGTCGTGCGCTGGATGTCCTCGAAGATCGGATTCGTCTCGTAGAGGTTCGTGTCGATCGGGACCGACTTCATCGGCGCGATGATGTCCTCGGCCTTCATGCCGGGGACCATCGACACCTTCAGGGTGTGAATCGCGTGCGGCACGCGCGCGCCGATGACCTTCAGGTCTTCGTCGTCCAGCTTGGCCCCGAGGTTGAGGTAAAACGGCTGGTTGGCGATCCGGTGCTGGCGCAGCGCCTCGCGCGAGCGGTTGTGCTCGCGCTGCTGCGGCATGATGATCCGCACGTCTGACTGCGGGTAGATGTCCGCCCCCGGATCGGCCGCCTCGACCTCGTTGAACATGATCGGGAACAGGTTGAAAAATCGCTTCATCCGCGCCGCGGGCGGGCCGGGCTCCTTCAGGTAGTCGGGATAGCCCTCGCACACGACGGACGCCGTGCCGGTCGGCTTATCGAAGGAGACGTAGACGCGCGCCAGCGACTCCTCCGTGGTCGGGTTCGTCTCCGACCCCGCGACCTCGGCACGCGACTCCGCCTTGTAAGCGGTGAACTGAGTCCCAAGGTCGACCTTGTAGATTTCCTTGATCTGGTTGGGGGTCAGCAGGTAGCGGCGGGCGAGCCAGCGGGTGCCAACGAACCCGGTGATCTGGCGCGTGCGCGGGTCGAGCACGATGTCGCGATGCGACGGGAAGGTGTGGACCAGCCCCTCCTCGACCAGGATGTCGTTTTCGGCCTGAAGGGCGGCGAGCGTCTGGCGCAGCGTCTCGGCGTCCGCAGAATCCGTTTCGATCTTCTCGTCCGCGATGTCCGCCGTCAGGGCCTCGATGCGGGACAGCCGCTCGGTCACGTCGTTGATGCGCTCGATGGTCTCGGGCGTCTTCTCGAACTGGCGCTGGTAGCCCATCTCGACCCAGGCGATACCGCCCTGGATGGCGCGGCGGACGGCGCCCTTCATCTGCGTCTTGAACCGCGGCGTCGAGGAGTCGAGGTAGTAGTGATAGAGGATTTCCATGGTCTTGCCGACACGCTCGACCATCTCGCGGGTCGCGAGGGCCTGCTGGATGTCGGCGAACATCATGGCCGTCGCCTCGGCGTTCGGATCCGGCACGCCCATCTGCGCGGCCGTCTGCATGTTCGTTATCGCCGCCTGAAGCGTCTCCGGCTTCTCGTCCCACACGGCGAAGTCCATGCGCTTCTTGCGCTTGGCGCGCACGCGCGGGTTCTTGGCGTATAGCGCCGCCGTGCGGTCCTTGACATGGCGCAGCGCCAGATTCGCGACGTACTTGTCGGTGTCGCCGTCCCATTGCTCTCCGCGCAGGTTGGCCGCGAATTTGATGTCGCCGTCGATGCGCTTGAAGGTCTTGTCCCAATACGCCTCGGCCTCCGTGATCTTCTTGACCAAGGACTTGACGCGCGCGGCGCGCGCCGGTTCGATCTCGCCGGCCTCGCGGCGCATCAGCGCGGAGTCCGCTGCGTCGATGGAGGATGTGGGAGACGGCTCGGTCATCGTATCGGACATTTCGTTCATGGCTACATTCCGCCCAATGCCTTGCGTCGCTCTTTCGCGCGGTTCTCGGCCGCCGACGCCGCCTTCACCCAGGCGAGCGTGCCGACGCGCACCACATTCGACGGCCGCTCGCGCACCGGTGCCGCGCCACGGATGCGGTGCAGGCCCATCCCGAGGTGCGACAGGAACGACACGAAATCGTCATGCGTGCCGTTCGGGAACTTCAGCAACTCGTTCCGCGCCTCCGGCCACCACGGCGCGAAGGTCGGGAAACGAACCATCTTCATCGACATCCTACCCTGAATCGAGCGGGCGCGCGTCTGATGGTCCTTTGAGGCGGGCGACGGCTCGACGTAAACGTACAGACCTTCCTCGGCCATGCGTTTCGTGAGGAACGGCCCGATCGACTTCGAAATATGATCCCGCTCGGCGAACCATACGAGCGGCTTATGCCGCCGCATCTGATCGAGCATCTCGTCGACCAGCACATCCGTCTCGCAGCGGCGCCACACGATGTCGGGCGGAATCCACACCACGTCGTTCTTGTCGACGCCGGCGCAGCCAAGGCAATTGGCGTCGCGGTCCTCCTTCGTGGTTAGCGCGTGGTCGGACGCGCCGTACCATTCGAGATTCTGGTCGCCGGGCCACTCCTCAGGCTTGTAGCCGACCAACATCTCGGTCTTGAAGTAGTCCCCTTCTTCCGGGCTCGGCCGCCCCATGTAAAGCGCCGAGAAGACGGTCTTGTCGTTCTCCGAGGCCTCCGCCAGGTGCTCGAGCGGGAACTTGGACGGCCACAGCGCGGCCATCGGCTGCGCGCCGAACTGCGCGATCACGGCGGGGTCGGTCGGGACCGCCAGATCGGTCCCCATGAGGGCCGCCATCTTCGGGTCTTTGATGATCGCGGGGATGTTGTAGTAGTCCCACCGGGCGGCACGCATCTTGTCGTGATTCGGATGCTCGGGGTCGCACATCTCGCCGATCAGGTCGTCTTCGTTCCAGCGCGTGTGAACGATGATGATCGTCGAGCCGACGTGCGTCCGCGTGTAGACGACCGAGGCGTACCAGTCGCGCAGTTCCTTCCGCACGAGCGCCGAATCGCCCTCGGCCTTGTCCTTGTACGGATCGTCGATCACGAAGTCGTCGGCGGGACGGCCGGTCGTCGACTCGCCGCGGCCGCGGAATCGGACACTGCCAACCGTCGCGTCGTTGAACTGGATCTTCAGGTCGGATTTCGACTGCGTGTCCTTGGCGACCGTGACGCCGGGGAACACCTGCTTGAACGTCGGCGAGCGGATGATCTCGCGCACCGTGTCGCCGCGCTCGCGCGCGAAGTCGGAATTGTAGGTGCCGACGATCAGATGCCGGCCCGGCGTCTTGCCGATACGCCACGCCGAGCCGTAGTCGGTCAGGACGTGCGTCTTACCGTGCTGGGGCGGGATCGACAAGGCGGCGCGGCGCAGCTCGCGCCGATGCACCTTCTCGACCATCTCGATCAGCATCCGGTGGTGCGGCCGCGTCTCGTACAGCGAGAAGTCCGGGTCGTCCGGATGGTCCGGGTCGGCCATGCAGAGCCGGATGAACGCCTCCAGCGACTCGCGCGCCCGCAGGATGGCGAGGTGCCGCTTCGCAGCGAGGAGGCGGATGTCGGGCGGCGGGGCCGGAACGGTAGAGGTTTCGGGAATCACCGGCCGACCAGCGAGATTTCGAGGCGCGTCTGCGCGCCGCCAGCCTTCACGAGACGCGATGTGGCGCCGGCCGACGAGACGAATGCGTAAACCTTGACGGTATCGGCCTGGGCCAGCGTGAACGTGTAATCGACGGCAAGCGTCTCGTTCTTGTTGGCGGCGATGGTCCGGTCGCTCTGTGCGTTGATGCCGGCGTTTATCTTGATGTAGAGCCGACAGTCAGCGGCGGCGTCGACCAGGAACCTGGCGGCCGCATGGATTCGGACGACGCAATCATACGGGGCCGTGAAAGTGCTCGATGCGAAATTCCCGCCGGCATCGACGGACTCGGTATCGAACGTGACCTGGGCCTCGGTCGCGTCGGTGAGCGTAAGATCGCCCGACCCATTGCTGGCTACGACGCGGATCGGCGGCCCGAGGAACACGCTGCCGTAGGCACCGCCGGCCGGAACGACCTTCGTCGTAGCCTGATTCACGGCGAATTCAAAGACGTTGCGATTGGCGTTCGCGCCTTCGCGGATTCCGGTCGTCAGCGTCGCGCTGGAGACGATGTCGCAATGGTAGTGTCCGTCCGTCTCGAAGGTGTGGATGCCGTTCGTGGCGTTGGCCGAGGTCTCGAAGTGCGCCTCGTAGCGGTTGCGGGTCAGCGTCGTCGGCGCGCTGGCGTCGCCGATCTGGAGCGCCGCGGTGCCCCATATCAGACCAGGCCCGCGGAACTTCACGCGGTTGCCCTGCCACATTCCGCCGGCAGTCGGCGTAACGACGTGGAACAGATGATCGGCGTAGGCCGTGGCCCCATTACCGCCCTCGACCTCGCCAAACTCGTAGGTGGCGCGCTGGCATTGCGCCCCGCCGGTCGGAGAAACCTTGAAGGCATCCGAGCCGGAGCCGCCCTCCACGAGGATGCGCTGGACATAGAGGTAAAAATCAAGCGCGTTTTTGGATCCAGTGGTCGGCGCAACATGGATCGCGGCGCCGTTCGTGCCGGAGAACGTGATGACGCCCGTGAACTCGATGAACGAGTGCAGAAAATCGTCGAGCACGATGCCGTACTGGACGGATGAATCGAACGTGATGTTCGCGTCGCAGCGGATCGTCATGTGCTCTAACGAGTCGAGAGTCAGCGTGCCGGTCGCCGTGATGGCGCCCTTGCCGACGAAAAGCCCATAGTCGTTGTCGCGAGCGTAATCGAACGCCTCCTGGAGGCCGCCGGTGGTTGAACCGGACGTGCTGATTAATCCGCCATCGGGATTGCGCGCGCGCCAGGTTCCGGCCACGTCCCGCGTCAACGTCACCTGACCGAAAGTCGCGGCACCGAGCGCCAGCCACTTGTCGGCCGCCAGGTCGGTCGCGAAGGTGCCCGACGTATGCGCCGTCGCGCACACGTAGGAGGTGCCGGCGTTGCTCACAAGATCGCCCACCGCGTAGACGGTCGCCGTCGCCCACGCGCCGCGAGGCGTCCAGTCGGATGCGATCAGCGCCAAGGTCGCCGAGGCCAGCGAGTCGGGCGTGACCTTGGCGTTCGCCAAGGCCCCGTCGTCTCGCTGAAGGAGCGCCATGTTCTGGCGCACCGCGTCCGTCGTGACCTTCAGGGCGTCGAACTCGGCGTCGAGCGACGCCGAGGGCGGCGGGTTGCCGGGATTGGCGGTCTCGTAGTCGGTGTAGTCCTCGAGGCGGACGAAGGCGGGAGGCTGGGCCATGGCGGGCGCCTAGGAGCGCAACGTGCCGTCGCCGCAGACGGCCATGACACTGTGGCCGCGGATCGCGCCGACGTTGCGGGTCTCGCCGGTCCAGCCGCCGTTGGCGGCGCAGGCGCGCGCGCCCCATGCGGCCCACTCGGCGTCGGACGCGCAGGCCGACAGGAGGACCGCGAGGGCCAGGACGATGGGCATCTTCATGGGGCAGCTCCCTGTGTAGGAAATGCGGTTGGCCGCAGTCTACACGGGGAGGGCGGAGGCGGTCGCCGAGTTGGCTAGGAGGGGGTTAGGGCGCGGCGCCGCTGAGGTGGTCCTCGCGGGCTTGCGCGCAATCCCGCTCAGAAACCGTTCGAGGGCATGACCATCCCTTGCCGAACCGTGCCGTGGCAAACCGGAGCCATGCGTGCATATCCCCGCTCCGCTCGGCGCGGGCGAGGGCGGCGCGGGCAACGGCACACGTGGCCGCAAGACGGTTCATCAGATCGACCGGCGGGGCGCTGTCGCAGTCGGCAACGAATCGTTCCAGCGCCTCGTACAGCACCGGCCCGCAATCTGGCCAGTGGGGCGTGGGCTTGGCGGTCATGGCTTCCTCCCGAGATAGGCGAGGAGTGCGCGGGCGAAGTGGAAATGGACATCGGCGGGGCACCCCAAGCGGCATTGGCCGTTCTCGATGCGGCACGGGGAACCTCCTGGTTTTACCCCCGAGTCGTAGTCGCATTTCCACTTCGCCAGCCGTTCCACCAGCGCCTCATCGGCGGATGGGTCTGGGGAGACGGCCGGCTCGGGGAACGCGGCTTCGAGGGCCAGGATGCGGTCGGCGGCTTCGTGGCAATCGTCGTCTGGTACGACCGAGTACGGACCCCGGACGCGGCCTTTCAACCGCTCTACCAACTCCTCCGCATCCCCCGCCCGCGCGGCGTCCAGGGCGGCGATGGCGGCTTGGGCGTCGCCGAACATCATGTCATCTTCATCGTTCAGGGCGTCAGAAAGTGCCCGATCAGGATCGTTCACCAACGCCTTTAACCGCTCGATCCGACGCGCTTTGAGCGCCCCCGCTACGGCCTCGACGTGCTTATCCACGGCGCTTCTCCCACTCGGCGATCATCGCAGCGGCTTGGTCGAAGGCAAGTCGTGCGACCGCCTCGACGGATGATAAGCGTCTAGTTTTCTCGGCATCCTCGAATACCGAAAGCAAGTGCGGTGAGCCACCCATCATCCCCGCCAGCGCCTGCCCCGCGTACCATTGGAGGAGCGTCATGCCGCTCAGCGGAAAGCTTGCAGCGGGAAATGCGGGTCCGCCGTCCTTGGGGTTGCCGGTCATCGCTTGGTTCCCTTCCTCGCCCTCTCCGCCAGGATGGCGGCGGTATTCGCTCATCACCTCGGCGGCAAGCTCGCGGCAGTCCTTGCACGGCGTCTCGCCGCAGTAGGCCGCGCGCCGCGATTTTTCGACATGACAGAGCGGCCATGCCGCCTGTGCGTTTTCATTCTTCGTCAGCCGTTCCGTGCGAGGTTTGCGTGCCATCGCCCATCCTCCGCGTTCGTCCAATCTGTAGACCGTTGTGGGAGGACGTGTCAAGAGCCTTCAGCATGCGGTGGAAAGGGGGTCTGGGCGAGCGAGAGGTGGAGGATGGTTATTGGGAGAGGTGCGAGCGTCGGATCTCGCTGGGTAGGCTTCCTAGGGGCGTGTTGTAATTATTCCTACGAGGTTTCAAAATTTGCTCAGATTTTCCGGGGCGGCCGGCAGGCGCGCGCGCTTGGCCCGGCAGCCCCTCCCCCAGGGGTCGGGCCGGCCCGCCGGCGGCGATCGCGACCGGCTTAGTCTCGGCTAGGGAACGCCTTCGCCTTCAATATCAATGGCTTGCGTGTTGCTTGGCGCGACACTTGGCGCGATCGGCTCGTTGTCAAGGATCGGCTGTCGCGCCATGCGCGCGGCTTCCTCGCCGCGGCGGATGAACGCCTCAAGCTCGGAAATAGTCATTGTTTCCAAGGGCTTCTCTTCTTTCGGCGCGTCGTCTTTGGGCTTGGGGGCGACGTGGCCGGTGACTTCCAGGGTCCACTTGGCAATATCCCAGCGAAGACGTGGGTTGGTCGCGGCGTCAGCCAACAAGCCTTGGGCGACGTTCCACGCCAGGCCGGCGCCCTGCGCTATGCGCTGCGCCACGCCCGCCCGGATGGCCGCCTGCACGCCCCCATGCCGCCTTAGATGGTAGGCGGCTTGGGGCGGATCGGCATATCCTGCGGCCCTAGCAGCATCGACGGAATCGAATCCAGATAAGACAACACTGTTGACATATTCCACTTGTTGAACTGTCAAACCGCGTGTACCAACTATGCGCCCCGCGTCGTCGCGAGCGATGATATTCGATCCGGGCTTTGGCCCCGGCTTCATGCCTGGTCGGCGCTGCACCATGCCCCGACCCTACCGCGCGTGCGCCGGCGAGTCGCCCGAAAGCGAGTCGCCCCTCGCGCTCGACATTCACCCACAAGACCGCTAGACATTTAGGAAGCCTGGGGGGTCTCTCTCTCGGAGGAGAGGGAGTGCCGTTACGGGCACTCCTCTCTCTCTATAGAGAGGCAACGGTCCGCAACGGAAACGCCAATGATTTCAATGACTTAACTTTTGGCCCCATTACTAAGCGATTTCAACGACTTAGCACGGAAGCCTGCGGGTTTCAGGCACCCACAATCTGTAGGAGCCGTCCGCAACGGCCGCAACGCGGCGGATTCCCTATTCCTGACTTTTCCCGCAACGGTCCCGCAACGACCGCAATACTGTTTATTCCCATTGCAGGAAACCGATCAAACAGCCTATAACGTTTTCGTGAACGTAGAAAATGGCGTTTGACGGCGTGCCGCTTCCTACATTATATAGGAAATACGGACTCGGAAAACGGGCCGTATCGAGATAGGAGATTGACACCGCCCGCGTCCTTCGCAAACCTCAACCGGGAGACCCGATATGACAACCGCGAATGACCTCTACAAGACGTGGCTGGAAAAGGCGACTATCTCTGCGCCTTTGCGCGGCAATACCGCGCAAGCAAAGGCCGCACGCGCGGAGACAGAAGCGGCCTGGGAAGCGTTCAAGCGCGCGGACGATGAGGAGAAAGGTCGCTCGCCCGTCTAGCCCGCGTCCCACGCAACCCAACCGGGAGACCCGATATGACCAATATCACGAAAGGCACGGAAACCACGACTCCCGTGATTTTCATCGTGCAATTCGACAAGATCTATCTCGACGGCACGCTCGCCGGCCTCGACATGCCCGGGCAAACGATCACCTGCCCCGACCGCAGTTCGGCCGAGCGCGCCCTGGCGCTGTATGCCGCCGTCGCGAAGTCGGGCGACTTCATGCGCGACCACAAAGGCGATCGCTTTACCGTCTCGCATGTCGAATTGCACCACGCCTAGCCCGCGTCCTTCGCAGCCCCAACAGGGAGACCCGATATGGAATATGCAATCAAGACATTCGATGCCAAGCGGCGCGAGTGGCGCACCGTGGCCGTCATGGCTTCAAAGGCGCTGGCCTCCGCGTATCGCGCCACGTTCGCACCCGGCGCCGCGCGGATCGTGCCGTTCGGCGATCTCGGCGCGGGAACCTTCGTCAGCAACGGATGGCCCGATCTTCCACGATCCTAGCCCGCGTCCTTCGGCTACCCGCCCTCGCCGGGGGCGGGCGGTCCAAGGACACGACAAACCCGAAGGGAGAAGATCATGCCGACCTACGCTTTCGCCCCGACAATCGATGAACTCCTAACCGGCGCCATCGACTACGCCATCTTGCCGCGGCCGAGCGGATTCATCGCATGGTCCCGCACTCGCGAGGGTCGGATTCGCCCCGATGAAACGGCGGCTCGGGCGGACCTGCGGGACATGCTGATCGCCGACGGCTTCACCGCTTGCCACAAGATCGCCGCCTGACCCTTCCCCCTGCCCCGTTCGCGCGGGGCTTCGGTAAGGGCCAGCAAAGAGGAGAAGTGACATGCCGACCATCGACACGAAAGCAGCGCATACGGCGGGGCCGTGGCACCGGAATATCAAACCGGTCACAAAGTACCCGGTCATTTTCGCCGGCCGAAATACTCACGTGGCGACCATCGAAACTCGCGGCATTCCTCTCGAGGAAGCGGAGGCGAATTGCGATCTCATGAAGGCCGCGCCCCTGATGCTGGCCGCGCTGGCAGCGATGGTTGCTACGGCCGATGCCGTCCTGGGCGCAATCGACTGGCCCGAATACCGAGAGGCGCGCGCCGCCATCGCCGCGGCCAAGGGGGAGTAGTGCCATGCAATGGCTCAATGAACTGCACGCCAAACAGCGTCGGGACGGCGCATGGTACGCCGAAATTCGTTCCGACCTCGGCGAGATAGTCGCGATTGCGACGGCCGCCGATAAAGACGGCGCCGAACGTCGCGCACAGATCATCGCCGAACAAGTTTCGGCCGCGTTCGCTAAGGGGGAGTAGCGCCATGGACCTTCGCGACATCAAGGGCCAAGAAACCGCCAAGCGCGCCTTGGAAATCGCCGTCTCCGGCGGTCACTCGCTCCTGCTAGTCGGCTCGTCCGGCTGCGGAAAGTCCATGCTTGCGGCTCGTCGGCAGGGACTCCACCCGCCGGACGGCAACGGCGGTGCCCTGTCCTTCGCGGACAATCCGTGCGACGGATTGAGGGCGCACAAGGCCGCCCTATCGCTACTCGCGCATGGCCACCATACGCAGCTCACGATTACGGCTCGCCCATGCCCCTGCGGGCACTTGGGCGGAGATCCGGGGCGTGAGTGCGCCCGCGCGCCGCGGTGCGCCACCATACACCGCGCGCGTCTCGATACCTTGGCGGAAATGGTGGATATGTGCTGCGAAATGCCGTCCCTCAGCGCGTGCGACCTGGCGTTGCCGCCGCCGGCCGAAACTTCGGCAATGGTCGCGGCGCGAATCGTCGCCGTGCGTGCCATCCAGACGAAACGCAACGATCGCGGATTCCCAAACTCTGCACTGTACGGGCAGGAATTGAACGACCTGGCGCGGCAGGACACCGAGGCGCGACGCCTTCTCACCGAGGCAACCGAGCGCATGAGGTTGACGGCCCGCGCGCACGTCAAAGTACTGCGGGTCGCGCGCACCATCGCAGACATGGACGCCACGGAAAACGTGCGGCGTATCCACATCGCCGAGGCGATCGCCTGGCGACGGACGTTCAACTAGGGAGTCGATCTTATGAAATTCAATTGCAACCTTGTCGCTAAACTGGCGCACGAAATGCCGGACGGCCGGCGCACCTACAACGTTACGTGTCGTGGCGGTCAGCCTCACGTCGTTGCGTTGCTTTTCAAATCGAATCCGCGCACGCGCGCCGAAAACCGCCACCACTACACCCATCAGACGAGCCTATGGTGGGCGCGACTGGAAATCGGGCCGCGCGACTTGGGCGCCTTCGAGACGGCGGAGGAAGCGGGACTCGCGATCAGCGCCGCGCTGAGGGAGGTTTAGCCTTGCCAGAAAAACCTCCCTTCGTCGAATGGGCCGATTGCGGGCCGCACATAATCGCGGCGCTGTCCATGGCTGAAAAGTACATCGAATCACCCCCAAAATCGCCTGCGGTTGCGGATTCGTGCCGATCTCAAATCAGCGCCGCACTCGCCCGCTATGATCGGTGTTGTTGCCATCAGGATACGTTCACCGATTTCATGCGCTGGCGTTTCGGCCAAAAGTGGGCTCTCTGTCGCTCGACGCCGGCCAATCGCGCACGATATGGACGCTGTATCAAGCCGAGCGAGTACAAGAAGGCGCGCGAGGACTACTTGGAAGGTAAGACGCCTTAACCGCGTCCCCACTGTCCAATCTGTAGAACCGCAAGGAGCTGACAAAATGAACTTTCACGATCAAACAGAGTTCCGCGCAATCCTGCGAAACGACCGAATCGAAAAGCTGGCCGATCAATACCACCTGGCGGCCGTGCTCGCGCTGAGGCGCCCGACCGAGCGCCCTTACGTCGCTGCGCTCGACGCAGCCGCGCTGTACGGGCTCGCCCGCCAAGTCGAGGCGCTGGCAGTCAAGGAGTGCAACGTCAGCCTGACCGAGCGAGACGAGCGCCGGCGCGAGCGCCTGCGGGAGAAAATCGAAATCGTCGCCGGATGGTACGGCTTGACGGCCAAGTGCTACGGCGATCCGCGCGGCTACGTCGTGCGCCTGCACGGCGAGGGGTTGCCACAAAACGGATGGGGCGGGGGATTCGGAGTCGCGTGATGTTGAAATTGAAATTCCGCACAGGTAACGCGGCCTTCGACGACGACAAGGCGGAGGAGTGCGCGCGTATCCTCGAATGGACTGCACGTCAGATTCGCAACGGGCAACTTTCCGGAGCCTTGAGCGACTGCAACGGGAATCGCGTCGGGGATTTCTGTCTCACGTTAAAAGGCGCCTAGACCGCAGCCATGGAGCGCCCGGCCTCCGGGCCGGACGCTCAAGGGTGCGATCTTGCGCGCCTCAAAATCGAAGGAGATGACAATGACAACCTTAGCCGAGCAACTCGGGCTTGTGTGCCCGGCCTGCGGCAGTATGTCGATCGCGGCCGAAGTCGAAACGTGGTTCAACTTCGACGGAGGCTACCCGCATGGCTTCGACACTCACGATACCGACGACGTGGCGGCGAAGTCGGACGGCGTGCGCATCTGCCGTGACTGCGACCACGAATGGACTCCGGTGGTCGGCGCCGCGGGGCTGCGGCTTCGCAAGGTGTGTTCCTCCTGCGGGAGCGAGGACGTGCGAGTCGACGCCTGGGTTACATGGAGCGAGGCGCGCCAGGCGTGGGAGGTTGCCGAGGTTTTCGACGCCGCGTTCTGCGCTCAGTGCGACGGCGAAACCTCGATCGTAGACCAAGAGGTTGTGGAGCCCGTCGCAACATCGCCCTACCTCAACCGGCCCACTCTCAGCGTGAACGAGCGCCGGCTGGTGGATGCACTACAGCGAATCGCCAATCATGAATTCCGCGCCGATAGGCGCAGGCGCGGCATGGTGGACGCGAGCGAAGTAGAGGATTTGCGGCGTATCGCACGGAACGCCGTGCGCGAGTTGACCGGTGCGCCCGATTACGCCCCCGCCGCCGAGCTGACAGATCAAGGCGCCCAAACGATCCTGCCGGGCGCCGAAAAGAGGGATTACCGGCGATGAGCGACTTCCAGCAAGACGAACACGAAACCCCCGTCGTTTTCCGCCGCTGGCCCAAGTGCAGGGGCGGCGAATTGGGGGCGCTGTTTCCGGCCGAGCCTTTCGACTCCGAGGGGTACTTTTGCACATCATACGTGCATGTCGGCCAGCATGGCAGCGCCGACTATTACGGCTGCATCGCCGACACGCGCGCCGCCACGCCGGCCGAGTATGCGGACCTGAGGGCCGAGCTGGAGGGGCCGCCCTTCGGCTACCGCCTGAAGATCTACCACCGGGCTACTCGCGCGCACCACGCCGCGCGCAAGGCGGAAGCGCGACGGCTGAGGGAGCGCGTGGCATGAATCTTTGGACTCCTCCCTTTCAGCAATGGCCGACCGTCGAAGGCCGGCGGGTGGTCAATCCGTACCAGGTGGTCGAATATTGGGAGGCATGGTGCGGCCCCACCTTGTGGTCGAAACACGCTATCCGGTTGATCGACGCCGGCGGCCATATCGCGCACTGGTGCGGCGTGCCCCGAAGCCACAGCGCGATTCCACTGACCTTCGTGGCTATCTTGCCGGACTGGTCGGAGTGACCGGAGGATAGCACCTTGCGCTCCCTGCGCCAGGCTGCTGACGCGGCGGAAGCAATGGGGCGTTCGCCATGAAGCCCGCACCCTACACATTCCCTCCCAACTCGCTGCACCTTCCCGCTGGAGTCACCGTCTTAACCGTGCAGGCGTTTAGCGTCGGTCCCTTCGTCGTGCATCGTTCGGCATCTTGGGCCTTGTATGGCAACGAGAAGGGGCGCGCACCATGGACCGTCACATTCGCGCGCACGGGCCAGCGCGTGTCGGGGTACGACTTCGACAAGCGCTGCCAAGCTCTCGCCTTTGCACAATGGCTTGCCGAGGAGACGGCTATCGACTGGACGCTTTCCGACGACGACCTGCGCGAGCCCATCCAGCGATTCGGTATAGCCAAGATTTCCAGGAAGGCCGAAGAATTGGGGTGGGTATGACCTGGCTTATCATCGGCCTCGCCGCCCTTTGGATTTGGCTACGCCGGCAGTAGGAGAATCCCGCCGTCACTCCCACCTTGACCCCGGCCCATGGCCGGGGTTCTTTTATGGGCGGGAGGAAAGCCCATGCTGCGATCCCTGTTGCTGGCCGCCGCGATCGCCGCGGCCATCTATGCCGTCGAGGTTCACGGCCGCCCCGACGCCGAGGCCGCTTTCTGGTCTGGTGCGCGGGCGGCCGCGCAGTCCGCGCTTGGCGCGGTCGGTTTGAAAAATATATAAAAGGGCTCCAAAAATTCCGGCCGGAATCGAACGGGGCCGGACGATTTCTCGCCCGGCCCCTAGCGGGCGGCATCGGAGCTGACGACGACGGCCCGAACGCGCCGCACGCGGCGCGAAGGATCACATCCTACCCGGCGCCGTCCGGCGCGTCCACCTGTTGCGCCCCCAGGTCGTCGTCATCGTCTCGAATGTCATCCGTGTGGCCGGCGATCTCGCGAACGACGATCACGGCGCCCGCCTCGGCCGCCCACCATTTCGAGACGAGGCCGGAGGAGACTTTGGAGTCGTCGGAAAAAACGATACCTCTCATGGAGTCCAGCGCGGCCTTGGCGAGGTTGTCGATGTCCGGCCTGTGCGTGTGCGGCTTGCCATGCCGCTCCGCCTTCGGCGTCGCGAAGTAGAAGTCGATGTCGCACCTCAGCGCGCCGTCCAGCGGAACGTTGCCAGCGCGCGCCCATGCGGTGCCGGCCTTCTTGATGGAGGCCGTCCACGCCTTCAGGAGCGCGCGCGCCGCGACGATGGAGATGACGCGCCCGTTGGCGAAGCGCGCGCTCTGCTTGGGGCGAGGCGTGCCGCGGACGTGGAGAACGGCGCTACGCATCCTCCGCCCTCACCGGCCGGGCCGTCCGCTCGATACCCTGAAGGCCCTGCGCCACGGGGCCGTCCGGCACGTCGAGCGCGCCGGCGCGATTGACAGGGTTGCACTCGACGATCCGGTCGGCTTCCTTGAGTCGCTGCGCTATCGCCCGCATCCGGTCGCGGCTGACCATGTGGAAATGCTTTTCCATCTCGGCTCGACGCTCCCACAGGCCGGCCTTGCCGCTGGTCGTGTACGGCCAGCCGCCCGCGGCGGCCACGCCGATCTCGCGCACCAGCGCGTCCTCCAACTCGTCGCGCGGCAGGCCGCGCGCGCGCACGGACGCCGTGTAGTCCTCGAGGAGCCCGGTGCGCTCGTTGCGGATGTACGTTCGCACGGTGCGGTCAGCCGGGCCGTTCGATTTGACGACGGCACCCTCGAAAATGAGGTTCGGCTTGTAGGGGATCTCCAGCGTCTTACAGATGTAGGCCGCGTGCTTCGGGTCGGACGGCCACATGGCGTAGGCGAGTCGCACGCCGTCGACCAGCCCCGTGGTGCCGCGGATCGCGGCGCGCGCCATCTCGGCCGACACGATCGGCCGCGTCGCGTTGCCCTTGCCCATGTGGTGCGCGACCAGGACCGTGGCGCCTGTCTCGGTCGCCAGAGCCGCCAAGGCGTCCATCACGAAGTAGGCGGCGGCCGGGTCGGCGTTGATGTCGGCATGGATGAACGAGGCGAGAGGGTCGATGACGATCAGGCGCAGATCTTCGATCGCGAGGAGCTGCGTGCGGAACCCGTCGAAGAAATCGGTCGTCTGGAAGCGCCCCCTTTCCATGATGACCAGCGGCCGGGTGCCGCCGGCGTTCGGTAGCGGCACGGGGATCAGCCGGGGACCGGCGGCGCGGCGCTTGGTCCTGTGGTCGTCCAGGGCGGCCAGGCGCCGGTGCATCTCGTCCTGGCTGTCCTCGGCCGACAGGATGACCGACGTGCCGCGCTCGACTACCGTGCAGCCGAAGGCCATCGGCGGATGCACGTCGATCCCCTCGGCCGGCGGCTGGGCGACCTTGAGCGCCAGATCTAGAAGGATCATGCCCTTGCCGGTGTCGCCCGCGGCGGCGAGCATGGCGACCACGCCGAGCGGCAGCACCTCGTTGACCAGCCACAGCCGCGGCTTCGGTACGCCCATGTAGGCGTCGGCCGTCCAGTCGGTCAGGCGGAACGGCCGGCGCCCGACGATCTCGGGTTCGAGCGCGAGCCCGGCCGCGATGATCGCGCGGCGCTCCTCGGGTGTCGCGTCTGCGGCGTCCCACTTGGGAGGTTTTCCGG
>MEMM01000059.1:0-1254 GCA_001767925.1 Alphaproteobacteria bacterium RIFCSPHIGHO2_12_FULL_63_12
GCCGATATCAGATAAGACGGCCAGACATAGCCGCCATATCCGCCCATGTTCAAAAATTCCTGCATGCTTGCTCCGGCGCGCTCGCCCTGATCGCCGTCCGCCGTCTCCGGCGGGAAGGCGAAGGAAGCGTCACTCGCCTTTCTCTTCCTTTTGCCAGAGGCCCTGTTCCTTGAGGGCGTCCGCGACTTCCTTCGGCATGTAATTCTCGTCGTGTTTGGCGAGCACGTTATCGGCCTTCAAAAGCGCGCCATCCGAAGCGAAACGGCCCTGCACGATGACGCCCTGTCCCTCGCGAAAAAGATCGGGGAGGAGGCCGGCATAAACGACCTTGACGGCGTTGGCGCCGTCGGTCACGCGAAATTCGACCAGCGAGTTTTTGCCGGTCGACGCTGCGGCGTTCGGATAATTGATGCTGCCGGTTTCGACGAGGCCGCCGAGCCGGATAGCGCCGCCCGGTCTTTCCGCCATCGCCGCGATCTCGCTCGGCATGTAGAAATAGGTAATCGAGCTTTTGAGCGCGCTCAAGGTGAGAGCGACAGCTGACGCCGCGAAAGCGAAGATGCCGAAGGCGAGAAACAATCGCCGGTTTTTTTTCGTCACGTTTCCACCAGAACTGAAGAAGGCTGCGGATCGACCGCCTCAAGGCGCGCCAGCCGCCGCGCCGCAAGTTCGCTGAGCATCGATTGAATAAGCGCCGTCGTGAAATAGAACATATAGGCGCCGCCCATCAAAAACAGCGGACGCAGCATCGAGGCGTCGATCGTCGGTCCGCCGCCGCGAAAGACGCTTGCCGGCTGGTGCAGCGAATTCCACCAGTCGACGGAAAACTTGATGATCGGAATGTTCACGAAGCCGACAATCGCGAGGATGGCGGCGAGCCGCGCCGCGCGCGTCTTATCCGGAAAAGCGCGCCACAGGGACATGTAACCGATATAAAGAAACAGCAGGATGAGCATCGAGGTGAGGCGCGCGTCCCACGCCCACCACGCCCCCCACATCGGCTTTCCCCAGAGCGAGCCGGTGATGAGCGCGAGCAGGGTGAAGCTCGCGCCGATCGGCGCCGTCTCCTTGGCCGCGACATCGGCCAGCGGATGCTTCCAGATGAATCCGACCGCCGACGCGCCCGCGATCACGGTATAACAAAAGAGCGCCATCCACGCCGCCGGCACATGCACATACATGATCCGCACCGACTCGCCCTGCTGGTAATCGGCGGGCGAAGCGAACAGCGCGTAATAAAGACCGAGCATGGTC
>MEMM01000059.1:1276-7713 GCA_001767925.1 Alphaproteobacteria bacterium RIFCSPHIGHO2_12_FULL_63_12
TCATCGGTTCCTCAGTCGAGGTTGGAGCGCAAAGCGGCGGCGCTGGCAAGCGGCGCGGTCACCGCGGCGAACAATGTCGCAGCGCCAAGCAGTTTGAGGTTCGCCGCGTATTGCGGATCGCCCGCGGCTCCCGCCGCCGCCGCGCCCGCGCCGAAGATCAGGACCGGAATGTATAAGGGGCTGACGATCAGCGCGATCAGCAAATTCGCGCGCGGCAGCGATACGGTCAGCGCGGCGGCGAAGGTCCCAATCATTGAGAGCGCCGGCGTGCCGATCGCCAGCGACAGCATCAAGGGGAGATAAGCGTCTGCCTCTAAGTTCATCAAAATCGCGAGCAGCGGCGCGGCGGCGATCAAAGGCACGCCCGTCGACAGCCAGTGCGCCGCCGCCTTGGCCGCCGCCGTCAGCGCAAGCTCGTCGCTGGTTGCGATGATGACGTCGAGCGAGCCGTCCTCGCGGTCGGCGCGATAGACCTGGTCGAGCGAGATCAGCGTCGCCAGCAGCGCCGCCGTCCACAATACCGGCGCCGCGATCCGGGAGATCAACGTCAGGTCGGGGCCGGCGGCGAGCGCGAACAGCACGCAGACGACCGCAAAGAACGCGACCGCCTGAAACGATCCGCCGCCCGCCCGAAAGGCGAGCCGCACATCGCGCAAGATGATCGCCACGAGAGGGCTCACGCGGCGACCTCCGCTTTCAGCTCGATATGGCGTGCGTGCGGGATCGCGACCGCGTCATGCGTCGCGATGATCGCGACGCCGCCATTGTCGCAATGCCGCTCGACGAGCTTTTCAAAGGCGCGGGCGGAAGCCGTGTCGAGCGACGCCGTCGGCTCATCGGCCAGCCACACCGGACGGCGCGCCAGCAACAATCGCGCAAGACCAAGCCTTCGGCAAAAACCGGTTGAAAGGGCGCCGGCGTTGCGGCCGGCGTAAGCGTCAAGACCGACGGCGGCGCGCGCGCCGGCGATCTCCGACAACGGCGTTGCATAGAGCGCCGCCCAGAAGCGCAGGTTTTCATCGACCGTCAGGCTGAATTTTACGGCGTTGAGCGGGCCGCAATAAACGGTCAGCGCCGCCGGATCGAGAACCGCTTTTCCATCCGCCGCCGTGACCTCGACCTCGCCTTCGTCCTTGCGCAGGAGGCCGGCGAACGCGCGCAACAATGTCGTCTTGCCGGAGCCGTTGGGGCCGCGCAGGATCGCCGCCTGTCCCGGCTCCAGCGATAAGGAAACGTCGCGGAGAATTTGAACGCCGCCCCTCGAAACGCTGACGCCGCTCGCGCGGAAGCGATAGCGGGGCGCGGGCGTTGCGGCGGCGGGGTCGTTCATGGGGCGAGTATAGGGATGCGGCGCGGGCGCGCTCAAGGCGGCAAAGCGCGCGAGCGCTATCGCCAGCGTTTCGTCGTCTGCTGCGCGAGAATGTCGGGCGCTGTCTTCGGGGCGCCGGCGTAGCCGGTGACCGAATCGGCGACGAACGGGTTCGACTGGCGCTCCCGGCCGAAGGTCGACATCGATCCATGGCCGGGAATAAAGCGCATGTCGTCGCCCAGCGGCCAGAGTTTCTCCGTAATCGAACGAATGAGCCTTGCGTGATCGCCGCGCGGGAAATCGGTGCGGCCGATCGATCCGGCGAAAAGGACGTCGCCGACAAACGCCAGCTTTGCCTCGCGATTGAAAATGACGACGTGGCCCGGCGTGTGGCCCGGCGTATAGACGACATCGAACCTGATCCCGTCGAGATCGAGCGTGTCGCCGTCCTCGAGCCAGCGGTCCGGCGTGCAGTCCTCGCCGTCCTCGACGCCGAATTTGCGCCAGCTCTCGCGGATTTGCTGAAGCCAGAAGACCTCTTCCTTTTGCGGACCTTCGATCGGCGCGCCGGTGCGGCGCTTGATTTCCTCAGCGGCGCCAGCGTGATCGAGATGGCCGTGGGTCAGCCAGATCTTGACGATTGTCGCGCCCATCGCATCGGCCGCCGCCATGATCGCATCCGGCTCGCCGCCCGGATCTACGACGGCCGCCTTGCCGCTCGGCGCGCGAATGATCGAGCAGTTCTGCTGGAACGGCGTCACGGGAACGATCTGGACGGTGAAGGGCGGGGTTTGGGTCATGGGCGGGATGCATATTATGCGCGGGATGCCGACGCAAACTCAAAAGCCGCCTGTTCGATTGGCGCTGAGGCGGCGGTTGGCCGCCGCCTAACGCAATGACCTGAAATAGCCTAATACTCGAAATATCTCCATTCAAATATATTCGGCTAGCTCTGCAAACACGTTAATTTGAGTTTTACGCTATTGACATCGCGTGCGGTAATTATGCTAGCCTTTTTTACTAATACAAATATTCGCGTGGTTTTTGCGGGTGCGAAGTTGATCGCCGGGGGGCGGGGAATATATGTCATCGGAATTTGTGTGGCGGTTTGATCCGCGCGCAATTACGCGCGCCTCGCTGAATATTGGCAATTTATCCGAAGTACAGCGTGGGACTTCACTATCATGGCATGATGCTGAAAACGCGCCTGTCCGACATAATTTTCCGGCGGATAAGAAAATAAGAAAGCCAAAGAGTGGGGCAAATGCAGAGTTACCACCGAGCAATAACAATAATTCGTTCAAAGGGGTGGCCAGGGATGCCGGTGAAGCCATAGGGGCGTTGCTTTTTCCGGCAGCCCTCGTGTTTCTTCATGACCTTATAGAAGTCGGCCGAAATTCTGCTGGCGCGGCGCGACTCACAACACCGCCATGGTCCGTGAACTTATTTATCGCTATCTGCTTCGTGATTTCGTGGGTGATAGCTTACACGATATTGCGAGCATTTCGTCGCGCCGCGAAAGCCACCTCGAGGATTTTGGACTGGAGAATATTTGCATCTGCGCTGGTTGCAATTCTTGTGATGGCCGCAATTTCTAGTTCAGTGGGTTTCGAGAATTTTGCTAAGAGCTTTATAAGCTATTTGATTGAATCTTTGAAATATGTTGGGACGTTGATATCAAATGTACTCGGTTACATGCCAGGCGGTCTGGGAACATATTTTGAGAACGCGCCTTGGCCCATGCCCTTACTTATCATCTTACTGATTTTGTGGGTGTTATTCCACATTTTCATGTACGTCGTTCGTCCCCACCAGGAGACTTTTCTGACGTCCTTGCACTGGAGATTAATTGCCTCCGCGTTGGTTGCAAGTTTTGTGCTTGTGACAATTTCGCGCTTTTTCGCGCTATTTGACGAAATCAAGACAGCCGCGCGGCCTAATGAATATTTGACTATGTCGGTGTGTGATGAGGGGTATCGACGGCTGAAAGTTGAGAAACCCCTATATTTGCGGATCGATCCAGACGATGAGATAAAAGTCGGCGAATCCAGCGCGTTGCCAAGCTTTGATTCAAGCGCATCCCCTTTAGTATTTGAGGATTCCGGCGCATATGGAGTTGTCAAGCGCGGCGACGGTGTAAAACCGGTTGCTCCAGCGCCAACATCCGTGCCGTCGCCGATTGAGCCCGCCTACCTTTCGGTTCGACTGTGCATATCGGACGACGCTAAACTGCCTGCCGAACTTGCCGACGTTTCAAGAAATGGGGGCAGGTAATGCTGAAATCGACTCAGCTTTTCCGGGTGAATTTAGCGGATAGCGCCGATCAACCGATCGACCGGAGCGAAAAGAATATTTGGCGCATGCGCAAAATCATGCACGGATTGAAGCGCCGCTGCAGAAAGGTGAAAGAGTTCAAACCCCCGAAAAAAGACCGCGTAAGGAGATTCGTCGAAGCGACGGATCGCGTGAGCGATCTGAAATTTGTCGCTGTAATGGAACATAATGAAAAACCTCAAGAAATTTGGCCGTTGTCATCGAGGTTTACTTTTCGCGAACAAATCGTCCAAATGTATTACGTGGCTGGTTTTGGCGGAAGACGAGGGCTGGAGGCTTCTGAAGGCGCTGCGAATTACTTGGATGAACAGACTGAAGTGAGCAGGGTGTTTATTGAGGGTGGAATTCTTTACGTGATAGCTGAGCCGCTTTTCGTGGTGGATTTCGATATCGACTTTTTCCTTGAGCAGCTTGATCTCTACCTGGCTGATGTCCGATTGGTCGGGAATTACTTATACGGATAATTTCGGCGTCAATTAATTTTTTCAGATCTCATGGCGCGGCGATTTAATCCTTTGGACCGGGCCGATGGTCGCCGCAAATTAAAAAGTCCGGCTGGGCCGGGCCTTCGTGATTGTAATATGAGCAAAAGGGCTCACATCAATCGACAAATACGATTCTCAGTTCTTCGCCATTCATCTCGATATTTACTTGTCCGATCTCGGAATGGCAGGGAATTATCTCTCCAGTTGATGTGAATACCGGCCGCGCCGAACGCAATCTCAGGCGAAGCGCGACAGCGCCGCGGCGACGGCGGGGTGGGCGTTGCCGGCGGCGTCGAGCCAGGCGCGCGCGCGGCGAATTTCCTCGCCATGCGCCCGCTTGTAGTCGTTGAGGAGTTCCCGCCGGTCCTGCGGCGTGTAGTCGAACGACGCGTCTTTCGAATAGGTGCGCATGATCGGGCCGGACAACGCCGCGGCGATGCGCTCTGAAGGCGCCGAAAGCGACAGATGCGCGATGGCGCCGCCAAGGCCTTCTTCCGGTCTGGCGAGAAAGGCGTCGAATTCGATGGCGTGAAAACGCTCCGGCGTCGCCGCTTGCGCTTCGGCGATCGTTGCGGTTTCCGTCGCCCAGCTCATCGCGGCCAGCTCGCCCGGTGAAAGCGCGGCAAGGTTGGCGAATTGCGGATCGCCGCAAAGACGGCGCAGTCGGCGCAACCGGATCGCCGCGTTCAATTTCAAATCGGTCGGATTGTTTGCGCCGCCGAGCATCGTGGCGACATAGGCGCCGGGTTCGGAATAGCAAAAGAGCGCCGGCCCCTTGGAAAGGCGCGCGAGGCCGCCGCACCAACTTGTCGCCTTCAATATCGTCTTTGCGCCCTTCGACGATGAGCGCAGGTAAAGGTCGAAGCGGTCATTCAATGTCGCGTCTGTCCACGGCGACAAGCCGTCATCGAAGTCGGCGGCGACGCTCGCCAACTGGCGGATCGCGAGCGGTTCGCGCAGCGCGCGCGCGCCGGAGGCGTCCTCAAGAAGACGCGACACCAGCGTCGATCCGCAATGTCCGATATGAAAAATAAAATTGACGTTGGCGGCCGCCGCCCGCCGCGCCGAAGATTCGACGTCGCGCCACGGCGCCCATCCGCCCTCTACGCCTTTTACAAGAACGCGTTCGTCAAGAAAGCTTGCCTGACGCAACTGCTCCGTAGAAAGACGGATGATCAGCGCCCGGTCGCCGACGATATCGAACTGATGAATAAGGATATCGGGCGAGGCGGCAAGGCCGTCGATCAGCGGGTGCGTCACTGGCGGCCTCCGCGGCGCGCGCGGCTATTCCTTCGCGCGCTCGACATATTCCTGATCGGCGATGCGGACGACGATGCGCTCGCCTTCGCCGAGATAGGGCGGGATCATGACGCGCACGCCGTTTTCAAGGATCGCCGGCTTGTAGGATGATGACGCGGTCTGGCCCTTGGTCGTCGGCTCGGTCTGCTTGATCGTCGCGATCGTCGTCTCCGGCAATTCGACCGACAGCGGCCGGCCTTCATGCGTCTCGACGATAACTTTCATGTTCGGCTCAAGGAACGCCGCCTGCTCGCCGACGAGATTTTTCAGGATATGCGTCTGCTCGTAGCTCTCGCTGTCCATGAATACGAGATGCTCGCCTTCCTCGTAGAGGAACTGGTGGTCCTTTTGTTCGAGGCGCGCGCGCTCGACCATTTCCGAGGCCGAGAAGCGGTCGTTGTATTTGGTGCCGTTCTGAATGTCCTGCATCTCGATCTGGTTGAACGCGCGCAGGTTGCCGGGCGTCCGGTGCTCCGCCTTGATCACGAGGCAGAGCTTTTCCTTGTACATGATGACCATCCCCTGACGGATGGCGTTGCCGGCGATTTTCATGGGGCCTTACTCTTTAAAGGGAATGGGTCGCGCGGGGATATAGCGGCGCTTTCGGGCTTTGGCGAGGGGGGCGGGAAGCGCCTCAGACGCGCGGCGGCGAAATCAGCGTCACGCTCGGAAAATAGGTGCGATAGCGCGCTGGGTCCCGGGTCAGAAGGCGGTGGCCGGCGATAGCGGCGTGGGCGCCGATGAAGAAATCAGGCAGGGTCGAGGTGCGCGCGCCCCCGCGCTTTCGGTAGGCCGCAAACGCCTTGCCGGCGAGAAACGCCGCCTCGAAGGGGATCGCTTCGCGCTCAATGAGGGCGGCGGGAAGGGCGTCCTCCAGGTCTTCGATACGGGAGAACCGGATCGAAATTTCCGCGTAAATGACGGCATTGAGCAGCAGGCGGTCGCTGTCCGCGACGCGTTCGAGCGCGGTTCCGGACCATTCCGACCATTGCGGATCGAGCGTCAGCACG
>MEMM01000060.1:0-1730 GCA_001767925.1 Alphaproteobacteria bacterium RIFCSPHIGHO2_12_FULL_63_12
GCCGCAGCCGACAAAAGACCGTCGGTCATGACCCGGCTGGCACTGAGTGCAGCGGCCTCCTCCGACTTTTTGCTCTCCAAGCGGTCGCAGAAGAACTTGGTCGCGAACACCTTGTCCCAGCAGCCGAGCGCGGTTTCGCGCGTACAATTGTGCACGAACAACGGCTTCAAGGCCGCAAGCGCATCATCCAGTTTCTCCTTGAGCTTGCGCGCACGCGCGTCGTCGACGCCGTTGGTGATGTCGCCATTGCCCTGGATCGGATGCGTGACGACAAGATTGAATTGCAGCCGGTCGCGGATCGCTTTAATCGTCTCGTAGAGCGCAACATCTTCGCGGTCGGCGTTGGCCCAATACTTTTCCGTCACCAGTTTGGTGATGCCGAAGCCGCTCAAGATGCCGGTCCAGGAGGCGCGACTCTTCACATAGAATTTGATGTAGCGCACCACGCGCCGCATCTGACCTTCGGTCGACTCGAAGTCCGGGCTCCGCTCTTTGTTCTTGTCGTTGAACCAGCGGGTGACATCGCGGGCGTCGGACTTCTTCCAATCACTGCTCGCCAGCTCGTAGAGATAGGTTTCCTTGTCGAAAACATCCTTGCCGATGGTCACGCGGTAGACCGGAATGTCGACGTGGTAGCCTTCAGCGTAATAGATGCGCACACAATTCTTGCGCACTTCGGGCTTCTTGGCGAAGCTGCCGTCATCGATGGCGTCACGCACCATTTGGCGCGCAGCAAGCGCGGTCATGTCGGCTCCCTGCGCGCCCTTCAAATCGTCGCGCAGGAAATAAACGCCGTCATCAATGTCGTGATCACCGTCCGGCAATTGCACCATGGTCCACATGGCGTAGCTGCCCTGCGAAGCCTGATCCCAGGGCGCGGCATTCTTGGCCTTGGCCAGCCCGTCCTTCAGGCGTTTTCGATTAGCGTCGCGCCGCTCGCGCATGTTGTCACGCTCGTCTTTCGGGAGCGCCACCTCCGCCTTATGAAAGGCCAGAAGATCCTTGGAACAGTCGAACATGGCTTATCCTTTCAGTTCGCGGTTGGGGACGCGGTCCATACCGCGCCGGCGGCCGGCATCGCCGGCAGTTCGTTCATCAGCCGCCGGATCATTTGGCCGTCGGCGTTATTCGGATCGTCACAAGCACTCTTGGTAAGGTCTGCATCAGTGTTGGCCTGTGCAACGAGGCGGTCCATCGCCTCAGACCGCGTGTCGTCAAGAGCCAAGTATGGCATCATGCTCGCGGGAACCGGCTTGTTGGGAAAGCGAACCCGCCGAATCGGGCGTCCGCAGCCGCTGATCGCGTTGGCAAGAAGCCTCGCCATGTGATCGAACGCGAACTCCTGCGCCGAGATACTGAGCGGCGCCACGTCGGCCCCGAGCCGCCAGTCTAGCATCGAGCGATGCGCGCTCTCAGCATCGACATAATCTCCCTCGGGCCGGGGACAGGTCCCCAGCGAGAATATCTCAATGGGGCGTTCAGGCGCGGCGATGGTCAGTGCATCCACTAACCCGACCATGATCGGGTTATTGGCCCAGAGACCGCCGTCAGCAAACACCTGCCGCGGCCCGCCGGGCGTGTTTGGATCGTCGATTGCGGCGAGGGAACGATAGATCGGCGCCGCGCTTGTTGCCATGCAGACATCGACGAGCGGATAATGATCATCACGGACCCCGCTCTTAGGAGTCTTCTTGAAGACCCAAGCGCGATGCTCGCTCATAATTACTGCG
>MEMM01000060.1:1739-6321 GCA_001767925.1 Alphaproteobacteria bacterium RIFCSPHIGHO2_12_FULL_63_12
AGCGAAATACCCCTCGCCGTGAAAATGCCGCCCATGGTCGTGTCGCCGAGGACCGCCTTGAGCGCCTTGCGCAGCGCCTCGTCACCCGCACGCACGAAGCGGTCGCCTTGGCTCGCGCGGTAGATCGCGCTACGCTTGCCCGTCAGGCGATGCGGGAAAATCTTTGGCCCGTGGTCCCGATAGAGCGACACGACCTCGGACATTGGACGTCCCACCGCGAGCGCACAGCCCACGATGGCACCTGTGCTTGTGCCGGTGATTAGGTCGAAGCCAAGGCCGAGATCGAGTGCCGATTCGCCCCTGATTTGGGCGAACTGCCCAGTCAGTCGGGCGAGAAACGCACAGGTGTAGATGCCCCGCATGCCCCCGCCATCGAGGCTTAGGACACGGTAGGGCCGATTAACCTGTTGATTTTCTTGCGATGATTCCATTCAAGCAACCCCGTCCGACCATGACGCGGTTGCTATCGCCTCCGAGCCCGTCCATAAAATATGGGTTCGAACATAAGACGCGTCAAGTAATAGGACGCGAGTGCGTTACAAGAATCGTGTTTTTTGGAGGACTCCGCATGGGTGGTGAAGGCGAACAGATGCGTTGGGGAGTTCGTCGGCGCTTGGAGTTTATTGACTTTCGCCTCTTTTGGGATGGCCGATTCAACCGAAGCGACATGGCGGAGACGTTTGGCATCTCCACGCAGCAAGCATCGGCCGACATTTCGCACTATGAAGGTCTAGCTCCCCGAAACCTTCGTTATGACCGAACCGAGAAGGCCTACAAGCGAGCTGACACGTTTGAGCCGGCGTTCATCGGCGAAACGATCGAGCGCTACCTTCTACAGATTGTGGCGATTGAGAATCGATGGATGCGACCGGAGGACACTTGGTTCAATCAAGTCCCGCCGGTCGAAGTCATCACCCTAGGACGTCGCCCGACGAACCCGGCGGTTTTGTTGGGCGTGCTCGATGCCGTTCGCGATCGTCTAGAAATCGAGATCGAGTATTCGTCGCTCACCGGATCTGCGCAACAGTTCCGGTCTATAGCACCGCACGCGCTGTCACACAGCGCTGGCCGGTGGTACGTGCGCTCTTGGTCGCGAGAGCACAACGACTTCCGCGACTACAATCTCAATCGAATTAGCGCTGTGAATAGTAAACGATCAGCGTCTGTCGATTCACAACTTGATTACGAGTGGGGCCACAAGATTAACCTCATCATAGTGCCGAACCCTGCCCTATCGGGAGAACGCCAAGCCGCTGTCGCGGAGGAGCATGCGATGACCGACGGGCGTCTCGTGCGCCCATGTCGGCTCAGCCTGAGCTTCTATCTGATGAGCGAATACAACCTCGACGTCGAACCGGAAGTGTTGAAGCCGGAGAAGCAGCAAATTATCCTCCAGAACCGCGATGAGGTGACCCAAGCCCGCGCGCTTGCGCGAAAAATGTCGATCGAAGCATTGGCGCGCGTTTCAGGTCCTCTGGCATGATGCGGGAGCATGCCATTGGCTTGGAACGCCGACCCCAGCACGGTCGATAGCAATGCCCTTAGTGGCGACGCTGTTGTTCGGAAGCCTCGCACGTGGCGATCAATCGGAAGGATCGGATACCGATCTGCTGATGATCATTCTGGACGAAGAGACCCGCCACGTTTCAATCGGTCATCTCTCCCTCTTTTTTTATCCATGGGGCCAGCTCGAACGCGACGCTCGCGCTGGGGACTTGTTCGTCTGTCACCTCGTCCAAGAGGCAAAACCCCTGTATGATCCAGACGGATACTTGCCAAGGCTACAACAGGCTTTTCAGTTCAAGGCGACCTACGAAATTGAGATTGCGAGAGCAACAGACTTCGCATGGTTTCTCGTCAACTACGGTGCAGAGCTGAATTCGCGGTTATTAGTAAAGCGTGCGCTCTGGTGCATTCGTACTATTTTGATCTCGCGAAGCGCCGAGAGGCGGGATCCGGTGTTCGCGCCCGAACGCCTTGCGGAACAAACTTCTTCGGTTGCTGGGCGGGAACTGTTGCAAAACCGCCGAGGCGCTCGGGACGTCACTGCGGTATGTCGGTCCCTAAAGCAATTTCTCATTGATGACGTTATCGAGGACCACCCTTTAGCGAAGGCCGATCGCAACAAATTTATTGAGAGGTTCGTGACGACATCCAATAAGGTCGCGCTACAGACTTTACGGCAGCAGGAAGCAAGCCAAGCGGACTACTTCTGAAGGTGCCGAATGTCCTACGTCGAATAGAATTTAACTTGGGCGTGCGGGAGGATGAGCACGCGTGCCGCACGCCGCGTGCGTCGCCGGGCAACTTCTGCTTTGGCGCGAATTCGCTATGTTGAATTCGTCTCCTTCTGCCCCGACTAGGAAGTGGGCCGCGCAGCCGATCAAGTTCGCTTTGGGAGAAGGCGACTCCCCTCACACAATCCTCCACACTTCCTTGCTCGCCTCATCCCGGATGAGATCGATGCGTTCGCCATCAAAGTGATAGGCTAGCGCCCTCCCCAGCACCGGAACCGAGACGACATCCGGCCAGAAGGCGGCGACGCATTGGCCTTCGCCGTCGCGGACGCTTGGATAGACGATGCCGTCCGACCCTTCTGCGCGGAGCTCGCGCGCGAGCGCCTGCGAGGCGGCATAGCTCTCCGGCGCGAGGCACGCTTCGAATTCCCCGCCGCCCCTGATGTCATGGACACGGGCGTCGATCGAGCCGACGAGTTCGCGGAACTGGCTGAACCATCCCGGGCGTTCGTCGGTGTCGGCGTAAAGCCGCGCGCGATGAAAGGTCGTCTCCGCGACGGCGGTCTCGAACCGGTTCGCGGCGTAATAGGCGCCGAAACTCCCGTCATGAAACCGCCCCTGGAAGCGCGGGCTGATATGAACGAAAGGCGCCATGACATAGCTCGAGCCGGCGCCGCCGACGCGCCGTTCGGGCGGCACGAGTTCGAGCCGTCCGATGCTCGCCGCGACGCGCGCGTTCGATTTCGATTCGCCGGAGGCGATTGCATCCCATTTCGCAGGGTCGGCGATGTCTTCGAAGAGATCGATTGGCGGATGACGCGCCCCGATGATCCGGTGCGTCTTGCGCCAGCGAAGGCGCGTTAGCGGCGGCGCCATCAGCCGCGGGCCGCATCGAGATAGAAGCGGACGTCAAAGAGATCCATGATCTGGCCCTGAAGCATGATCTCCAGGGCCGAGCGCCCGCCAAAAGCTTTGTTGGGCTTTTTGACCCAAGCGTAGACGCGCTCATTCTCGCTGAAGAGAATACGCAAAGCCTTGTGAATGCCCATCAGGATCGAGAGACGGGTTTTCTGGTCGACATTGAGGCGACTGATCTCGCCGCGCTTCCAGCGATTATAGGTCGCCGTCGAGATGCCGCCCAAGAGCGTGCAGGCCTCCGCGTCGGTGAGGCCCCAAAGCTTGAACAGATTAACCGCGGCCTCCGCCATGGCGAGGCCTTCCGCGTCGGTGATCCCGTAATCGCCCGCCGCCAGCGGAAAATCGCCACGCGCTTCCTTGGGCGGCAAACGGTCTACGGCTTCAAGTTTCATCAGGGTCATCCTCCGGCCTCCATATAGGGCATCTTCACGCAATTGGCAAGATTTCTGGTATTGAGATCAATTGATAATTCCACCGGATTCCGCCGTTTCCGTCCCTAAAGCGCCGGCCCGCCACGGGTCCTGCCGAACTCCCAGGTGATCCCGCCCCGCTTGATGACCCCGGAAACCTCGAGCCCGCGCCGCGCCTCCAGCGCCTCCTGCCAGGGGACGAGCGAGAATTCCATGGACCGCTCGACCACGGCGAAACGCCCTGCCGGCAGATCGACGGATTGCCGGTAAATCCCGGTCAAGCGTTCGCCCTCAACCGGCTGGTCGAAGGCCTTCCCCAATTGCTTCGAAAGCCGCGCGCCGGTCGTGGCAACCGTCTCTTGTTCCATCAGCGCGAGACGCTTCCGGTCGATGACGATCCGCGCGCCTTCTTCCTTTGCGAGGCCTTGCTCGATCAGCCAGTGCCGGCGCGCGACAAGCGCGCCGCGCAATTCGCCGCCGAAACCGGCTGGCGCCGTCTCGAAATTCCCGCGGCGTTCCAGCGCATCATCGAGCAGCGTGCGTGCGCCGGCTTGCGGCAGCTCTTCGAGCGACACAAAGGACAGCACGCGGATATTGGCGGCTGACCTGCCGCGTTCGAAATCGGCGGCGCGCTGCACATAATCATCGGGCACGCGCCAGCTTCCGTCAGCCTCCCGCTCGACGACGCGCGCGCGCCGCAGCGCCTCAAGGCGGCGCTTGTGCGTCAGGCGATAGTCGGCGGTCGATCGCGGATCGGCGATCGCATGCAGCTCATTCGAATAGACGCCGCCGTTTCGCTCCGCGATCGCCGCGATGGTGAGATCGGATTTGCGAGGGCTCCCCGCGCCTCTGGAAACCTCAATGATCGCGCCTTCCGGCGGCATCGCGCCGGGCTTCAGCTCGACCGCGACATGCCACTGATTGCCGTCCGCGCCGTCGAGCGCGAGAAAGCGCCGCTCATGCGCGTCGTCCGCGGCGCCCGTTCCCATGACCCGCCCGATGAGTCTCAAGGGCGCC
>MEMM01000061.1:0-1477 GCA_001767925.1 Alphaproteobacteria bacterium RIFCSPHIGHO2_12_FULL_63_12
TCGGCGGCGCATACCAAGGCGCTCAACGAATGGCGCTCTCGCATTGAAAAAAATGACCTTTTATTTCTTGATCTCATCCGGTCCGAGAAGCTGACGCTCGCTTGCGACGCCTTGCATCTTTTCTCGCACTGGGTGGCCCCGCCGGGCCTTCATCGGCGCTTCGATACGCTTTTCTTCGCGGCGCGCTTCCCCGAGGGGCAAGTCGTCCTCGAAGACGGAAACGAGGCGACGGCGGCGCTCTGGATATCGCCGCGCGCGGCGCTGGCGGCGCGCCAGAACGGCGCACGGAAAATCATCTTTCCGACCGCCTGCAATCTGGGGCTGCTCGGACAATCGGAAAGCGCGGCGCAGACTTTCGACTTCGCGGCGCGGCGTCCAATACCGCCAGTAACTCCGGCGGTCGTCGACCGTGACGGAGAACTCTTCCTGCGGATACCGGCGGATCTTGGCTATCCGATCACTGAGGAGGCGGTTGATCTTGCACGGCCGGACTGATCGCGGCGCGACGGTCGAGCGCGATGCGGGTCCATTCGAAGGCGATGAAATCATAAACGGCGTGCGCGACAATCGGCGCGATCAGGCTGCCGGTCGCAAGAAAAAGCAGACTGAAATAGGCGCCGACCATCGTCGCGATGACGGCGTAAAGCACGGTGCGCGCGTGCAGCAGTCCGAAGATCATGCTTGTCGCCGCGATCGCCGCCGCGATTCCAAATCGCCGGTCGATAATTTCCTGGAGAACGCCGCGGAACATCAGCTCCTCGCTGACGCCGGCGATGATCGCGAGCGTCACGATCCGGGGCCGCGTGAGGCCAAACCCGATCCCGGCAAAAAATTCAAGCTGCGAGGCGCGAAACTCGGCGAGCGGCCGCCATTTGGTTTTCATGAACCAGCGCAGCAATAAAGCGAGCGGCATGACCGCCGCGAGGCCGAATGCGACATCCGCGATGTCGTATTTTAATAGCGGGCGCAGATCGACCGACATACCGAGCGCGATGCCGAGCGCGGCTGGCATCAGCATCGCGCCGAGCGCGGCGACGAAGATGAAGGCGCGGCGTTCCGACCGTGCTGCAACGCTTTCGTTGCGCTGCGCCTTCGGGCCCGGATATGTCATGTCACCGGCGGCGTTTGAGGCCGCCGAGCATGCCCCGGACCAGCTCGCGCGTGATCATGTTTGAAAATGTGCGCACCGCGGTTTTGACCGCCGCTTCGCCGGCCGACTGCCGGTTCGATCGCCGGCCGCTGCTCGTTCTTTTCGCCGGCCGGGTCGGCGCCGCCCTTTCGGCGCGGCGCGCTTCCTTTTCTTCCTCGCGGTCCTCGCGTGCGGCGCGTTCGGCGAGCGCTTCATACGCGGACTCGTTATCGACCGCGTCGTCGTAAACCTCGCCGAGATCGGAATACTTCATGATTTCCGCGCGCTCTTGCGGCGTGATTGCGCCCATGCGCGACGACGGCGGGCGGATGAGCGTCCGGTCGACGA
>MEMM01000061.1:1496-7664 GCA_001767925.1 Alphaproteobacteria bacterium RIFCSPHIGHO2_12_FULL_63_12
AGCGTTGAAAATCCGGGGTTCGGGCGAAACATCTCCGCCGCCGTCTTGATGACTTTCTGCTCCTTTGGCGTGAAGGCGCGCAGGGCGTGCTGAATTCGGGCGCCGAGCTGGCTCGAAACACTGTCCGGAACATCCTGCGGATTTTGCGTCACGAAATAGACCCCGACGCCTTTCGAACGGATGAGGCGCACCACCTGCTCGATTTTTTCAACGAGCGCTTTGGGCGCGTCGTTGAACAACAGGTGCGCCTCATCGAAGAAGAATACGAGTTTTGGTTTTTCCGGATCGCCGATTTCCGGAAGCTCTTCGAAGAGTTCCGAAAGGAGCCAAAGCAGGAAGGTCGCGTAAAGCTTCGGCGTCTGCATCAATCTGTCGGCGGCGAGAATGTTGACCATGCCCGCGCCGGCGTCGTCGGTGCGCATCAAATCGCGCAGATCGAGCGCCGGTTCGCCGAAAAACTTCTCCCCGCCCTGTTCTTCGAGCGCGAGCAGCCGGCGCTGGATCGACCCGACAGTCGCCTTCGCGACATTGCCGTATTTGGTCGTCAATTCATCTGCCCGCTCGGCGATATTGATCAGCAGCGCGCGCAAATCCTTCAAATCGAGCAAGAGAAGCTTTTCATCATCCGCGACGCGAAAGGCGAGCGTCAAAACGCCTTCCTGCGTCTCGTTTAGATCAAGGAGGCGCGACAAAAGGAGAGGGCCCATCTCCGAAATCGTCGCGCGGATCGGATGCCCTTGTTCGCCAAAGAGGTCCCAAAACGTGACGGGAAAGGCTTCAGCCGCGTATCCTTCAAGCCCGATTTTGGCGGCGCGCTCGACGAGGAAGTCCTTCATCGCGCCGGGCATCGCAATGCCGGCGAGATCGCCTTTGACGTCGGCGGCGAAAACCGGAACGCCGGCTTTCGAAAAGCCTTCGGCAAGTATTTGCAAGGTAACGGTTTTTCCCGTCCCGGTCGCGCCGGAGATCAGGCCGTGGCGATTGGCGTATTTGAGGGCGAGCCGCTGCGGCGCGTCGCCCTTCCCGATAAAGATAGCGTCATCGCTCATCGCCGGAACTCCTGTCGTCTTCAGCCCTTCTCGATAGCGGGGTCCGGGGGAGCGCGGCAAGCGCAAGCCCGGTGCCGGGCGGAAGTCATTGCCCTTTCGCCCGCAAGCCCTGTAAAAGCGCTGGAGCAGCTTTTTCCACCCGAATGGCCGATTGAGGCCGTGACGGACCGAACCGGACAAGAGGGACGATATGCTCAGAATTCTGCTCATCATTCTGGTGGCGCTCGCCGTCATCATCGGGCTCATGAAGCTCACGGGCGCAAGAAACGATGCGGCGACGCCGGCGGTTGAAACGCCCGCCGCCGTGACGGAGGAGGCGATTGCGCCGGCCGTTGAGCCGACAGACGAAAGCGCGGCTGCGGTCGAAACGCCAGACGCGGCGACAGAGACGCCCGACGCGGCGGTCGATGCCGCGGCCTCTGCGGAAGCTGGCGCGGATGCTACGGCGCCCGATGCTGCGACAACGGAAGCGGTGACCGGTGACGCCGCTGCGGCGCCGGCGGAAGAAACGGCTCCGGCCGAGGAAGCGCCCGCGACGACGCCGAACTGATCGCGGCCCCCCAGACAAGAACGCTAAAGGCGCAACCGGGAGGTTGCGCCTTCGCTTTATGGCAAACGCAACATTAACCGAGCCTGCTGAATTCTTAGGAATTTTTCAGCGAGATCGCATGTAGATCTAGGCGGCTCCGAATCCGGCATACAGATGACTGACGCGATCGATATCCGGCATCTTGAACAATATGTCTTCGGCGACCGGGCGCTGCTCGACGAGATTTTGACCATCTACATCGAACAGACGACGATGCTGCTCGGGCGGCTCGAAACCGCTGAGGACGACGAGGCGTGGCGCTCGACCGCTCACACGCTGAAGGGGGCCTCGCGCGGCGTCGGCGCCTGGGCGGTCGGCGATCTCGCCGAGGCCGCCGAAAAGCTGACCGGACCGGCTAACGCCGGGCCGCGGGCCGACATCATCATCAAGCTTCGAACCGAAGGGGAAGCCGCGGTCGCCTTCGCCAGATCCTATCGTGATCAACCGGCCTACCGCGACAAACCGGCTTAAATCTCAGCGGCAAGCCTCATCGCCATTGTCTAGCTGGCCTTTAATGCCGATATTCAGCCGACACCGGCTGAGGAGGCGCGCCATGCTGCGGGACTTTGCGGATCGGATCACTTGGGTCGCGGTCGCCGATGGCGAGAAAGCGCTGATCCTTAAAAACGAGGACACCGATGCGCGGCCCGCGCTGCGCGTCCTGTCGGCGACGGAAATCGATAATCCGCCGGCTCGCGCGCAAGGAACATCGCGCCCCGGACGCATGAATGACGGGCGGGCCGGCGGCGCGCGAAAATCGTCGTTCGACGAGACCGATTTTCACCGCCTCGCGGAAACGCAATTCGCCAGGGAATTGTCGGCGCGCCTTAATCGGGCGGCGCTTTGCGACGCGTTCGACCGGCTGATCATCATCGCGCCGCCCGCAACGCTCGGCGAGCTCCGTCTCCATTATCATACTGAGTTGAAATCCCGGCTGACGGCGGAGATCGACAAGGATCTCACCGGGAGCCCGGTTGAGGACATCGAGCGCCACGTCGCTTCGGCGCTCGCGGCGGCGGGATGACGATGAACAGTTCGGACGCTCACTGCGCATGGAAGGCCCCTCACCAGCCGCGCAAGGGCGCGGCTGGCCTCTCCCAAGGGAGAGGCGAAGGCGCCTTTTTTCTTGCCTCTCCCTCGGGAGAGGCCAGCGAGCGCGAAGCGCGAGCGGGTGAGGGGCCTTTCATTTGCGGCGTCGCTGCGCCCGTCGTGACGCAGCTGCATCGCCCCGGAATGACGGAAGCATTAATTTGCAAGATCAATCTTCATCCATAGGCGGCGTCACGAATAATTATCGCCGCAACTCGTTCATCGCCGCGTCGATGCCCGACAGCGTCAGGGGATACATTCGCCCCTTCATCAGATCGCGGATCATCTTGATTGATCCGGAATAGTCCCACTGTCGCTCGGGGATCGGGTTCAGCCAGACCGCGCGTTCGTAAACGCCGGTGAGTCGCGTCATCCACACGGCGCCGGCTTCTTCGTTGAAATATTCGACCGAGCCGCCGGGAACGGAGATTTCATAAGGGCTCATCGATGCGTCGCCGACGAAGATCACTTTGTAGTCATGGGGGAATTTGTGCAGCACATCCCATGTCGGCGTCTTGTCGATCCATCGCCGGTTGTTGTTCTTCCAGACAAAATCATAAAGGCAATTGTGGAAGTAGAAATATTCCATGTGCTTGAATTCCGAGCGCGCCGCCGAGAACAGCTCCTCGCAAAGCCGGATGTAGGGATCCATCGAACCGCCGGCGTCGAAAAAGATCAGCACCTTGATCGTATTGCGCCGCTCCGGCCGCATCTTGATGTCGAGATAGCCGGCGCGCGCGGTCGCATCGATGGTGCTGTCGAGATCGAACTCGTCAGGCGCGCCCTTGCGGGCGAAGCGTCTTAAGCGACGCAAAGCGACCTTGATGTTGCGCGTGCCAAGCTCGACTTGATCGTCGAGATTTTTGTATTCGCGCTTTTCCCAGACCTTCACGGCGCGTCCCTGGCGCTGGCCTTCATTGCCGATGCGGACGCCTTCCGGATTGTAGCCGCCGGAGCCGAAGGGGGAGGTGCCGCCGGTGCCGATCCATTTCGAGCCGCCCTGATGGCGCTTCTTTTGTTCCTCGAGGCGCTGCTTGAGCGTCTCCATCAGCTTGTCCCAGCCGCCGAGCGCCTCGATCTGTTTTTTTTCTTCTTCGGTCAGATATTTCTGGGTGAGGAGCTTCAGCCAGTCTTCGGGGATTTCGGCAGCGACGCCGTCGGCGAGATTTTCAATGCCCTTGAAGACGTGTCCGAATACGCGGTCGAACTTGTCGAGATTGCGCTCGTCTTTGACGAGGGCCGCGCGCGATAAATAGTAAAAATCCTCGACCTTTCTTTCGGCAAGGTCGGCCTCCATCGCCTCCATCAAGGTGAGGTATTCGCGCAAGGAGACCGGGAGGCCCGCCGATTTCAGGTCATGGAAGAATTTCGTGAACATGCCGACACCCTAGCGCCGCGGTCGGGATTGGGGAAACCGGATTTGCAGAAAAAGGGGGCGCCGGACTGCGAAAACTATGGCGGCAAATGCGACGTGCAGGGAATTCCCAAATCTCGGGAAACAACCTAGGCTCCGCAGGATGATGACACATGCGACAGCGCCGGCGCCCGGCAGGCTTTCAATGGATGCTCCCTGGAGATGGCTGGGGGCCGGTTGGAAAGACCTGTGGACGGCGCCCGGCAAGTCGATCGGCTACGGACTTTTGGTGGCCGGCGGCGGATTATTGCTGGTCTATGCCCTGTGGTCGGCAGGCCTTGCCGCGCTGGTTCCGGTGGCGCTCGGCATCTTCGCCCTCGTCGGTCCTTTGCTGGCGCTTGGCCTTTATGAACTCAGCCGCCGGATCGAGGCGGGTGAAGCGCCGCGCCTCTTTCCGATCAGTTTCGCCGGGCCGCGCTCGCCGCTGCAGATCGCGTTCATCGGGTTTTTTCTGCTGTTCGCCGCGCTGATCTGGGTGCTGCTGGCGATGGTTCTTTACGCGCTGTTCTCCGCCGGGAGCTATGTGCCGCTGGCGGATTTCTTCTCCTTCGTTCTGTCGACGCCGCAAGGTCTCGCGATGGCGTTTTTCGGAACCGCCATTGGCGGCGCAATCGCTTTCGCCATTTTTCTGCTGACGGTCGTTTCAATCCCCATGCTGATGAATGAACGGACCGACGCCTTCACGGCGATCGCCGCGGGACTGAAATCGTTCAAAGCATCGCCGGGCGTGATGATTTTGTGGGCCTGGCTCATCGGAATTATCGTGGTCGGCGGGGTCGCCTCGATGTTCGCGGGGCTTGCGATTGCGTTTCCGCTGCTGGGGCATGCGACGTGGCACGCCTACCGGGATATACGCGCGCTCGGCTGACGTTTTTCCGGTTCCAGATCGTCGTCGAGAAGGATGCGCTCGGCCGCGCCCTTGGGATCTTCGAACTGGCCGGACCGCAGCGCCCAGAAAAACGCCGCCAGTCCGAGACCGCCCAGAAACAGCGCAATCGGGATCAGATAAACGAGAACGCTCATTTTCTGGCGCCTCCCGCAAGACGCAGCGCATTCAAGGTGACGATCATCGACGATCCTGACATGGCGATCGCGGCGATCAGGGGCGTGACGAGGCCCATCGCCGCCAGCGGCATGGCGAGCGCGTTGTAGGCGGCGGCGAAAATGAAGTTTTCGATCACGCGGCGCCGCGACGCGCGCGAGACGAGGACCGCGTCGACAATCGGCGAGACGCCTTCGCCCTGATAAACGAAATCGGCGGCGGCCTGCGTCGCGTCGGCCGCGGTTCCGGGCGACAGCGAGGCATGCGCGCCGGCGAGCGACGGCGCGTCATTGAGGCCGTCGCCGACCATGGCGACCTTTCTTCCTTCGGCGCGCAGACGATCGAGATGATCGATTTTTCCCTGCGGCGTCATCTGCGCGCGCCAATGCTCAAGGCCGAGATCTTGCGCGACTTTCGCCGCCGCGCTCTCGCGATCGCCCGACAGCATCTCGACCCGGAGACCGAGCTGCTCCAGCCGCCTTATCGCATCGGCGGCGTCGGCGCGCTGGCGGTCTTCGAAGCGAAAGCGCACGGGCGCCGCGTCGCCGATCCGGACCCATGTCTCCTGCGCGGCGTCTTCGGTTTCGGGAGCGCCGATCCATGCCGCCCGGCCGAGTTTGATGCGGGCGCCCTCGACCGTCCCTTCAATGCCGTCGCCAGGAACCTCCACCGCGTCGGGCGCGGCTTTGCCGGGGCCCGCCTCGGCGACGATCGCGCGCGACAGCGGATGACGGCTGATCCGCGCGAGCGCCGCCGCCGCCGCAAAGGCGTCATCGGGAATGTCGGCGCGATTGGCGATGCGCGGTTTGCCGAAGGTCAGCGTGCCGGTCTTGTCGAAGATGACAGTGTCGGTTTCGGCGAGCCGCTCCAGCGCGTCGCCGGATTTCACCAGAATGCCGGAACGGAAAAGCCGCCCCGTCGCCACGACCTGCACGGCGGGCGCCGCGAGGCCGAGGGCGCAGGGGCAAGTGATGATGAGCAGCGC
>MEMM01000061.1:7746-9614 GCA_001767925.1 Alphaproteobacteria bacterium RIFCSPHIGHO2_12_FULL_63_12
GCGCGAAGTCAGGTTCAGCACGCCCGCATGGAGAAGGGCGCCGGCGGCGCCCCTGACCGGCGCGCTTTCGCCGGTGACGAGCGACATGTCGAGATCGGAAGACCCTTCGTCGATGACGCCATCGACCGGAACCCGGTCGCCCGGCGCCAGCGACAGCCGGTCGCCGACGGCGATGTCGCGCGCCGAAACGGATGTCAGCGTCCCGTCGGCATTGAGGCGGCTCGCAGTGATCGCCTGCAACGCCAGAAGATCGCGCGCCGCCGCCCGCGCCCGAAGGCGCAGCCGGTGGTCGAGATAGCGGCCGATCAGCAGGAAGAACAGCAGCATGACGGCGGCGTCGAAATAAGTGTGCGCGCCGCCCTGTAAAAATTCATAGACGCTGATCGAAAGCGCGAGCAGCACGCCGAGCGAAATCGGCACGTCCATATTGGCGCGGCCGTGTTTGAGCGCGCCATAGGCCGAAGCGAAAAATGTTTGCCCCGCATAGAGCGCCGCAGGGATGGCGATCACCGCCGACACCCAGTGCAACAACTCGCGCGTCGCCGGCCCCATCTCGCCGCCGCCCGCCCAGACGGAAACCGACAGCAGCATGACATTGGCGGTCGCAAATCCCGCGACCGCGAGCGCCCGCAGCAGGCGCCGCCCCTCGATATCGGCTTCTTTTTCCGCCGCCTCGGGATCGAACGGCGCCGCGCGATAGCCGATCCTGTCGAGCGCATCGGCGACGGCGCGCGGCGCGAAAGCGCCGTCGGTCCAGACGAGCGACAGTCTTCCGGTCGAAAGATTGAGGCGCGCCGACTGCATCTCCGGCAGGGCGTTCATCGACGATTCGATCTTACGGATGCAGCCGGCGCATTTGGCGCCGAACACCGCCAGATCGAGCCGCGCCAATCCGCCTTCGCGGCGGACAAACGGCGCGGG
The DNA here is from genome assembly GCA_001767925.1 of Alphaproteobacteria bacterium RIFCSPHIGHO2_12_FULL_63_12. Taxonomy (GTDB): domain Bacteria; phylum Pseudomonadota; class Alphaproteobacteria; order Caulobacterales; family Parvularculaceae; genus Amphiplicatus. The sequence continues at coordinate 8,668 of MEMM01000061.1, forward strand.
GTCGATGACGGTTCCGTCGGCCGGCGGCTCCAGTCCGCTGGGGCAGCCGAGTTCGACGAAGTTCCGCGCGGTCGTCATTCCAGCGTCATCCGCTTTTCAAGCGCGAATTTCTCGCCGTCGCCGCTGAGCGCAATGGCGTCGAGGCGCCATGCGCCCGGCGCGACTCCTTCTACGATCGCGCGATAGCGGCCCGGCCCCGACGGCTCGAAGACGAGCGCATGATCTTCGCCGTCGTCGGCCGGCCGGACAAGCGTGCCGGTGACTTCGAGACCTGTAACCGGGGTCGAGGAGGAGCTTGCGAACTGCAACTCGATTTCCGCAATATCGGCGGCGAGCGACGCTTTGGAGATTTCCGCCGTCCACCCGAGCAACGTCTGCGCCTCGCGTTCGGCTATCCGCTCGTTATAGGCGAGGCCCTGCAAATAGGATTTCTTCTCCTGTTCGCCGGGAAAGCTCTTTACCGCGAGGGTGATGAAAATCGTATTCGCGATGATGACCACCATGAAGAAGCCGACGATGATCGCCAGGACATGTTTTCCGGTCAGCCTGAAAGTCGATGTCATCACCGGCGCTCCGTCATGAATGCGGACTTGTTTTCGACCCGCTCGCCGCCGCCGGTTTCCGCCACCACGAGGGTGATTTCTTTCGCCGCGCGCTCGACCGCCGCCGGCGGCGCGGTCACGAAGATGCGGACCGAGCGAAGGCCGTCGCCCTCGGCGGTGATGGTGAGAGCGTTCTCCTTCGCGGTTTCGCCGACCGATGAGACGCTGAGCCCTTCGCCGCCTTCAAGCGAGATCGTGAACTGGCGCGCCGTGTTCGCCTTGTTGATGATTTTGACGTTATAGGCGTTGCGGATCGAGCCGTCCGACAGGCGGACGAAGGGCGGCGTGCGGTCGCGCAGCACGTTGACTTCCATTGTCGCGCGCGATGAAAGGCCAAACAGCATG
>MEMM01000062.1 GCA_001767925.1 Alphaproteobacteria bacterium RIFCSPHIGHO2_12_FULL_63_12
GCCGAAACCCTTCAGGCCCGCTGCAAGGTTGACCGCACGATCGATCTGGGCACCACGCCCAACAAGGTGGAACGCCGGTCCGAGGAGATCCGGTCGCGGCCCGAGCATGACTGGGTGTTCGTGTACGATCTTGCCCTTGGAAGATTGTGCCAGGTCACCCCTGAAGACATCTGCATGCTGACGTCCGAGACCCTCACCGCCAATGCCGCCGGCGATCTGAAGGGCGCAACGACCGCCTTCTCGTCGGGCGAAACCGGAAACCTCACCTTGTCGCCGTCGCGCGGCAACTGGATCTACCAGTCGAAACTGAAGCAGACCCTCGGAAAAGCGGGCGATTGCACCGTGTCTCCGGCGGACCGGCAACAGGAGGCCCTGCTGTTTCGCGATCCCGCCCGGGATATTGACGTCCTCTGCGCCGGCAGACTCAACGTCGAAGCGCAGATCCTCCAGTCGCTCGGGAACAATCCCACCGGCGGCGAGCAGTACCGGGCCGACACGCTGGCCCAGGCCCAGAACATCATGGCCGTCGCGTTCGCACTGCTGGATCGCACCAGCAACCGGGGCTACTCGCGCGATGCATCCCTGCTTGCCGCCCAGATGGAATCCGAGGCCTATGCGCAGCGAAGCGAGGCGGAGCGCCGGAGCGGCTTTCTGGAATGCGAAGCGCGGCTTCAGGCATTGAACCGGTAAGCAGAACGCCGCCGGGTTTCCTTACGGCGTCCAAACATAGTGGCACTTCACGCGGCGATGAGCGGCATCGTCTTCGAGGCGCTCAAGGCGGAAGCCTTCGCGCTCATAGAAGGCGCGGGCGCGGGTATTTGTTTCGTGGGTTGCAAGAACGAGCCGTCCGGGCATCCGGCGCCTGGCTTCTTCAAGCAGTGCCTGACCGATCCCCTGCCCTTTCCGGTCCGAGCGAACGAAGATCTGGTCGATCCGCGATTCGGACGGCAACAGCGCAAGCAGTCCGACGACGCTGCCATCGATCTTTGCGGCGAACAGGGTCCAGTGCGCGGTCTCCCGGAAGAAGCGGGCGCGCACGCCGTCACGGTCGAGATCGGTTTCATTGGCAATGCCGATCGACATCCAGCTGTCATACCAGAGGTCTGCGAGCGCCGGATAGTCGGCCGGCTCGGCCGGCGCGATGATCATGGCTGCAGGCGGTAGCCGCCCGGATCGGTCATCAGCAGGCGGGCATTGCCGGGATCGAGCTCCACCTTCTGGCGCAGGCGATAGATATGGGTTTCCAGCGTGTGCGTCGTGACGGCGGCGTTGTAGCCCCAAACCTCCGTAAGCAGAGTTTCCCGGGCCACGGGCCGGCCGCCAGCGCGGTAGAGATATTTCAGGATCTCGGTTTCCTTCTCGGTCAGCCGGATCCGCTTGCCTTCCTTCGTGCGAAGCGTCTTCGTGGAGGGGCGGAATTCGTAAGGGCCGATTTCGAACGTGGCGTCTTCGGTCTGTTCGAAGGTGCGCAGCTGCGCGCGCACGCGGGCAAGCAGGACCGAAAAGGTGAAGGGCTTAGCGACATAATCATTTGCGCCGGCATCCAGACCGGCGACCGTGTCGGCCTCTCCGGTGCGGCCGGTGAGCATGATGACCGGGGCGCGCACACCCGCAGCCCGCAGGCGCCTGCAGGTCTCGATCCCGGTAATGCCCGGCATGTCGACATCGAGGACGATGATGTCCACGCGCTGCGCCGCGGCAAGGCCGAGGGCCTCTTCGCCGGTGCCGGCGCTTGTGACCTCGAAGCCCTCGCTCAGCTCGAACTGCTCGGCGAGCGTTTCGCGGAAATCTGCTTCGTCATCGACGATGAGAATGTGCTTCTTGCCGGTCATGACCGTATCCTTGCTGGCCCGAGACAGGCTGGGGCTCCACCGCCTCTTGGCGCCGGATGACCCGCGCTGCATAGTTCGGGGCGTATCCTGATGCCAATAACATTCCCGGGAGCGCACGCTGGCAAGCCATTTCATCGCCTTTGCGGACGGCCGCTTCGAAGGCGAGGGCCTGTCCTTCCGGTGCGCCCTGGGCAAAGGCGGCGTGAAACCCGCCGCCGAAAAGCGCGAGGGCGACGGCGCTTCACCCCTCGGACGCTGGCCGGTACGGCGGGTGTTTTTCCGGCCGGACCGGGGCGCGGCGCCAGAGACGGACCTGCCGGCGATTGCGCTGCGGCCCGCGGATGGCTGGTGCGATGATGCCGGCGCGCCGAACTATAACCGCCTCGTCACCCTGCCCTGCCGGGGCAGCCATGAGCGGCTTTGGCGCGATGACCGCCTCTACGATCTGATCGTCGAACTGGGATACAATGACAATCCGCCCGAGCCGGGCAAAGGCAGCGCCATTTTTCTGCACATCGCCCGGGCCGGCTATCTGCCGACCGAGGGCTGCGTGGCGCTGGCCGAAGCGGACCTGCGCGCGGTGCTGGCGCGCCTCAGCGCCGGATCAGTAGTTGAGATCAGGGCTTAGCGCGTTCGCCGAACAGGGCGGTGCCGACACGGACATGCGTGGCGCCGTAGCGGGCCGCGAGGACGTAATCGCCGCTCATGCCCATCGACAGTCGGGTCAGGCCGTGCGCGTTCGCCAGTTTGGCGAGCAGCGCAAAATGCGGCCCGGCCGGCTCGCCCACGGGCGGGATGCACATCAGGCCGTCGATTTCGAGACCGGCTTTGGTGCAGGCATGGTCCAGCAAGGCGGCGAGCCCGGCCGGTGTAACGCCCGCCTTCTGAGGTTCCTCGCCGGTGTTGACCTGGATGAACAGGCGCGGGCGGCGGCCGGTCTTCTCCATCGCAGCAGCGAGCGTATCGGCGAGCTTGGGACGGTCGAGCGTCTGGATCACGTCGAACAGGCGCACCGCGTCTTCGGACTTGTTGGTCTGGAGCGGCCCGATGAGGTGGAGTTCGAGATCCGGATAGGCGCCCCGGCGGTGCTGCCAGTGGGCGGCGGCTTCCTGGACGCGGTTTTCCCCGAACACGCGCTGGCCGGCGGCGAGCATGGCATCGATGGCCGCGTCCGGCTGGGTCTTGGAGACCGCAATCAGAACGGGCGGCGGCGTTGCCGCAGCCGCGAGTTCGGCCAGGATGGCGGCGCGGCGTTTGGAAATTTCAAGTTCCAGCGTATCGGTCATGACCATGAGCGTAGAACCCCAAAGCCGGGCGCGGCGCAAGCTGCTGGCCGTTGCGCGCCAAAGCGCGACCGCGCTGGGCCCTTCCCTTCCCCCGGCCTTATTCGTGACCGATCCGGCGCGGATTGCCGATCCGCGCACGGTCGCAAACGGCCTGCCGGCGGGCTTTGGCATGGTTTACCGGCATTTCGGGGCGCCGGACCGTGCGCGGATGGCTGAAGACCTGGCGCGGATCTGCCGCCGGCGGGGTGTGGCCTTGCTGATCGCGGCGGACCCGGCGCTGGCAATGAAGGTGCACGCGGACGGGGTGCATTGGCCTTTCCGGCTGCGTCAGGGCGTGCGGCGATGGCAGAGCCGGTTCGCGCTGCAGACGGTGAGCGCCCATTCGGGGCGGGAACTGCGCGCGGCGGCGCGTTTGCCGGTCGACGCGGTGCTTTTGTCGACCGTGTTTGCATCCGGCAGCGCCAGCGCTGGTGCCGCGATGGCCGCCGGGCGTTTCATGCGGCGCGTGAAAGCGGCGGGCGTGCCGGTCTATGCGCTCGGCGGTGTTACAGCGGAAAATGCCGGGCGAATCGCCGGGTGTGCGGGTTTTGCAGCTGTGGAGGGGATGCGGCCTTTCGAAAAGGCGGCAGACTAGAACTTGAAGGCCGATTTCAGCCGGATGCCGGCTTCGACATCCTGGTTTTCCCAGCGGGCCGAGTCGTTGAGGCTGTTCAGCTCATCCGCGCGGATGCTGACTTCGCCGCCGACCGAGAAACGCGGAGTGATCTTGAATGAGGCGCCCGCCTGGACTTCCTCACGCGGCAGCGGCGAGGTGCCGAGGCGGGTGAACTTGTCGAGGTTCAGTTCCCAGCGCGAATTGCCGCCGAGGCGCATCGAGAAATCCTGCGTCGGCTCGGCTTCCCATTGCGGGCGGCTGGCGGCGGATTTGGTGTCCGAGAACTGGCGGTACCATTCGGCGCGGGCCGAGGAGGTTTCCGACAGGGTGGGTGCCTCGATCCGGATAGCGTCGTCAGACGGATGCACCTGTGCAATCGCCGGGGCCGTAAAGGCCGCCGCCGCAAACGCAAAGGAAAGTGCAAATTTCGCCCGCATGTTCGTCATCCTGAACATGAAGGATAGTGGGCGCCGGGAGTTAATGGAAGATTAACAATCTGAAACCGCAGGCTTTTAGCCCGATAGTGTGATTTCGATCACAATACCGTCCGTCCTGTCCCGCGTGACGGGGGCCAGCGGCAGCGGATTTCCCTTGAAACGGGTGTCAAAACGCTGCCAGCCGCCCACGATACGCAGGTTTTGGCCAAAATTGCGGCCAAGCGACAGGCCGATGGCCTCCGAATCAGCCCCGATATTCTCGTCTTCGGCGTCCGAATACTCGATGCCGGCGTCGTATTTGCCGAACGTCAGGCGAAGGGCGGCGGACAGGGCCGAATAGTCGCCGCCGGGCGTGGCGAGACCGTTGTTGCTGTCGAGATAGCTGAGGCCGAAGGCGAGCGCGGAGAATTCCACAGACCCGCCGGCCGACCAGGTTTCGACCTTCTCATAGGTGCCGGGCAGCGCCGCGAGGGCGGCATCGGCTTCACTATAAGCGGCGGCTGCGCGCAGGCGCACCCCGCTGCGCGGCAGGCGGCGGGAAACGTTGACCGCCACTTCGACCGCATTCTCGATATCCGGCTGGTCCGCGCCGCCGAGGCTTCGGACGGGATCGCGGTCGAGACTGCCAGAGCTGACGTCCGGTGTGAACGAGGCCCCTGCCCTCACCCCGAGGATGCGGGGGGTAGCGTAGCTGACTTTCAGGGACGGGCCGGTCAGGTCGTGGTCGGTGCGGGCGAGGACGCGGCCTGTGGGATCAAGCGCCGGATTCACGAGGCCCGCCTGCCGGAACAGGGTCGGGCCACCCTCGAAGAAGCGGGTGGCAATCCCCTCGTCCAGGCCCGCGCGTAGTTCGCCGTAGCCGCCGTCTATATAGATGTATCCGGTTTCAATGCGGCCGCGGGGGCCGATGTCTTCACCGGCCGGGCCGCGCGCGAGGCCACTATAGGCGCCGGCCGGACCGGATGCGGACTGGGACGGGCCGAACACGCCGCTGAAACCGGCCCGGTCCGGATGGTCCTTGCCGAGGGCTGCGGACGTGCGCACGCCCACCTCCGCGCCGTTCTCGAGCACGAAGTTCGCTTCGAACCCGCCGCGCAGGACATAAAGGGCAGACTCGTCAGCGTCCGGCGCGAGGACGGCGCCGATTTCATAGGTGGCCGAGGTTTCGATGCCGCCCGGATCGTCCCAGACATCCTGGGCGGCGGCGGGCGCGGCCACGGCGGCGCAAGCGAGGACCAAACCTGTCAGATGCTGGCGCATGAAGCGGCTCCTGCGTGAAAGCTGATCGCGCGGCCTTGCGCAGAACAACACTGGCGAGGCCTAAACCCCCTTGTTATACACGCCCCGTGAACAAGGTCTTGCATCCGGGAACAGAGACAATGATGAAGCTGACAACCGTCGCTGCCATGGCAGCCGTGATCGCCGTGACCGGCTGCCAATCTTCGGGTGGCAAGAACAAGGCGGCGGTCGCAGCGGCTGAATCCGTGAGCGTGGCCAACCCCTATCTGTGGCGCGCCTCGCTGGACACGATGGCCGCCCTGCCGGTGACCAGCGCAGACCCGGTCGGCGGTCTCATCATCTATGACTGGAAGAGCTTCGAGACCGCACCCGACGAGCGGATCAAGGCCACCGTCTACATCCTTGACTCGCGCCTGCGCGCGGACGGCGTGAAGGTGAGCCTGTATCGCCAGGTCAATTCCGAAGGCGCGTGGACCGATGCGACCGTCGATCCCGACACGGCCCAGCAGCTCGAGAACAAGATTCTTGAGCGGGCCCGACTTCTTAAGGCATCCGAGATCGGCTAAAGGGCCGGACTTCGACTTTACTTCTGATGCCTTAGAGGGAGCCCCCCATGGCAACCCGGTATGATCCGCAGGCTGCGGAGCCCAGATGGCGTGATGCCTGGGCCGCAGCCGACCTGTTCCGAGCCAAATCTCCGGCACAAGCCGGCGACGCGCCGAAGGCGTACGTCCTCGAGATGTTCCCCTACCCGTCCGGCCGCCTGCACATGGGCCACGTGCGCAACTATGCGATGGGCGA
>MEMM01000063.1:0-4633 GCA_001767925.1 Alphaproteobacteria bacterium RIFCSPHIGHO2_12_FULL_63_12
CGCCGCCGGGCGCCACATAAACAAGTTCGGCGTTCAGGCGCGAGCTGACCTTGTCAGAAAGTTCAAGGCATCCCTCAACCCGCACCGAGCGGATGAGACGGCTCATCGGCATGTCGAAAACGACGCTGACGCCCGAAGGAATAAACACGCGGCCGACCGGCGTCCTGCCGGCCCAGGTCGTTGAATCCGACCACGCGCCTGAACGGACCGCGACGACGGCGCCGGCGGCGGGCGCCAGCGCATCATAAGTCGGAAGGTTGGCGACGTGTTTGGCGCTGAGCGGCGTCACCGGCGGCCTGACGCCGGCGCAAGCGACCGGGCCGGGCGCGGCGGCGAAGGCGGGCGCGGCGCCGAGCGCCGCCAACAGGCCGATCAGCGATGCCGCCGATGATCTGATCCATTCCCCCGCAGAATTTTTTCGCAAGCGCGCCGCTCCATCGATCAAGCCATGAGCGGACCAATTGGCTGCGTTTCGCTCACGCGGCACCTTACAATTGATAAAATAGCCAGATTGTAATGGACGCGCGTCGAAATTTCTTAAAATTATTTCTTTCAGCATACGGATATAAAGATTCAAAAACGCCGGAAATCGTTGATATGTCGCGTCAACGAACGAAAGGCAGCCGCGCGTTTTGTTATTGGCGGACTGAAACTTGCGATGATGTATAAAATTTAACTGAACGCGATCGGCGGCGCTCTTTCGGCGAATCTGCGGACTGCCGGGCGTCCCAGCGCCGCCGCTCGCATCGGCGATCACGTCAAACTCAGCTGAAGGCCCCGAAATGCGCACGAAGCCGATCCCTCACAAAACATACCCCAAGCGGATTTGTTATCATGGGGAAGGTTTTCTTGAAACATACGGCGATCATTACGCCTTCGCGCGCCATGCCTGGTTGCAGGCTGATGGGCCCGGCTATCCTGAAAGTTGTCGGCGACACGCCAGACCGGGGCCGTCACTCACCGCCGCCCCGCCAGGGCGACGACCGCTGAAGGACTTATTGCGCTCCGCGGTCGCCGATATGCCGGTCGATAAATTCGAGGGATTTGGACAGCATCAACGTTCGGGAGCTGGATCGGGACAGCCAGTGGTCCTCGCCTTTCATTTCAACCAGTTCGTAGGGTTTACGGGCGGCCTTCAAGGCGTCCGCCATTTTAATCGCATGGCTGAAGGGGACAACGGTATCGTCTCTGCCATGTATAATGAGGATCGGCGCACCGGCCTGGTCGGCGATTTCAGTCGGGCTGACCTCGGCGAGCGCTTTCGTATCCCGAAAGCGGCTTCCAAGGCGGACGTCCCAATAATCCTCCGCCCAATCGCTCCACCTCGCCGATCGTCCGATTAGCGCCGGTAGGTTGGAAACGCCATTAACGCTGACCGCGCAGGCATAAATGTCCGGCGTCAGAGTCGCCCCGGCGAGCGCCGCATAGCCGCCATAACTTCCGCCGACGATGCAAATCCGCGCAGGGTCGACGACGCCGGCCGAAATAAGCGCCTTAACGCCGCCTGTGATGTCATCTTGCATCTTGCGGCCCCATTCGCCGAAACCGGCGGCGACAAAATCCGCGCCATAACCGTCCGATCCGCGGAAATTCGGCTGATAAACCAGATAGCCGTTCGCCGCATAAAAAAAGGACCACCAGTCGAACGCCATGTCGTCTCGTCCCTGCGGGCCGCCATGGGGCAGCACGATGAGCGGCATACCGGATTTTTGCGCGCCGGCGGGAACGGTCAAATAGCCCGGGATTTGCAGACCGTCGGCGCTCACGTGGTCGAATTTCTCCTTTCGGGCGACAATCTTGCCGTCAATGGCGGGATAGGCGCTTGCGATCATGTCAAGCGATTTTGCTTTCCGGTCGAAAAGGAAATATTGCTCGGGATGGTCCGCATACAAAGCTTTAACAACCATCTTCTCCATATCGGCCGATTTGGAGATGATGTTTGGAGCGGCGTTCGGCAGCGCCTTTTCGAGCAACTTCTGGATTTTTTGCTCGTCGGGATCGAAATGGATCTGCCTCGGAAAATCGTCCGTAAATCGGGCGCCCGTGGCCGTGGCGATGGCGTTATTGTAAATAACGCCGTCAAGATCGTATTTCGCGTTCGAGAACAGCGTTGCAACGGTATCGCCGGTATGCGGATCGATCTCGACAAGCGCCCTCCTGTTGCCGTCGGCGGCGACGGAGGCTGTCAGGTTGGCGCCATCGGGCGCCAGGCCGAAGAAAGTGATGCCGGCGGCGGCGCCCGGCGAGTCAGGATATTGGTTGGTTTCTTTAAACTGCTCTGAACCGTTCTCGCGAACAAATAGCGTCGTCGTTTTTTTCAGCGGGTCATAGTCAAGCCGCGCGAGGGGTTTGCCCTCTCTGGTGACCAGCCAATCGTAAGTCGAAACCGTACCGGCGTCGACGAGGCTTTCAGAGCCGCGTTTTAGATTGACGGAGAGCAAATCATAGGACGCGGGTCCCGCCTTTTGCGTATAGTATCTCGCAAACAGCGCGCGTTCCGGATCGTTCTGGAATGTTGAAACAAGATTGCCGGCCGCAGCGAGATAGAGAATTCCTTCATTGCCGAAAAGGACAACTGATTTCATTGTCGATTTCGAGACCGCGAACCATCTGAAGAATTCAATGGTCTCCAGTCCGGTCGTCACCTGCATGCGGCCGGTCAGGGAAGCGAGGACGAGAACATATTCGTCATTCGCCCAGACAAGATCTCGCGCCTTGCCGCCGCCGATCTGAACTCCGGCCGGCGTCGCTTCGGGATGTTCGAGATCATAGAAGACCACCGACATCTGGCCATCAGACGCGCGCAGCATGGCCAGCGATTTGCCGTTGGGAGATATCTGCACCTCCGATACCGCCGGCGTCGCGCCGTATACTTCCGGATCGCCCGTGGCGTGTCCGGGCCCCGCGAGCAGCCAAAGCATTCCTAGGACGCCGTAAAAAATCGACCTTGATTTGAACATTTTTCTCTCCCCCTGCGGGCCGCGAAATCGGCGGCGATATCAAAGAAGCCGTTTCAGCTGGGCTCACGGCAAATATGAGAGTGTTTATGGCGCCCAATTTTTGTTTGTGGAACCCTCCCCACGGGGCCATTCCGTCGCAATAGAGATTGTTGCGTCGCGGCGGGGGCCATGCTAACGGCGACGCACTTCGCGTAGAGGGGCTGTTTGCGCGCGCAAGTCCGGCCCCTAAAATCGATGTAAATTCAACTAGTTAGGCGCTTTTTAGCGCCGAACCGCACGGGAGCTTAAAGGCCCTCATGTCTTCGGACGCCGCAAACTCGCCGATTCTCACCGGCACCGCCCGTCGCTACGCCGAGGCGCTCTTCGACCTCGCCCGCGATCAGGGCGCCGTCGAAAAGGTGGAAGCCGACCTCGAAGCGCTCGCCAATGCGATCGCCGCCTCGGCCGATTTCCGCCGCTTCTTGACCAGCCCGGTCTATGATTCCGACGACAAGGCGGGCGCGATCGCCGTGATCGCCGACAAGGCCGGGGTCTCGGCGCTGACCCGAAGCTTCCTCGGCGTCGTCGCCGCCAATCGCCGACTGCCGGCGCTCGAGGGCATTTCGGCCGCGTTCAAAGCGCGCCTCGCCGAGCACCGCGGCGAGGTTTCCGCCGAAGCGGTCGCGGCGGCGCCCCTGAATGACGAACAGACGAAGCGCCTTCGGGGCGAAATCGAACGCGTCGTCGGCAAAGCGGTCAATCTGACCGTGAAGGTCGACAAGGACCTGCTCGGCGGCATGGTCGTCAAGGTCGGCTCGACGATGATCGACTCCTCGCTGAAGACGAAACTCAATCGACTGAAATCCGTGATGAAAGAGGCTTAATCTCCATGGAACTTAACGCGGCTGAAATTTCCAGCATCCTGAAGCAACAGATCAAGGACTTTGGCAAAGACGCCGAGGTTTCCGAAATCGGACAGGTGCTGTCGGTCGGCGACGGCATCGCGCGCGTCTACGGCCTCGACAACGTCCAGGCGGGCGAGATGGTCGAGTTTTCGGACGGCGTCAAAGGCATGGCGCTGAACCTTGAAAGCGACAATGTCGGCGTCGTCATCTTCGGCGAAGACCGCAACATCAAGGAAGGCGACACCGTCAAGCGCACCAAGTCGATCGTCGACGTGCCGGTCGGCAAGGGCCTCCTCGGGCGCGTCGTCGACGGTCTCGGCAACCCGATCGACGGCAAGGGGCCGATCGTTGCAACCGAGCGTCGCGTCGTCGACGTCAAGGCGCCGGGCATCCTGCCGCGCAAATCCGTGCACGAACCGGTTCAGACCGGCATCAAGGCGATCGACGCGATGATCCCGGTCGGCCGCGGCCAGCGTGAGCTTGTCATCGGCGACCGCCAGACCGGCAAGACCGCGATCTGCATCGACACCATCTTGAACCAGAAAGCGATCAACGCCAGCGGCGACGAGAAGAAAAAGCTCTATTGCGTCTATGTCGCGATCGGCCAGAAGCGCTCAACCGTCGCGCAGATCGTCAAGACCTTGGAAGACAACGGCGCGCTTGAATATTCAGTCGTCGTCGCGGCGACCGCGTCGGAGCCCGCGCCCTTGCAGTTCCTCGCGCCGTTCGCCGGCTGCGCCATGGCGGAATATTTCCGCGACAACGGCATGCACGCGCTGATCATCTATG